>NZ_JBXAPO010000006.1:0-439937 GCF_058804065.1 Bradyrhizobium sp. GW821-FHT13H05 | reverse complement strand
AAGCAGGTTCCTGGCGAGAGGATGACGCAAAAAGGGATTGACTAACTGAGGCCCGTTACAGAAGCCCGGATGGAGCGAAGCGTAATCCGGGGCGGTCGTGCAACAGAGCGGCGCCGGTCCCGGATTGCGCTGCGCGTAATCCGGGCTACAAGGCGTCGCGACCTGCGGGGCCTCGGCTACTCCGCCGACAGCCTTACCATCTGCCGGCCGCCGTTCATTTCCTTGAGGCGGTTGACGAAGTTTTCCGGGCGCTGCCAGCGGTAGGGGACCTGCAGGCCCATGTACTCGGCGATGTCGCCGATGAAGCCGGTGCAGTTGGTGGTCTCGGCGTTCCAGACCGGCGAGCTCGCCTGCAATTTCTTGATATAGGCGAACACGCGCTTGGCGTCGGCTTCGTTCAGGTAGACGCGATAGCTCGCGGTCAGATAGTCCGGATCGAGATCGCCGTAGCTCGCGCCGGTCTCGGATGGCACCCAGGTGAGGTGACCGAGCACGTAGGCCCAGGTGTCGCCGGCAGGCGTGAGGCCCGCCACTTCGACGGCGCGTTCGCTGGTCTTGCCGTACCAGACGAAGGCATGGCCCCAGCTCGCCGCCGTGCGGGCGCGGAAGTCGACGTAATAGGGACCTTTCTCCGTACGCGCGACCGGGCGCCGCGATTGCGGCGCCGATCGTGACGTGGAGTCGGTCGTGGCAAGCGCATTTGCATCGGCAACGCGCTTGTTCGCCTCATGGGCCGAGGCCGAGGGCATCGTGCATGCGATCATCGTCGCAAGCGCAAATCCCGCAAGGATGCAGGATCCCGATCGATCAGGTTTGTTCGTCACACTGTGCCCCTCGACTTGTCGGCCGTTCACACTGATGCAGCGATTGCTGCTGATCAGTAGCGCGCGGCGACCGGGCCGGGCGCCTTGCCGAACGGGGCCTTTCCAATCGGGCTCTTGCCAATCGGCATCTTGCCGATGGGGGCCTGCTCCGAATAGACCGGCACGGGCTGGCGGCGCGGCAGATCCGCAGCGTTCGCGGCCGTCACCAGAGCAAGCGTAGCACCCAGAACAAATACAATCTTCTTCACAGTCATACCCCTAGAAGGTTTGGTCCAAACACGGCAGTGCCGTGCCCCCAGACACGCCAGACAAATGGGCGGCCGAATGCGTCCAAGTTGCGGCGCGGTCGCGACATGTTGGCGGCATTGATCGGGCGCGCGGAGATGTGATTGTGTGTCGAAATGTTTCGGCGCGCCGCGCGCGCTTCAACGATCGGCGAGCAACCGGAAATGCATCTCGATCTTCGCCGGCGATAGCCCGCTTGCAACGCGCCAGGGCGAAAAGCCGGGCGTCGGGTCCGGATCGGAGGGAAGATCGATCGGCCAGCTCTGTGTTGGCATATTCGGCAATGTCAGGCTGACGGCGCGGTGGCGTGTCTTGTACATCAGCGAGGCCGACGCAATGATCGCTTTGCGGTCGCCGTCATGCGCGCGCCAGTTCGCCGGCAGCATCGCGTTGGCATACCCTGTCGCCTCCTCGATCTCGATGTGAACGTCTTCCTCCTTGTCCGGCAGGGTCATGCCGGCGGGGAGGCGAAACTCGATCTGGAGCGTCATGAAGCCGTGGCTGAGATTGGGCGAGCGGATGAATTCGTACCATCCCCAATAGCCAAGGATTGCCGCGATGAGCAGGACGGTGACGGCAAAGGGCGCGGAGAGTCGCGTGGTGCGGGCAGGCGTGGCGCCGGAGGTTTCCGCGGGTGGCTGCGGCGTTGTCGTCCGGACCAGACCGAAGCGCACGAACAGCCAGATGCCGGCGATCAGGCCGACCACGCCGCCGATCGGGCCGATGTCGAAGAAGGCCCCCATGGCGATGCCGCCATCGCGGTCCGGCCCCGCCAGCGCGACGACCAGCGCGGCAAGCGCGGACCAGCCGGCGAGTGCGCCGAGCAGGGCGGAGAGGAGGCCGAGGATGACGCGCATGTGCGGATTGGTCGCGCAGATGCGGATCGCGGTTCGAACCAGTCCGCAGGAAGAGCCTTCACCCGATCCGGTTGAGGCTGTTGCGGATCGTCGAGAAGATGCCGCCGATGTCCTTGCGGAGTGCATCCAGCGCGTTGAAATTGTCGAAGATGCGGGTGAGGCGGTCTTCGACCTCGCGCTTGCTCTTGGTCAGCGTCTCGACGCGCGAGGCCAGCGTCATCCCGCCGTTCGCCTCGATCTCGCCGACGGTTTTGGCGAGGAGGTCGCGGGTGGTGCTGACCTCCGCGATCATGGCCTCGATGCCGAACACCGGGGCCTTGAGCGGGACGAGATCGGCCTGCGACTTCGACAGCTCCGTCTTGAAGGCGTTCAGCGTCGTCAGCGTCTCCTGCAACGCGCCGAGGCGCTGGCGCGACTGAAGCACGAAATCGTTCAGCGCATTCTGGCGGTCTACGAGGGTCTTGCCGTCGGGGTCGGTCTCGACCTCCGCAATCGAACGTTCGAGCTGGGTCTGGCGCTGGCCGAGCTCCTCGAAGTCGAGGCTGACAGCCTTGAGGATGTTGAAACTGTCGTCGATGCGGGCGAGGCGCTGCTCGATCTCGATCTTGTTTTTCGACAGCGTCTCGACGCGGCTGCCGAGCGGCGCTTCGCCGCCGGTCTCGAGCTCCTCGATGTTCTTGGCGAGGCGGTCATGGCTGAGGCCGAGCTCGCCGATCAGGGCATTGATGCCGGCATCCGTCGCGCGCAGCGGCACCAGCTCGGCATGGGATTTCGCCAGATCTTCCTTGTACTGGTTGAGGGTCGCAAATGTGGTCTGGACCGTGTTCACCCGCGACAGCAACGTCGAAACGTCGCCCGCGATATTCTTGAGCCGATCGGCGAGACTGTTCTTGCGGTCGTCGGTCTCGAGGTCGTGCAGGGAGCGTTCGAGCTGGTTCTGGCGGTCGCGGATCTCGGTGAAGACGGGTTCGACCGCGCGGCGCTGATCGGCGACCTTGCCGACCATCTCGCGCAGCGCCTGCTGGCGGCGGCGGATCTCGGCGAGCTGGTCGTGCATGTCGGTGGATTCGTTGCGGCCCTGCTGGAGCAGGGCGCGCTGCTCGGTCTCGCCGAGCTTGTCGTGGAGGGCGGAGACGGCCTCCCTTGGATCGCTCTCGATCAGGTGCTGGACGGTGGCGTCGAGATGGTTTTGCAGGGCGTGGGCGACGACGACGTCCTCCCGGGTCTTCCTGAGGCGGTCGCGCAGCGTGCTCAGGCGCCGGTCTTGGCGTGACAGCCGCCAGACGGTTGCGCCGATCAGCGCGAGCCCGAGCGCCACAATCGCGCCGATCGTGATGCGCTGCGGCATCGGCAGGCCCGCGAACCAGGCGGGCAGGTGGCTGACGTCATAACCAAACGCCTGCTGGGCGAGAATCGCGATGGAGGCGAGCAAAACAAACCAGGCAACCAGGAAAAACAGCCACATCGTGACTTCCTCACGCCGGCACACAATCCCGCCATAGTTGCTATTGGAGAGCGGAACCGAGATCAAGGGGTGCGCGCGGGCGGCTCCATTTTTCGGGCGCGCAATCTGCGGCCGGCCGGGACGAACCGGCCACGGCGATGAGGAAGCACCGCACGTGGCCGGCCTATTCGTGCTTTGTCACCAGGCTTTGCCCCAGCCGTAATGGGGATTGGAGGGGCCAGTGGCGGGGCGGTGCTGGCCGTCACTGCAACGGGGACAGATGAATGTGCTGCGCGCAGCCTGCTGAGGAGTCGCAACCCGGCTGAAAATGCGGGCTTCGGCCGAACCGGTCGTGGCCAGGATGGCGCCGGCCAGTGAAACGCCAGCCAGAATGCCCGTCATGATCCCCTTGAGCGTCATCGTACTTCCCCATCTGAAGTCCAGCGCGGTAGGCGCCGAACGGTGAGAGGACCCTACGAGCATGCCGCGAACCCATCTGTGGGTTTGGTCACATTTCGACCGTCAGATCTCTGCAAGGCGTTCGCTTTGCGACGTTGCCGGGTCTTCCAGATTTAGGCGGAGCACAGATGTGGGACGGAGGCCGGGAATTCGTACCCGCGAGAGCGCAGCGATATGCGGGTGCCCTGCGGATATGGTGTCCCGAAGGTCGCTTCGCTCATCCGGGCCAGGGCACCGCGGTTGCGGCTACAGCCGAAATTCGTTGGTCAATTCGCCGATGCCGTCGATCGCGACAGTCACCGTGTTCACCGGCTCTTTCATCACGCCGACGCCGACGGAGGTGCCGACGGCAATGAGGTCGCCGGGGAGCAGGGTCATGTCGTGGGAGATTTTGCTGACCAACTCCTGCGCCGAGAAGATCATGTCCGAGATCGGATAGTTCTGCCGCTCGGCGCCGTTGAGGATGGTGCGGACGACGAGCTTGGCCGGATCGAGCCCGGCCGCGATGACGGGGCCGAACGGGCCGTAATCGTCGATGCCCTTGGCGCGGGCCCATTGCGGGAAGGTGGGGTCGCTGGTCAGGATGTCGTTGGCGGTGATGTCGTTGACGCAGGTGTAGCCGAAGATGAAGCTGTCCGCTTCGGCCGGCGAGACGCGGGCGCAGGTCTTGCCGATGACGATGCCGAGCTCACCCTCATAGGTGGTCTTGCCGTCGTAGTAAGAGGGGCGGCGGATCACGGCGCCCGGCGTCGTGATGCTGGTGGTGGCCTTCAGCAGATAGAGCGGCTCCGGCGGCTCGGGCTGGTTCAGTTTTGCGGCGAGCGCGTGAAAATTGTTCCAGAGCGCGACGATCTTGGTCGGTGCGCAGGGGGCGAGCAGCTCGACCTCCGACAGTGTCAGCGTCTTGCCGGTGGCTGCATGGCGGCCGAACATTTCGCCTTCATGCACGCTGATGCCCGATGAGGTCAGTGTGCCGAAGCCGGTCGCGCCGGCATGGCGGAAGCGGAGCCACTGTTTGATTTCGCCAGCCATCATGCCACCGCCAGTGCGCGAGGATCTGATGGCGCCGAGACGCCGTCATAGAGGCCAGCGATGCGGGCGCGCTGGGTCACCATCGCCAGAACCGAATCGAGCGCGGGCGTGGCAACGCCGGTGAGGCGGCCCATCTCCTGCACCACGGTGACGAGCGGGTCGATCTCCATGGGGCGGCCGCGCTCGAGGTCCTGGAGCATCGAGGTCTTGTGCGCGCCGACCTTGCGGGCCCCCTCGATGCGGCGCTCGACATCGACGCGGAATTTGACGCCAAAGGTCTCGGCAATGCCTTGCGTCTCCACCATGATCGCGCGCGACAGCGCGCGTGTGGCGGGATCAGTGCAGATCACGTCGAGCGTTGCATGGGTGAGCGCGCTGATCGGGTTGAAGCAGACATTGCCCCATAGCTTCAGCCAGATCTCGTCGCGGATGCGGTCGAGCACGGGCGCCTTCAGGCCGGCTGCGACGAACAGGTCGGCGAGGCGCTGCACGTCGGAGGTGGTCTCGCCGGAGGGCTCGCCGAGCGGGAAATTGTTGCCGTAGACGTGGCGGATCACGCCGGGCGCCTCGATCTCGGTGGCGGGATAGACGATGCAGCCGATGGCGCGCTCGGCGCCGATTTCGCGCCATTGCCGTCCGCCGGGGTCGATGCTCTCCAGCGTCGAATTCTCGTAATCGCCGCCGTGCCTGTAGAAGTACCAATAGGGGATGCCGTTGACGGCGGTGACGATGCGGGTGTGCGGTCCGAGCAGGGGCTGCATCTTCTCGATCACGCCGGTAATCGAATGCGCCTTCAGCGTGATGATGATGTAGTCCTGCACGCCGAGCTCGGCGGGATCGTCGGTGCAGCGCGGATGCACAATGTGCTTCTCGTCGCCCGCGAGCAGCGTCAGGCCGCGCTCGCGCATCGCGGCCAGATGCGCACCGCGTGCGACCAGGCTGATATCGGCACCAGCGCGCGCGAGCTGAACCCCGAGATATCCGCCGATCGCGCCGGCGCCGTAGATACAGATCTTCATGAAATCCTCGCGGGACCAAAATTGGACGTGTTGCGATGGCTCGTGCCAAGCGCTCTCTGCACCTCTCCCGCTTGCGGGAGAGGTCGATGCGCTCGAAGAGCGCGGCGGGTGAGGGCTCTATCCTCTTGGGAAGCCTCCCCGGCGGAGACACCCTCTCCCCAACCCTCTCCCGCAAGCGGGAGAGGGAGCGCAGTCGTTCCTGGAAGTGCGACGGTTGCTTTAAGCTGCTGCTTGCGGCGCGCCGTTGATCGCTTCGTCAACGGCAGCGGCGATGTCGCGCATGCTGATGACGGAGACGAGGCTGTAATCGTCGATGACGGGCAGGTGCCGGATGTGATTGCGATTCATCAGATGCCGGACGTGCTCGATCGTGTCTGAGGAGGTGCAGGACACCAGCTGCTGCACCGACACGAGCTGCGAGACCTTGACGTTGATGGCGTTCGCGCCGTGCTCGGCGACGGCGCGCACCACGTCGCGCTCGGTGAACATTCCGACGGCGGTGTTGCCTTCGGAACGGACCACGTCCTTGACCACGAGCGCGCTGATGTTGTTGGCGCGCATCAGCTTGGCGGCGATACCCATCGTTTCGTTCATTCGCACCGTGACAACGCGCGGTGTCTTCTTGCGCAGAATGTCTCCGACCAGCATTGCAACCTCCCTGGGTGAAATGACCAGCGAAGTGTGGTATACATAATGCCAATCGTCAAGCGCTGGATTTGGGTGATCCGAAAAATCTTGAGGCAGCGATGCTGACGTTTGTCGTCGCGCCAAAAAGAAAAGGGGCGCATCGCTGCGCCCCTGTCTCGATCGTGCAATGTATGTGGCGGCTTATGCCGTCTCGGTCTTGGCAGCGCCCGTCGCGGTGTTGGCGCTTTCGGCTTCCTTGCCGAGGATGAAGGAGCGGCGCAGCGGCTTGATCACGAACAGTGCCATCAGCGCGGCTGTCGCGTTCAACGCCACCGCGACCACGAACACGGCCTTCCAGCCATAGGTTGCCGAGATCACGCTCGCGAGCGGGACGAGCAGGGATGCGGTGCCCTTCGCGGTGTAGAGCATGCCGTTGTTGGTGGTCGCGTATTTCGAACCGAACGTGTCGCCGCAGGTGGCGGGGAACAGCGAGTAGATCTCGCCGAACACGCCGAAGTAAACCGCGGTCGCGAGCACGAAGACAACGGGAACGTGACCATAGGCCGACAGCGTCAGCAGCATCGCCGCCGCGGTGCCGAACGCGATGAACATGGTGTGCTCGCGGCCGATCGTGTCGGAGACCCAGCCGAAGAAGGGACGGCCGAAGCCGTCGAAGATGCGGTCGAGCGAGATCGCGAAGGTCAGCGCCGCCATCTGGAAGCCGGCGAGCGTCACCGGCGTGTCGGCGATCTTGAAGTCGTGCGCGATCGGGCCGATCTGGGCCGCGGTCATCAGGCCGCCGGAGGCGACCATGACGAAAACGAGATACATCACCCAGAAAATAGGGGTGCGCAGCACTTGCGGCGGGGTGAAGTCGATCTTGGTCTGCGGCAGATTGAGCTGCTTCTTCTTCGGCGGAATCGAGAGCCGCGGCGGCTGGATGAAGAAGGCGAGCACGAACACGATCAGGCCCTGGCCGATGCCGAAGGTGAAGAATGCGTGCTGATAACCGCTCGCAGCGATCATGGTCGCGATCGGGACCACGGTGAGCGCGGCGCCGGCGCCGAAGCCGGCAGCGGTCGCGCCGGCGGCAAGGCCGCGGCGGTCGGGAAACCATTTCAGCGCGTTGCCGACGCAGGTGCCGTACACCGCGCCCGCGCCCATGCCGCCGACGACCGCGGCCGCATAGAGCAGGGTGAGGCTATCGGCATAGGAGTTGAGCACCCAGGACAGCGCGATCATCACGCCGCCGAACATGATGACGACGCGCGGGCCGTATTTGTCGACGAACCAGGCCTCGACCGGCACCAGCCAGGTTTCGGTGACGACGAAGATGGTGAAAGCGAGCTGGATCGCGGCCCGTCCCCAATGGTGGGCCGCATCGATCGGATCGACGAACAGCGTCCAGCCGTATTGCAGATTGGCGATCATCGCCATGCAGACGATGCCCATGCCGAGCTGGAGCCAGCGGAAACCTGTGCGAAGAGGCGCGGCCGTGACGGCGCCGTCCGTGCTGGAAATCATCAAGAACCTCCCAAAGCGCCTGATTGATTGCAGCCTGGGATTGCAAGATGACCCAGTGTCGCAAATATTGTGGCTTATCGTCGCAAGCGCGGCGGGGAGATTGGTATACCATATTCCAGAACGCAAGCCCAATCTTGTGATGCAGCGCAAGAAAAGTGCGCGGTTCCCTCTGGGGCGGCGGCAGCAGGGCGATTTCTGAAAAACGAAAACGCCCGGCCGTGAGGCCGGGCGTCGTTGTTTGGGTCGTTGTGGTGAAGCGCGTCAGGCGGCGGTCGATTTCGCGACCACGATCTTGCGCCAGGGTTTCAGCACCGCGATCGCCAGCGCCGAGGCGAGGATGTTGGCGCCAGCGGCGATGATGAACACGCTGTCCCAGGTGCCCGACGATTGCTGCATGTAGTTGGCGATCGGAACCAGCAGTGCGGCGGTGCCCTTCGCAGTGTAGAGCAGGCCGGCATTGGTGGTCGCGAACTTGGCGCCGAACGTGTCGGTGCAGGTCGAGGGGAACAGCGAGTAGATCTCACCCCAGGCGAAGAACACGAAGCCCGAGAGCAGCACGAACCAGATCGGGTCGTGGCCCCAGAGGTAGAGCATCCAGATGCCGAACCCTTCCATGCCGAAGGCGATGAACATCGTGTTCTCGCGGCCGATCATGTCGGAGATCCAGCCGAAGAACGGACGCGTCAGGCCGTTGAGCACGCGGTCGATGGTCGCCGCGAACGTCACCGCGGTCATCGTCACCGCCATCAGCGTCACCGGAACGCTGTCGACCTTCCAGTCGACTGCGATCGGCTTCAAATTGGCCGTCACCATCAGGCCGCCGGCGCCGACGATCACGAACATGAAGTACATCAGCCAGAAGATCGGCTGACGCAGCACCTCGGTCGGCTGGTAGTTGCGGCGCGTCTGCACCAGATTCGCGTTCGCCACCACGGCCGGCACCTGGCCTGCTTTCGGCGCCAGCAGGAAGAAGGCGAGGATGCAGATGATGATGCCTTGTCCGAGGCCGAAATAGAGGAAGGTGGTCTGGAAGCCACTGTCCTTGATCATGGCCTGGATCGGCGCGACGGTGAGCGCGGAGCCTGCACCGAAGCCGGCCGCCGTGATGCCTGCAGCGAGACCGCGCTTGTCCGGAAACCATTTCAACGCGTTGCCGACGCAGGTGCCGTAGACGCCGCCGGCGCCGATGCCTGCGATGATCATGCCGAGATAGTAGCCGTTGAGCGTGGTCGCCTGCGCGTTGATCGCCCAGCCGGCGGCGCAGAGCACGCCGCCGATCAGCACGACGATGCGCGGACCGTATTTGTCGACGAACCAACCTTCGACCGGCACCAGCCAGGTCTCGAACAAGACGAAGAGAGTGAAGGCCCATTGGATCGAGGCGCGATCCCAGCCGAACTTCTTCTGGATGTCGGGGACGAAGAACGTCCAGCCGTATTGATAATTGGCGATCATCACCATCGCCGCTACGCCGACCGCCAATTGCGCCCAGCGATACGTGTCGCTAACGCGCGCGGCGGTTGGGGCCGTTGCCTGCACCATGTCCGTCATAAAGCCTCCCGTGGCGCCTCTCATTTTTCTGCGAGCGCTGGAGAGGCATTCTTGTATTCATTATGCCAAGGTTCAAGCGCTGGTCCGCTCACCGTGCGCAAATGCCGCAGACCTTTCCGGCCCGGGCTTGTGAATCGGACAGCGCAAATAGAAATGGCCCCGTCGTCCGGGGCCATTCATCAAAAGTAGTATATGGACGGTTCTGAAACCGGCGCGTCGCGCTTGCAGCGCGGGAGGCGCAGCTTACAGGCCGAAGCGGGGCAGGTCGCCGTTGTGATTGGAGATCTCGGCGCTCGCCATCAGGAAGCGGTCGACCGCGGCCATGAAACGGGCGAACAGCGAGGAGGACGGGGCGAGAGCGACTGAAGCGGTCTTGGACATCGGAATTCCCTTTCTTGAGACGGTCAGTAGTGCTGTCTCATTTCGAAGAGCAATCTATGTATACCAGATGCCAATGTCCATGCATGCCATTGCATGGCAGCATGCGCTCTGCCGCATTGCAGCATAATGATCCGTTAAAGGGGCCGTATCGGACTTAAAATTCTGAAAGAGGCTGCTGGAACGGGATATCCGCGCCGAACTGCCCGGCAAACGCCGCCGGAGGACGTCGAACAGAGGGAGCCGTGTTCGATCTGGAGCCCAGCGGAACGTGAATTCCGACGGCACTGCAACAAACCAGCCTTGGCAGGGCAACCCAAAGCCGCTAGTGGTCTGCCCCTTCCAATCATCTGTCAGAGTGGTTCATGTCGAGCGCCTCATCCGCCGTCTCGATCGGCATCGATTTTGGGACCAGCAACACGGTCGTCGCGATCGCGGCGGACGACCGCCGGGTCGAGGCCATCCGCTTCGATCACGGCGGCCAGCGCCACAGCACCTACGTCTCGGCGCTATGCTTCTGGGAGGATCGGCCGGGCGCCGGCGCCCAGGCCGAAGGCGGCCCGTGGGCGATCGAGACGTTCCTCGAAGGGCGCCACGTCTACCGCTTCCTGCAGTCGTTCAAGACTTTTGCGGCGAGCAGCAGCTTCAACACCACGCAAGTTTTCCGGCAGCGCTTCAAGTTCGAGGACATCCTGGCTGCGTTCCTGCGGACGCTGGCGCGCCATGGCGGCGACAAGTTCGGCTTGGAGACGTCAACCATCACAGTCGGCCGCCCGGTGCGCTTCGCCGGCGGCAATCCCGACGAGGCGCTGGCGATGCAGCGCTACCGGGCCGCATTCGAGCGGCTCGGTGCCGGACACGCGCGCTATGTCTACGAGCCCGTGGGCGCGGCGTTTTCCTTCGCGCGAAGGCTGGAGCGCGACGCCACCGTGCTGGTTGCGGATTTCGGTGGCGGCACCAGCGACTTCTCGGTGATGCGCTTTTCGCGCGTGGGAGGAGCCTTGCGCGCCGAGCCGCTTGGACACGCCGGCATCGGCATCGCCGGCGACACGTTCGATTACCGCATCGTCGATCACGTGGTCTCGCCGCGGCTCGGCAAGGGCTCGAGCTTCCGCTCGTTCGACAAGGTGCTGCCGGTCCCCACCGGCCATTACACCAACCTCGCGCGCTGGCATCAGCTCGCGATGATGAAGAGCAACGGCGATCTGCGCGAGCTGCGGGATCTGGCGCGCACCGCGCTGAAGCCGAAGCTGCTCGAGGATTTCATCACCATCGTCGATCTCGACCTCGGCTTTTCGCTCTACCGCGCGGTGTCCGACGCCAAGGTCGCGCTGTCGGGCCATGACGAGGTGGATTTCCGCTTCAAGGGCGGCGGCGTCGATATCGGCGCGGCCATCACACGGAAAAACTTCGAATCCTGGATTGCCGACGATATCGCCCGGCTGGGTGCTACCGTCGACAAGGTGCTGGGCGAGGCCGGCATCACCGCGCGTGAGGTGGAGAAGGTGTTCTTGACCGGCGGCACCTCGTTCGTGCCCGCGGTGCGAAAGTTGTTCGCCGACCGGTTCGGCAACGAGCGGCTGATGTCGGGCGACCAGTTCGAGTCGATCGCCTACGGCCTCGCGCTGATCGGGCACAGTCCCGACCCCGACCGCTGGACCGCCAGCGGCGGGATCGCGCCGAAGGCGGGCGGCTAGCCGCCCGCCGAACGCAGCTCGTTCCGCTCTGCTATTGATTGATTTCGGGCTCGACCAGCCTTGCCAGGTTTCGCAGCGATTCCTGCCAGCCGAGATAACACGCCTCCGGCGGGATGGCGTCTGGGATGCCCGCCTGCGTGATGTCGATCTCGGTGCCGACCAAAACCTTCTTCAGCGTCACGGTCACCTCGATTACGCCGGGCAGGTTGGGATCGTCGAACTTGTCGGTGTAGCGGAGATGTTCTCCGGGAACGAGCTCGAGATATTCGCCGCCGAACGAGTGGCCGTTGCCCGTCGTGAAGTTCCGGAACGACATCTTGAACGTGCCGCCGACCTTCGGCTCGAGGTGATGCACGGTGCAGGTGAAGCCGTTCGGCGGTAGCCATTTCGCCAGCGCATCTGCTTCCAGGAAAGCGCGATAGAGTTTCTCCGGGCTGGTTGAGAGAACGCGGTGAAGGCGGACGGTGCTTGGCATGGTTGCTCTTCCTCTTGCAGTGATGGGCCCGACATGAACGTCTGCTGCCCCATTCATGATCCGAGGACGAGCAAGACGGCGTCGATCCGACAGGGCATCCCGGATTTTTTGAGTGAGTCTGCCGGAGTTCTAATTCGCCGTTACATCCTGCGGCGTCATCGTGAACGACAGACGGTAGCGACCGGTCATCGGGTCATCGCCCGCTCCTGCGGCGCGAAGCGCTGACGGCGAGAGCTGCTCCGCTACCACGTGCGCGACCGCATCGGAATCGTACCCGGACAGCAACACGATCCAGTCGGCGGCGCCGTCCTTGCCGCGGATCTGCTGTTCGGTCGTGGGCGCGCTTCTCCGGGGCGTGTCGGTCAGGAGGAGGGGGGCGCTGGTCAGTCCCGGCTTTTGCGCCAATGAGCTGAGCGTCTCCGAGAGGCGTGCCTGCAACTGCGCCTCCCGTCCGGCCTCCGGCGACAGCCTGATGGTGGCAAGCGAGGTGGCGACACCGCCGCCAAAACTCGCCGTCACCCGGCACTGGCTGCGCACCATGCCGAGATGATGCGGCATCATCTTCTTTGACCATGGCGTCGGTGCGTTGAGGCGGTCGAGATATCCCTTCGAGGTGAGGATGTCGTACTGCTCCAGCTCGTAGAGCACGAAGAAGCCCTCGGCGTTCTCGGTGCTGGTCCAGCGCGAGCCCCGCCGGAAGCCGGGAATGCTCATGCGTTCGGGAAAATGCTCGTGCGAATGCCAGTCGCCGAATTCCTCACGCTGCTCCGGGTGGATATTCCACCACATCGCGACGGCGGCCTTGCCGAGCAGGGACATGTGGACCTCGCTGTTTGGCTGACGGGCGGGCGGCGAGCCCGGGAGAGCACGGCGATAGTGTTTCAAGATCAACGGTGTGCGGCAAGACCAAGTTGTGCGGGAAGGTCCGCTCAATTGAAGCCATAATTCTGTTGTCGTTCTCCGATCAACTCTTGGGACCGATCAGGGGGACTTCCGTTGCGCTGCACGCTTTGGGCTTTCGCCGTCACGCTTCTTTGTCTTGGCTCGCCCGCAAGGGCCGCAGGCATCCAGCTTCTCGACTCCGATCCAGCGCTGTCAGGCGCGATCTGGTATCCCTGCGCGGAGGAGCCGACGCATGTGGTGCTCGGCAGTCTTTCGGTCGGCGCCGATTTCGACCTGAAGGGCGCGAAGGATTGTCCCGTCGCGGGGGCAAAGCTCCCGCTCGTCATCTTCTCGCACGGAAGGGGCGGATTTTTCGGTCAGCAACACGACACTGCGGAAGCGCTGGCCGATGCCGGCTTCGTCGTCGCTTCCATCAATCATCCCGGCGACACGTTCAGCGATTCCTCGCGGCGCGACACCTTGTCGGTTTGGGGATCGCGCCCGGCAGACGTCGTTCGTTTGCTCGATTTCGTGCTGAATACCTGGAAGGACAGGGCGGTGATCGATCCTGCTAAGGTCGGCTTCTTCGGTTTCTCGCTGGGAGGCGCTACCGGCTTCGTGCTGATGGGGACCAGGCCGGATTTCGCGAGGATCGCCAGCTTCTGCAAGGAGACGACTGGCGCCTGCGCAGAGCTTCACAATGGCGAGACGCCGCCTGAGCCGATACAGGATGCGCGCATCCGCACCGCTGTGATCGTTGATCCCGCGCCGGGTGTCCTGACACGGGAGAATCTGGCCGTCGTCAAGGTGCCGTTCCAGTTCTGGCGGTCGCAGTTCGGCGGCCCCGGCGTCGGCGACGGTTCAGGCACGGAGCGCGTCGCGGAGGGCTTGCCGGGCAAGCCGGAGGTTCATGTCGTGCCGGCCGGCCACTTTGCCTTCCTCGCCCCGTGCTCGGCCGAACTTGCGGCAGCGATCCCGCGCATCTGCACCGACGTGCCGGCGGGGTTCGACCGGGTGGCCTTTCACCGCGAGTTCAACGCGGCCGTGGTGACGTATTTTCGCGAGCAGCTCGCTGAGCACTGAGCGCCGGCACCTCGCCCTCTCAGCCAGCCGCGCCGGTGAGCTCGCCGGCCTTGGCGAGAAGCAGCTTCAGGATCGGCGACTTATTCGCCTTGTGGGCTTCGACACCGAACAGAACCGTCCGAGCAATCTTCAGATCCCACTGATCCGCAGTTAGCCGAGGGACGAGCGGGACGTCGTGGGGCGACCTCCAATGTCATTCTGGTTCACGGTGCGCTTGCCGGCTCCTTGTTCGAGAAGGCGGGAGCGCAAGGCGTTCTCATCACCGATAGATGCCACGAGCCGGGCGGCGATGAGATAACCTGCCCGTGAATCCGCGGCGCGTATGTCCACTGGGATACGTTGTCGATCTGGAACCTGTGGTGGCCGTCATTCGTGCGCACGGTTGATTGGATCGCGCCAGATGCCTCCGACGTCTCAGGTCACAAGCGACGCCTGAGGCCTCAAATGCAGACGTTCCGCTGCAGCCGGAGCGCAATTAAATACGCCCCCAGCCTTGTAAGTGACCATGATGGGGTATACCCTGCGTGGGTTCGTTCAGCCGCTGTGCCTTGTTGAATGCGCCCGCGGGCTCCTTTTCCATAGACATCGACGAATTGAATCGATTCTGCGTGAGCGTCACGCGGGTTATGCGCATGCGCGCTTTGGAGAAGAAGAATGCCGACAGGTACAGTGAAGTGGTTTAACGGCCAGAAGGGCTTTGGATTCATTCAGCCCGACGATGGCGGCAACGATGTGTTCGTTCACGTCAGCGCGGTCGAGCGGGCCGGTCTTACGGGTCTCGCCGAGGGCCAGAAGGTCAACTTCGAGGCCAAGACCGACAAGATGCGGGGCAAGGTCAGCGCTGAGAATCTCTCGCTGGCTTAAGCTCCCTGGTGCCGTTTCACGGATGTACTGAAACGGCCATGCGACCCGCTCGATCGTAAGGATTGAGCGGGTTTTGTCCGTTGCTGAACAGGGTGGAAGATGAGCGCCAGAAAATCGGCAGAACCTTCGCCCGCAGGCATCGCGCGTTCCAACCGCCAGCGCCTGGCGGCGGAAGAGGGCGCGCGGGCGATGGCGGATGCCGAACGGCAGTCTGTCGATCTCCGCAAAAACATGGCGCGGCTGCGCGAGTTGCGCGAGGCCAAGGAAGCGGCCGAGGCAACCCTTCGCGCGTTGTTGCCGGCGCCTGTGCCGAAGAAGCGCAAGAAGAAGCTGTCGCCGTAGTCGGCTTCAAGCGCGCTGACGAAATCTGGAGAGGCCGGTCACATGCCAAAGATTGCGGGTCGTGCCTAGGATAAAGCCGGATAGCGGCGGCACAATCACCTTTTTTCTCGCGCTTGGCGCGGGGCGACAGATGTGCCGGCTTGCCACCACGTTTCAGACGCAGAAGCAGGCCTTCAGTTACCTTCAGAAGTACCGGACGGAGTTCGAGCGTATCGCGCGGATACAGCTCGCTTCGGGCGAGCTCGAAGACGGGATCGTCGTGCTCGCGATGCTCTAGGCCTCGATCTTGAGGCAACGCCTTCGGAGCGCGTCTATTCGGAGCCGCTTTGCGGCTTGGCCTCGCGGGCCAATCGCTCCGCCTTCAGGCGCTCGCGGTTTTCGTTGAAGGAGCGTTGATCCCTGGCATAGTCATTGATCGGCTTCTGCGTTTCGACAGGTTTGAACGCTTTGTTGGCTTCACGTTTTGCGCGATCGGGGGATTGATCTCTCGACATTTCGTCCTCGACTTGATCAACGAGCGGGGCCTCGACACTTGCGGGGCATCGCCTCTCGCCATAGACCGGTTTGTCATCATCAAGAAGACAAGGCGGACAGTTTCTTCTGGGTTGGGCAGGTTTTTTGCGAGACTTGGTCGCTCGCTGTGCAAACAGTCCGCATTTCTGACAGCGCACCGGCAAAACAATAACGGCCTGCAACAGCTTTTGTTCCCGGAGCACCGTTCCTTTATTCGGCGTCGGTTTACTCCGCAGGGCCGTCCGGCGGATTGCGTGATGCGCGCTCTCCCGCGCCAACAAAAAGGCCGCCGAGAGCGGCGGCCTTTCGTGTCTCTGACGGATCCGCTTACTCCGCGGCCTGCTTCTGCGGCGGGTCGAGCGCGCCGGACTTGTGGATCTCGGCGACCTGGTGATCGCTGAAGCCGAGCACCGAGCGCAGGATTTCGTCGGTGTGCTCGCCGAGCAGCGGCGAGCGCTCGACGTCGCTCGGAGAATCCGACAGCTTGATCGGGTTGCCGACCGAGATGTACTTGCCGCGGGTCGGATGATCGACCTCGACCACGGTGCCGGTCGCGCGCAGCGACTGGTCCTCGGCGATCTCCTTCATCGACAGGATCGGGCCGCAGGGGATGTCGTCCTTGTTGAGGATTTCCATCGCCTCGAACTTGGTCTTGGTCATCGTCCACTGTTCGATGCGGGCGAAGATCTCGTTCAGGCGCGGCAGGCGGGCCGCCGGCTTGGCGTAGTTCGGGTCGGTCTTCCAGGTCGGCTCGCCGATCACGTCGCAGATCTTCTCCCAAACCGGAGCCTGGGTGATGAAGTAGATGTAAGCGTTGGGATCGGTCTCGAACCCCTTGCACTTCAGGATGCGGCCGGGTTGACCGCCGCCGGAATCGTTGCCGGCGCGCGGCACGGCATCGCCGAACGGAATGCCTTCGCCGAACTGGCTGTACTCCTTGAGCGGACCGCGTTCGAGGCGCTGCTGGTCGCGCAGCTTGACGCGGGCGAGGTTCAGGACGCCGTCCTGCATCGCGGCGGTGACGCGCTGGCCCTTGCCCGAATGCGTGCGCTGATAGAGCGCGGTGACGATGCCCAGCGCGAGATGCAGGCCGGTGCCGGAATCGCCGATCTGCGCGCCGGTGACGAGCGGCAGGCCGTCGCGGAAGCCGGTGGTCGAGGCAGCGCCGCCGGTGCACTGCGCGACGTTCTCATAGACCTTGCAGTCTTCGTACGGTCCAGGGCCAAAGCCCTTGATCGAGGCGACGATCATCTTCGGGTTGATCGACTGGATCTTCTCCCAGGGGAAGCCCATGCGGTCGAGCACGCCGGGGCCGAAATTCTCGACCAGCACGTCGCACTTCTTGATCAGCTCGGTCAGGACTTCCTTGCCCTTGGGGTTCTTGGTGTCGAGCGTGATCGAACGCTTGTTGTGGTTCAGCATGGTGAAATACAGGCTGTCCACGTTCGGGATGTCCTGCAGCTGGCCGCGGGTGATGTCACCCACGCCCGGGCGTTCCACCTTGATCACGTCGGCGCCGAACCATGCGAGCAGCTGCGTGCAGGTCGGTCCTGACTGGACGTGGGTGAAGTCGAGAATGCGAACGCCCTCGAGCGCTTTGGTCATCGTGTTGCTCCGTATACTCTGTCTGCCCCTGCACCCGGCAGGGAATAAAGGGTTGAGGGGTGGACTTACTTCTTCTTCTGCAGAACGCTCTGCGGATTGAGGTTGCCGATGCGGCCGCTCTCCGAGCCTGCGGCCGGATCGATCACCGCGTTGATGAGCGTCGGCCTGCCCGAGGCCATGGCCTCGTTGACGGCGCGCTTCAGTTCATCCGGCGAGGTGGCATTCACACCGACACCGCCGAAGGCTTCCATCATCTTGTCGTAGCGCGCGCCCTTGACGAACACGGTCGTCGCGGGATCGGCGTTGACGCTGTTGACGTCGGTGCCGCGATAGATGCCGTCATTGTTGAAGATGACGATGCAGATCGGAAGGTTGTAGCGGCAGATGGTCTCGACCTCCATGCCGGAGAAGCCGAACGCGCTGTCGCCTTCCACCGCGAGCACAGGATGGCCGGTCTCGAGCGCAGCCGCGATCGCCTGGCCCATGCCGATGCCCATCACGCCCCAGGTGCCGACGTCGAGACGCTTGCGAGGGCGGTACATGTCGATGACGCCGCGGGCGAGGTCGAGCGTGTTGGCGCCTTCGTTGACGAGGATCGCCTCGGGATGATCCTTGATGATGGTCTTCAGCACGCCGAGCGCGCCGTGATAGTCCATCGGCGATTTGTTGTTCATCAGCTTCGGCGCCATCTTGGCGACGTTCTCGTCGCGCTTGGACACGATGGCCTTGGTCCATTCGGCCGGCGGCGCGGTCCAGCCCGTAGCGATCGCCTGATTGAAGGCGGAGACGACCGAGCCGATGTCGCCGACGACGGGGGCGACGATCTCCACGTTGGAGTCCATCTCACGCGGCTCGATATCGACCTGGATGAACTTCTTGGGCGCTTCGCCCCAGCTCTTGCCCTTGCCATGCGAGAGCAGCCAATTCAGCCGCGCGCCGATCAGCAGCACGACGTCGGATTCTTTCAGCACCGTCGAGCGGGCTGCACCGGCGCATTGCGGATGCGTATCGGGCAGGAGGCCCTTGGCCATGCTCATCGGCAGGAACGGAACGCCGCTCTTCTCGACGAAGCTCTTGATCTCCTCATCGGCCTGCGCGTAGGCCGCGCCCTTGCCGAGGATGATGAGCGGACGCTTTGCGCTCTTCAGAACATCAAGCGCGCGCTTGATCGAAGCGGGCGAGGGGATTTGCGCGGGGGCAGCGTCGATCACCTTGACCAGCGACTTCTGGCCGGCCTCGGCGTTCATCACCTGGCCGAACAGCTTTGCGGGGAGGTCGAGATAGACGCCGCCCGGACGGCCCGAGACCGCGGCGCGGATGGCGCGGGCGAAACCGATGCCGATGTCCTGGGCGTGCAGCACGCGATAGGCCGCCTTGCACAGCGGCTTCGCAATCGCGAGCTGGTCCATTTCCTCATAGTCGCCCTGCTGGAGGTCGACGATCTCGCGCTCCGAGGAGCCCGAGACCAGGATCATCGGGTAGCAGTTGGTGGTGGCATGCGCGAGCGCGGTGAGACCGTTGAGAAAGCCGGGCGCGGAGACCGTGAGGCAGACGCCGGGCTTCTTGGTGAGATAGCCGGCGATGCCCGCGGCGTAACCGGCGTTCTGCTCGTGGCGGAAGGAGATCACGCGAATGCCGGCGGCCTGTGCCATGCGGCCCAAATCCGTGATCGGGATGCCCGGCACATTGTAGATGGTGTTGATGCCGTTCAGCTTGAGCGCGTCGATGACGAGATGGAAGCCATCCGTCAATTCCTGCTCGGTGCCCGGTGCTTCGGACTTGGTCGCGGTGTTCAGCATGGGCCTTGTCTCCCTGGTCTCAAGATAACGGGGCGAGTGCTTCGCCCTTCTGGTGAACGTTGCTCGTTAAAAGAGTTCCTGACCGTGCGCTTCGACGTAAGCTGCAAGGCCGAGGGTGTGGTCGCGCGCGCGCTTCTCGGCGAGTTCGGTGTCACGCGCTTCCAATGCTTCGATCATGCCGAGATGTTCGGGCAGGGACGTGGCGGTACGATCCTTCCGTCCGATGGTCAGCTGGCGATAGCCACGCACGTGCAGCAGCAGGTCGTTGGTGAGATCGACCAGCACCGGGGATTCCGACAGCGAGATCAGCGCCTGGTGGAAAGCGATGTTGGCGCGCGAATATTCCTCGACGTGATCTTCGGGCAAGCGGTCCTTGCTGAAGTCCTTGAAGTAGTCGCGCAGCGCCGTGATGTCTTTCTTGCGTGCGGTGGTGGTGATGAGGCGGGCCGCCATGCTCTCCAGCGCCGCCCAGGCGCGGATCATGTCGACGATCTCGCTCTTGGTCCGGCGCACCACCATGATGCCGCGGCGCGGCACCGTCTTCACGAAACCGTCCTGCTCGAGCATCGCGATCGCTTCGCGGATCGGCGTGCGGCTCACACCCAGACGTTCGGACAGCGCGCGCTCGTCGAGCATCACCGGCTCGGGCGTCGAATAGATGTCCATCTTGAGGATGGCTTCCTTCAAGGCGTCATACGCCTTGTTCTTGAAGCTGCTCTCCGGGGCAATACGAACGATTGCGATATCTGCCTCGGCCATGTTCGGCAACGCCTTGGTTGGTTTCCGCAGTGACACGACGAATCTCCTCCAGTGGGAGTCGTCTTTTACAGGAATATTAACGGGAAAGTTTTTGGCATACCAAATGCCAGAATGTCAAGCTGCCTATTTTTTGCGGCCTTCTAAGGTGCGCTGCAGCTTGACAAGTTGGCTTCTGGCATACCAAATGCCATCGCCAGCCATTTTTGATCCAAAGCGGCGGAGTAACGTTGGCTTTATGCCACTCCGTTCCGTCGCATGGAACAGAGCGCGGCGAATGGCAAGCATGACGGGCAGCCGCAACACGCGCGCTTTGCAAAGAACGAACCAGGTCAAGGGAGAAGCCACATGTCCAATTCCAAAGATGCCGTCCGCAAAGTGCTTGACCAGGTCAAGGCGGACAATCGCACCAGCCTGACGGCGCCGGAAGGCAAGCTGGTCTGCGACGCCTACGGCATTCCGGTGCCGAAGGAGGGCGTGGCGAAGTCGGCGGGCGAAGCCGGCAGGATGGCCGCCTCGATGGGCTTCCCGGTCGTGATGAAGATCGTCTCGCCGGACATTCTCCACAAGACCGAAGTCGGCGGCGTCATCGTCGGCCTCAAGACGGCAGAGGATGCCGAGAAGGCTTACGAGACCATTCTCGCTAACGCCAAGAAATATAAGTCGGATGCCAAGATCGAGGGCGTCCAGGTGCAGCAGATGCTGGCCGGCGGCACCGAAGTCATCGTCGGCTCGATCACCGACGGCTCGTTCGGCAAGCTGGTTGCCTTCGGCCTCGGCGGCGTGCTGGTCGAGGTGCTCAAGGACATCACCTTCCGTCTCGCGCCCGCGACCGAGGAAGACGCGCTCTCGATGCTCGACGGCATCCAGGCACACGAGATTCTCAAGGGCGTGCGCGGCGGCGAGGCGGTGAACCGCACGGCGCTGGCCGATGTCATCGTCAAGGTCTCGCAGCTCGTCACCGATTTCCCTGAAATCATCGAGCTCGACCTCAACCCTGTGTTTGCGACGGCGAAGGATGCGATTGCCGCCGACGTGCGCATCGTCGTCGACTTTGCCTATGTACCCAAGCCGAAGCCGCGCCCGACCGAAGAGATCGTTGCGGCGATGAGCCGTATCATGCAGCCGAAGGCGGTCGCCGTGGTCGGCGCCTCCGCCGAGGACGGCAAGATCGGTAACTCCGTGATGAAGAACCTCATCAACGGCGGCTACAAGGGCGACATCTATCCGATCCATCCGAAGGCCGCCGAGATCCTCGGCTACAAGGCCTACAAGAGCGTCAAGGACGTGCCGGGTGTGATCGACACCGCGGTGTTCGCGATCCCCGCGAAGTTCGTGGCTGCGGCGCTGACCGAATGCGGTGAGAAGAAAATCCCGGGTGCGGTGCTGATTCCGTCGGGCTTCGCGGAAGCCGGTGCGCCGGAGCTGCAGGCCGAGATCGTCGAGGTCGGCAGGAAGTACGACATCCGCCTGATGGGGCCGAACATCTACGGCTTCTACTATACGCCGGCCAATCTCTGCGCGACCTTCTGCACGGCCTATGACGTCAAGGGCCACGCGGCGCTGTCGTCGCAGTCGGGCGGCATCGGCATGGCCATCATCGGCTTCTCGCGCTCGGCGAAGATGGGCGTCTCCGCGATCGTCGGCCTCGGCAACAAGTCCGACATCGACGAGGACGATCTGCTCGCCTTCTTCGAGCAGGATCCGAACACGAACCTGATCGCGCAGCACTGCGAAGACCTCAAGGACGGCCGCGCTTTTGCGGAGGCGGCAAAGCGCGTCTCCAAGAAAAAGCCGGTGATCGTGCTCAAGGCCGGCCGCACCTCGGCCGGCGCCAAGGCGGCGTCGTCGCACACCGGCGCGCTCGCCGGCAACGACAAGATCTACGAGGACGTGCTGGCACAGTCGGGCGTGATCCGCGCCCGCAGCTTGCGGCAGCTGCTCGAATTCGCCCGCGGCGTGCCGGTGCTGCCGACGCCGAAGGGCGAGAACGTGCTGATCATCACCGGTGCCGGCGGCTCGGGCGTGCTGCTGTCGGACTCCTGCGTCGACAACGGCCTGTCGCTGATGTCGATGCCGCCGGACCTGGATGCGGCCTTCCGCAAGTTCATCCCGCCGTTCGGTGCTGCCGGAAATCCTGTGGATATCACCGGTGGCGAGCCCCCGATTACCTACGTCAACACGGTGAAGCTCGGCCTGTCGGACGAGCGCATCCACTCGCTGATCCTCGGCTACTGGCACACCATCGTCACGCCGCCGATGGTGTTCGCCCGCAACATGGTCGAGGTGAAGAAGGAGATGGAGGCCAAGGGCTTCGTGAAGCCGATCGTCGCCTCGCTTGCCGGAGACGTCGAGGTCGAGGAAGCCGCCGAATATCTCTACCAGAACGGCATCCCGGCCTACGCCTATTCGACCGAGCTGCCGGTCGAGGTGTTAGGTGCCAAGTACAAATGGGCGCGCGGGGCAGGGCTGCTCTGAGACTGTGTTCGCCTCTCCCCGCGTGCGGGGAGAGGCCGAATTCGATCGTAGATCGAATTCGGGTGAGGGGGAGCTTCCGCGAGTCCAACTGTCAGCGTCCTTGCGGAGGCTCCCCCTCACCCTGACCCTCTCCCCGCAAGCGGGGAGAGGGGAATAAGAACGAATGCAGGTCGCGATGAGCAAGAACGTGATCCGGCGCAAATCACTCGAGCCTCGGTCGCCATCGGAGGCCGAGCACGAGGCGCGTGACGGCGGCGTGCAGTCCGTCGATCGTGCGCTGTCGATCCTCGAGACATTGTCCGAGGACGACGAAGGCTATCGCCTCAGCGATCTCGCCGTGCGCACCGGCTTGTCGGCCTCGACCGTGCACCGCCTGCTGGCCACGCTGGAAAGCCGCCGCTTCGTGCAGTTCGACCGCGCCGAATCCAAATGGCATGTCGGCGTGCGCAGCTTCACGGTCGGCGCGAGCTTTGCGCGGCGGCGCAATTTCTCGACGCAGGCGATTCCGTACCTTCGCAAGCTGCGCGACCTCACCCGCGAGACCGCCAATCTCGCTGTGGTCGACGACGAATTCATCATCGTGCTCACCCGCATGGAGAGCCGCGAGATCATGCGCTCGCTGACCCAGGTCGGCGGCCGTGTCGCCATGGTGACGTCAGGCGTCGGCAAGGCGGTGCTCGCGACCTATTCGGACGACGACGTCGGCGCCGTCATCCGCCATCACGGCATGCCTCGCCTGACCGAGAAGTCGATCGTGCGTCCGGGCGACCTGTTCAAGGAGCTCGAAAAAATCCGCAAGCAGGGTTTTGCGCTGGACGATGAAGAGGCCTGCATGGGCCTGCGTTGTATTGCCGCAGTCGTCTATAACGACTGTGCCGAGCCGCTCGCTGCGATCTCCGTCTCCGGCATGACCAGCCGTTTGACCGACGACAGATTGCCGGAAATCGGCCAAATCGTGCGCGAAGTCGCCGGTGAGTTGACGGTCGCGCTCGGCGGCGTGATGCCGAAGTCGGGCTAGCAAGGAACCGGGCCTGTCGCTGGACAGCATCGGCCGTTTTGGCTGATATGCGACCAAACGACACGATGCGGCAAAACATCAACAACGTCCGCACGAGCCTGGAGAATGCCTTCATGTTTCGATTTCCCGCGCGCCTTGTCGGCGCAGCCGTCGCGCTGACCCTTGCGGCTGGCACGCCCGCAGTCTCGCAGCAGCTCGAGCTCAAGCTGATGGCGCCGGCGGCACCGGGCGGGGGCTGGGACCAGACCGCGCGCTCGATGCAGCAGGCGCTGGTCGCCTCCAGCGTCGCGCGCAGTGTGCAGGTGATCAACGTTCCCGGCGCAGGCGGCAGCGTCGGCATCGCGCAGTTCGTCAACGGTGCCAAGGGCGACGGCAACCAGCTGATGGTCAACGGCTTCGTCATGGTGGGCGCGCTCGCCATGAACAAATCGCCTGTGACGCTAGAGCAGGTGACGCCGATCGCGCGGCTCACCGAGGAAATCCAGGTGATCGTGGTGCCCGCGAATTCGCCGATCAAGACCGCGCAGGATCTGGCCGCCGCGGTGAAGGCCGATATCGCCAAGGTGACCTTCGCCGGCGGTTCGGCCGGCGGTGTCGACCATGTGATGGCGGCGCTGTTCGCCGGCGCCGTCGGTGCCGATGCCAAGAAGATCAACTACATCCCGTTCTCCGGCGGCGGCGAGTCGCTCGCCGCGATCCTCGGCGGCAAGGTCACCGCGGGCATTTCGGGGATGAGCGAATATGACGGGCAGATCAAGTCCGGCAAGCTGCGCGCGATCGGCGTGACCTCGGAGAAGCGCATCGCGGGCAGCGATATTCCGACCTTCAAAGAGCAGGGCATTGACCTCGTGATCGCCAACTGGCGTTCGGTGGTCGCGCCTCCCGGCATCACGCCGGAGCAGCGCAAGACCTTGAGCGATGCGGTCGAGAAGATGGTGAAGTCGGACGCCTGGAAGGAGATCCTCAAGCAGAAGGGCTGGGAGGACGCCTATCTCGGCGGCGACGCCTTTGCCGACTTCCTGAAGAAGGAAACGGTGCGTGTCACCGACGTGCTGAGGTCGGTCGGCCTGGTCAAGTCATGACTTCAGGCGATCCCGCCCGGCCGCCGCGGCGCGTCGATCGCGCCGGCATCGCCATCGCTGCATTGCTCGCAGGTCTTGCTGCGGTGCTGGTGTGGGACGCGCGCGGCCTGCAATCCACCACGATGTACGGGATGGGACCGGAGGCGATGCCGGTCGTGATCGCCACCGGCCTCGCGCTGCTCGCGATCGGCAATTTCATCGACGCGCTGCGCGGCAATCTGCCGGCGCGCGAGAGCGCCGATCCCGTGCCTGTGGTCTTGATCCTCGTCGGCCTTGCGCTGCTGATCGCCATCATCGGCTTTGGTGGGGGCTTCATCCTGGCGACGTCGGCGCTGTTCGTCACGACGTCGGCGGCGTTCGGGCGCCGCGCCATCCTCGTCGACAGCATCATCGCCCTCGTGATGTCCACCCTGATCTATCTCGCGTTCGACCGGCTGTTGACGCTGAGCCTTCCGACCGGTCCGCTGGAGCGACTGCTGTGATGGACACTTTTGCCGCGCTGGCGCATGGCATGGCGGTCGCCGTCCAGCCGATGAACCTGCTGTACGCGCTGATCGGCGTGTTCCTGGGCACGGCCGTCGGCGTGCTGCCCGGCATCGGCCCGGCGCTGACCGTCGCGCTGCTGCTGCCTGTCACCTACAAGCTCGACCCCGGCGGCTCGCTGATCATGTTCGCCGGCATCTATTATGGCGGCATGTATGGCGGCTCGACCACCGCGATCCTGATCAATACGCCTGGCGAGAGCGCCTCGATGGCGACGGCGCTCGAAGGCAACAAGATGGCCAAGGCTGGCCGCGGCGGGCCGGCGCTTGCGACCTCCGCGATCGGCTCCTTCGTTGCCGGCACCATCGCAACGATTGGCCTGGCTTTCCTTGCGCCTTGGCTGGTCGATTTCGCCGTGCGCTTTGGCCCTGAGGATTATTTTGCGCTGATGTGCGTCGCCTTCGTCACGGTGTCGGCGACCTTCGGCGATTCTCCCGTACGCGGCCTGACCAGCCTGTTCATCGGCCTGACGCTCGGCCTCGTCGGCATCGACAAGCTGACCGGCCAGGCGCGGCTTGCGTTCGGCGTCCCCGAGCTGCTTGACGGCGTCGAGGTGACGACGCTCGCGGTCGGGTTGTTTGCGGTGGGCGAGGCGCTCTACGTCGCATCGCGCCGCCACCACACCGAGGAGAAGCTCGAGCCGGTGCGCGGCTCGCTGTGGATGACGAAGGAAGACTGGAAGCGGTCGTGGAAGCCATGGCTGCGCGGCACCATGTTCGGTTTCCCGATCGGCGCGCTGCCCGCGGGCGGCGCGGAGATCCCGACCTTCCTGTCCTATTCCTGCGAGAAACGGCTGACAAAATATCCGGAAGAATTCGGCAAGGGCGCGATCGAAGGCGTCGCGGGACCGGAAGCTGCCAACAATGCGTCGGCCGCCGGCACGCTGGTGCCGCTGCTGACGCTGGGTTTGCCGACCTCGGCGACCGCCGCGATGATGCTGGCGGGTTTCCAGCAATATGGTCTCAACCCGGGACCGCTGCTGTTCGCCGAGCGGCCCGACCTCGTGTGGGGCCTGATCGCGAGCCTGTTCATCGCTAACTGCATGCTGCTGGTGCTCAACCTGCCGCTGGTCGGCCTGTGGGTGCGGCTGCTCGCGATCCCGCAGCCATGGCTCTATGCCGGCATCCTCGTGTTCGCGACCATGGGCACCATCGCCGCAAAGCCGTCGGTGGTCGAATTGTCGATGCTGGCCGGCTTCGGCGTGCTCGGTTTCCTGATGCGCCGGTTCGATTTTCCGATCGCGCCCGTCGTCGTCGGCCTGATCCTCGGACCGATCGCCGAGAGCCAGTTGCGCCGGGCGCTCGCGATCAGCCTCGGCGATCCCATGACGCTGCTGCAGAGCCCGATCTCGGCCACGCTGCTTGGCCTCGCGCTGGTTGCGCTGCTGGCCCCATTCGTGCTGAAGGGGATGGGACGCTTCAAGGCGAACGAGGACTAGCCCGTCCCGGCGCGCGTGCTGCGTCCATCTGGTCGAGGAAACGCCATGCCGTCGGAACTTCGCTCGCCCCGTCTCGCCGTCCTGATCGACGCCGACAATGCCTCCGCAAAGATCGCGGATGGACTGTTCGAGGAGATTGCCAAGATCGGCGAGGCCAGCGTCCGCCGTATCTACGGCGATTTCTCCAATGCGCGATCGAGGGGCTGGGCCGACATTCTGTCGAAACACGCCATCATCCCGCAGCAGCAGTTTGCCTATACGACGGGAAAGAATGCCTCCGACATCACCCTGGTGATCGACGCCATGGACCTGCTTCACAGCGGCCGGTTCGACGGTTTCTGCCTGGTGTCTTCAGACAGCGACTTTACCCGTCTGGCCGCCCGCATCCGGGAGCAGGGCGTCGATGTCTTCGGGTTCGGCGAGCAGAAGACGCCGGAAAGCTTCAGGCAGGCCTGCCGAAGGTTCGTCTACACCGAGAACCTGCTTGCCGGTACGGCGAGCAATCAGGATACCGCCTCGAAGTCGCCGCTACTTCAACCCCCCGACGCAGCCATCCCCATGATCAAGAAGGTCATCGCCCAGATGGAAAGCGAAGATGGATGGGTTTCTCTCGGGGAAGTCGGAAAAGGGCTGACCAACCTCGCCCCCGATTTCGATTCGAGAACCTACGGCTCCCGCAAGCTGAGCGACCTCGTGCGAAAGACGAATTCGTTCGAGATCGATGAATCGAGCCGCTCGATACGGATTCGGGTCAAGCCCGCTGCCGCGCCGCCGACGAGACGACGGAACCCGCGCAGACCTGCCAGGTCGGGAGCGGCAGGCGGCCCGGCGCCTAAGGCGTAAGCAGGCCCTGCCGTTATATTTGCGCTTGCCCGGTCTGGCGCAGGGCGTAACCATCGCGCGCCTGTAACGCCACGCGAGGGTTCCGATGACCAAACTTACCCGCTTCGCCGTCGCACCGCTGCATGCGATGACCCGGCGTCTGGCCGATGTCGCCTCCGCGCGCATTGCGCCGGATCTCGTCGTCACGGGTGCCCGGGTGCTTTCGACCTATTCGGAGCGCATCCTCGCGAACCGCGAGGTCTGGATCACGGGCGGCCGCGTCGCCGCGGTGAAGCCGGCCGGAACAGCCAAGAAGGCGTGGAGCGGCGTCACGACCTACGACGCGGCCGGCGGCATTATCGCGCCCGGGCTGGTCGATCCGCACATCCACATCGAATCCTCGATGGTCACGGCCTGCGCCTATGCCGAGGCGGCTCTCCTCAACGGCACCACAACGATCTTCTGCGACAGCCACGAGATCGGCAACGTCATGGACGTTGCCGGCGTCGAGGCGATGCTGGAGGACGCGCGCGAGGCGCCGCTGTCAATTTTCCTGACGGTGCCGAGCACCGTACCGGCGACGTCGGCCGAGCTGGAGACCGCTGGCGGCGATCTCACGCCGGACAAGATCGCCGGCCTGTTTGATCGCTGGCCCGAAGCGGTCGCGCTCGGTGAGAAGATGGACTTTGTGCCTGTCACGATGGGCGATGAGCGCAGCCACGCGATTCTCGCCGCGGCCTTGAAGCGCGGACGACCGGTGTCCGGCCACGTCTACGGCCGCGAATTCGTCGCGGCCTATGCGGCGTCCGGCGTCACCGACACCCATGAAGCGATCGACCGCGACATCGCCGACGATCTGCTCGACGCCGGCGTCTGGGTCTTTTTGCGCGGTGGTCCCCCGACCACACCCTGGCATTCGCTGCCGCAGGCGATCCGGACGGTCACCGAGCTCGGCGCCTCGCACAAGCGCACCGCCGTGTGCACCGACGACCGCGACGCCGATGATCTGCTGCTGTTCGGCCTCGACTGGGTGGTGCGCGAAGCGGTGAAGGCCGGGATGTCCCCGGAGCAGGCCTGGTCGATGGGCTCGCTGCATGGCGCGACGCGCTTCGGCATGGAGGGAGATATCGGCGGCCTCGGCGGCGGCCGCCGCGCCGATCTCGTGCTGATGGACGACAATCTCAAGCCGCAATCGACCTGGTATGGCGGCGAACTCGTGGTGGAGAACCGCAAGATCACGGCGCGTCTCGATCAGGCATTGTCGCAGCGCTATCAGTATCCGAAGGCAGCCTATGTCACCGTGAAGCTGCCGGAGAAGCTGAAGTTGACACCGGAGCTGCCGGCAACGGCCTGCACAGTCAATGCGATCAGGACCGCACTGCCCGGCATCACGCTGATCCACGAGAAGGTCAAGATCGAGGCGGCCAAGGATTGGCCGGAATTGTTCGCGCGCTACGGCCTGTGTTTCGTCACGGTGGTCGAGCGCCACGGTAAATCGGCCGGCAACGTCGCCTATGGCCTGCTCAAGGATTTTGGACTCAAGCGCGGCGCGGTCGCCTCCAGCGTCGGCCACGATAGTCACAACATCATCGTCGCCGGCACCAACGAGGCCGACATGCAGGTTGCAATCGCCGCCATCAAGGAAAAGCAGGGCGCCGTCTGCGTCGTCGCCGACGGCAAGGTGAGGGCGCTGGTGCCGCTGCCGATCGCCGGGCTCCTGTCCGACAAGCGCGTCACCGAGGTGGCCGAAGAGGTCAAGGTGCTGAAGAAGGAATGGGCGGAAGCCGGCTGCACCATCCCCTACATGGGCTTCAATCTGATTCCGCTATCGGTCATTCCGGAAATTCGCATCACCGACAAGGGCCTCGTGCTGGTCCCGCAGATGGAGCTTGCGCCGTTGTTCGAGTAGGAGCGTATGCTTAATCAAGAGGTCGTTGTACAACGAGACGAGGGCTCGTCCGAAAAATGATCACTTAATGCCATAGAGCGAAGCCTCGTCGACGACATTTGGCCGGATAGCCACCGCTGCCGAGATGTCGGCCTCACTGCCGGCCAGGTCTCCTTTTTGCCGTCTTGCGACCGCGCGCCCATATAATGATATGGCCTTTTTATCATCAATGCGGAGCGCGGCGCTGTAGTCCCCGATGGAGCTGTCGAGCGCGCCTTTTCTGAGATGAACAAAGCCCCGCGAATCAAGAAAAGAGGGCTCGTCGGGCCGTATCCTCAGAGCTTCGTTGCAGTCGGCCAGCGCATCGTCCAAGGCGCCGGAGAGGGCCCGGAAAAAGCAGCGGTTGTTCAATGCAAAGGCGTTGCGTGGTTCGAGTTTCAGCGCCTGCTCGAGGTCGTTCATGGCGCGGTTGAATTCTCGTTTGCCTTCGTAGGAACGTGCCCGTCTCAAGAAAGCGGTCGCATTGCCCGGATTAGGGTCAAGCTGAATTGCGCGGTCGTAATCCGCTTCGGCTCGATCGTGGTCTCCCTTCAGGTCAAAAATCTGTCCTCTGACGCTGTATGTGTTCGAGCACTGGGAATCCAGTTTGACCGACTGGTCGATATCTTGGATCGCCCGATCATATTCGCGCCTGTTCGCATAGACCGTTCCGCGAATGAGGTAGGCGCGAGCGTTGCCAGGAAACAGCTTGATCGCTTCGTTCAAATCCTCGATCGCGCGATCGTGGTCGAACATCTTGAGAAAGACCTCTGCACGGCCTAGAAAGGCCAGCGAAGAAGTAGGATCGATGGCGATCGAACGATTGAGGTCCTCCAGCGCCTTGTCAGCCTGACGGCTTCTCAAAAAAGCGTTTCCCCGACTGGCGTATAGTCGAGCACTATCTGGATCGAGTTCAATGGCCTGATTCAAGCGCTCAATGGCCTTCTCATATGCGCCGCTGAACATGAAGGGAGTTGCGGCCCTGTACAGGGCCGCGACCTCCCTGCCTTTGGGCGGTGGAGCCGCGAGCTTCCCAGAGGCCGCGGGCGGCGTATTGCTGCTGCAAGTCGAGACGACCCCCTGGGATTTCTGTTCCTGCGCACGGGCGCGGCTATCAATGCCGACCAGGATGATCAAATATGCAACCAAAGCAACAGACGCTCGCCGGAGCGAAGACATACTCAGCGTTCGCAAGCGCCACAGCAGCTTTCGATCCGGACACGAGCGGACCGTCGCACAACTTCCAAACCAACGCATTCGCAATTTCTTCAGTTCATTTCCCCTACAACTCTAGCATGTGCAGCTGGCGCGCAAGCTGGGTTGCTCGGATGTACAACGATATTTTTAAGGCGCCCCGCGTTTCCATTACGTGGCTGTGCCAAGTACATGACTTTTCGTGACTTTATCTAATCACTTCCACTCCGTGGAAAATAAAATCGATCTCGTTGAGATCGCATTCCGCACGCCTGATGATCTCGCTCGCTGACGCAGTTTGAGCGAGGTCCGATATGGCGAAGATGCGAGCTATCGATGCGGCCGTCCGTATCCTGGAGAAGGAAGGCATCTCCACCGCCTTCGGTGTTCCCGGGGCCGCGATCAATCCGCTTTACTCGGCGCTGAAGAAGCGCGGCTCGATCCGCCACATCCTTGCGCGCCACGTCGAGGGCGCCTCGCACATGGCGGAAGGCTATACGCGGGCGAAGGCGGGTAACATCGGCGTCTGCATCGGCACCTCGGGGCCGGCTGGCACCGACATGATCACCGGGCTTTACTCGGCGATCGCCGATTCCATTCCGATCCTCTGCATCACCGGCCAGGCGCCGCGGGCGCGGCTCTACAAGGAAGACTTTCAGGCCGTCGACATCGAGTCGATCGCAAAGCCCGTGACCAAATGGGCGGTGACGGTGCGCGAGCCTGCGCTGGTGCCGCGCGTATTCAGCCAGGCCTTTCACGTCATGCGTTCGGGCCGGCCGGGGCCGGTGCTGATCGACCTGCCGCTCGACGTGCAGCTCGCCGAGATCGAGTTCGACGATGAGACCTATGAGCCGCTGCCGGTCTACAAGCCCACCGCCACGCGAAAGCAGGTCGAGAAGGCGCTGGAGATGCTCAACGCCGCCGAGCGGCCGCTGATCGTGGCAGGCGGCGGCATCATCAACGCCGACGCCTCCGATCTGCTGGTCGAATTCGCCGAGATCGCCAACGTGCCCGTTGTGCCGACGCTCATGGGCTGGGGCGCGATCCCCGACGATCACGTGCTGATGGCCGGCATGGTCGGCCTTCAGACCAGTCACCGCTACGGCAATGCCACCATGCTGGAATCCGACTTCGTGCTCGGCATCGGCAATCGCTGGGCCAACCGGCACACCGGATCGGTCGAGACCTACACCAAGGGCCGCACCTTCGTGCATGTCGACATCGAGCCGACCCAGATCGGGCGGGTGTTCAATCCCGATCTCGGCATTGTCTCGGACGCCAAGACCGCGCTCGAACTCTTCGTCACCGTCGCCAGGGAGTGGCGCCGGTCAGGCAGGCTTCGCGAGCGCCAGGCGTGGCCCGCCGCCTGTCGCGATCGCAAGAAGACGATGCTGCGCAAGAGCCATTTCGACAACGTCCCGATCAAGCCGCAGCGCGTCTATGAGGAGATGAACAAGGCGTTCGGCCGCGACACCACTTACGTCACCGTGATCGGCCTGTCGCAGATCGCCGGCGCGCAGTTCCTCGGCGTCTACAAGCCGCGCAACTGGATCAATGCGGGGCAGGCGGGGCCGCTCGGCTGGACCCTGCCGGCAGCGCTCGGCGTGCGCGCGGCGTGTCCGGAGCGTGAGATCGTCGCGCTCTCGGGGGACTACGATTTCCAGTTCCTGATCGAGGAGCTCGCGGTCGGGGCGCAATTCAATCTGCCCTACATCCACGTCGTCGTGAACAATTCCTATCTCGGCCTGATCCGCCAGGCCCAGCGCGGTTTTGACATGGACTATCACGTCCAGCTCTCGTTCGAGAACATCAACGCGCCGGAGCTCGGCGGCTATGGCGTCGACCACGTCGCGGTGGCCGAAGGTCTCGGCTGCAAGGCGATCCGTGTCACCGATCCCAAGGATACGCAGACAGCGTTCGCGACCGCGCGCGAACTGATGGCCAAGCACCGCGTGCCCGTGGTGGTCGAGTTCATCCTCGAGCGCGTCACCAACATCGCGATGGGCACCGAGATCGACAACATCGTCGAGTTCGAGGAAGTGCTGGATCTGCCGCTCGACGAAGTCGGGACCAGGCGGCCCGGCGTGCTTCAGCCGGCGGAATAGGGGGACATCATGCCGAAATTCGCCGCCAACCTCACCATGCTCTTCAACGAGATGCCGTTCATCGACCGTTTTGCCGCGGCGAAGGCGGCGGGCTTTGCTGGGGTCGAATATCTCTTTCCCTATGATTTCGACAAGGCGCAGCTCCGCGAGCAGCTCGAATCCCACGGGCTGACGCAGGTGCTGCACAATCTCCCCGCCGGCAATTGGGCTGGCGGCGAGCGCGGCATCGCGATCCTGCCCGATCGCACCGCCGAATTCCGCGACGGCGTGTTCCGCGCCATCGACTATGCCAAGGCGCTCGATTGCGAGCAGCTCAACTGCCTCGTCGGGATCGCGCCTGTTGAGGCCGACCCGCGCGAGCTTCAGGAGACGCTGGTCGGGAATTTGCGTTTTGCGGCTTCGACGCTGGCGCGCGAAAACATCAAGCTGCTGGTCGAGCCGATCAACACGCTCGACATTCCCGGCTTCTACCTCAACGGCACCGAGCAGGCGGTGCAGCTGATCGCCGAGGTCAGGTCGAACAATCTGTTCATCCAGTACGACATCTATCACATGCAGATCATGGAGGGCGATCTCGCCCGCACCATGCAGGAATATCTGCCGCAGATTTCGCACATCCAGCTCGCCGACAATCCCGGCCGCAACGAGCCCGGCACCGGCGAGATCAACTATCCCTTCCTGTTCCGCCATCTCGACGCGATCGGCTATCGCGGCTGGATCGGCTGCGAATACAAGCCGCGCACCACGACGCTGGAAGGCCTGTCCTGGCACGCCGCGCAGACGTTTGAGACCTGAGAATGTAGCCGCAGCGGCGGTGCACTCCCTCTCCCGCTTGCGGGAGAGGGCTGGGGTGAGGGTGTCTCAACGACGGGAATCTCTGAGACGTGCCGAGAAAATCCCTAAGCGGAGAAAGCCCTCACCCGGCGCTTCGCGCCGACCTCTCCCGCAAGCGGGAGAGGTGCAGGGAGCCCGCGGATGAACTTCGCTTATGCAACTAGAGAAGGTTGAACCATGATCGACATCGGCTTCATCGGACTTGGCACCATGGGACGGCCGATGGCCGGCCATCTTCTGGCTGCGGGCCATCGCGTGCTCCTGCATGACGTCGCACCGGTCGCGCCTGAGCTGATCGCCGCCGGCGGCATCGCCTGCAAATCGGCCAAGGAGGTCGCGGAGGAGGCGGATGCGGTCATCATCATGGTGCCTGACACCCCTCATGTGGAAGCGGTGCTGTTCGGCAAGGACGGCGTTGCGAGCGGCATCTCCAAGGGCAAGATCGTTGTCGACATGAGCTCGATCTCACCGTTGGCGACGAAAGAGTTCGCAAAAAAGATCGAGGCGCTGGGGGCGGACTATCTCGACGCGCCGGTGTCAGGTGGGGAGGTCGGGGCGAAAGCTGCGAGCCTCACCATCATGGTCGGCGGGCCGGAGCGCGCCTTCGGCACCATGAAGCCGATCTTCGACAAGATGGGCAAGAACGTCACGCATGTCGGCGCCAATGGCGACGGCCAGACGACGAAGGTTGCCAACCAGATCATCGTCGCGCTGACGATCGAGGCGGTGAGCGAAGCGCTGCTGTTCGCGTCCAAGGCCGGAGCGAATCCCGCGCTGGTGCGCAAGGCGCTGATGGGCGGCTTTGCCTCGTCGCGGATTCTCGAAGTGCATGGCGAGCGCATGGTGAAACGCAATTTCGATCCCGGCTTCCGCATCGAGCTGCACCAGAAGGACCTCAACCTCGCGCTGGAAGGCGCGCGTGCGCTCGGACTGTCGCTGCCGAGCACGGCGGTGGCGCAGCAATTGTTCTCGTCATGCACCGCGCATGGCGGCAAGGGCTGGGATCACTCCGCGATGGTGCGCGCGCTGGAACTAATGGCGGGCCACGAGATCGCCGCCGGCTGAACTGTTACCGGGTAACACTCTCCGAAAGCGGTGCATTTTTCACCGCTGCGGAACTGGAACAATGCTCCGGTCCCGCGGTTGAAGGCGCATCAACAAACACTGGAGCGTGTGGACATGAAAACCCGTCTTGCGATTACGTTGGCTGCCGCCTCGCTGCTGGCGTCGAGTGCAGCCTTTGCCCAGTCGACGACCGAACAGGGCGCCAGGGACGGCGCGCGCGCGGGCGGCGACGTCGGCGGCCCGATCGGCGCGATGGTCGGCGGCACCGTCGGTGCGGCCGTCGGCGCCGGCCTCGAAATCCCGAATGCGATCCTGGGCGGCATCCCCCGCAGCGATTCTGTCGTCGTCGAGGAGCGCGTCGTGGTCGGCGAGCCGCTGCCCCCGACCGTGGTGCTGCGTCCCGTGCCGAACTACACCGAGTATCGCTATGCGGTCGTGAACGATCGCCGTGTAATCGTCGAGCCGCGTACGCGCCGCGTCGTCAAGATCATCGACTGATCGGCGCAAGCATCGGCTTAAGAGAAACGGGCCCTGCGGAGTATCACTCCGCGGGGCCTTCGCTCGTCAGGGGTGAAGTTGCGCGGAAGCGCGCCATGACCCAATCGACGGTGGCAGCGAGCGCAAAGCCGATGCACGCGGTGCCGGCATCGACCAGAAAGTCTTCCAGTCTCGCATGTCGTCCCGGCGCCCAGAATTGCATCAGCTCCAGCACGCCGATCAGGACCACCGCCATGGCGGCGACGGCCCAGCGACGGCTCCGATAGGCGAGGCCAAAAGCCAATCCAACCAGGATGAAGGCGAGCGCATGCTCGCCGTCCTGGCCGAGGTCGGAATGGGGCCGGAGGCCGGGCGGGCCGAGGGTCGCGAAAGTGACGGCGGCTGCAAGGAGCCAGGCAAAGAAACGGACCAAAATGGACATCCGCACCGCTTAGCACGGATTTGCAGAGCCTGTTGCGGGCTGCGGATCAGATCGCCGTGTAGTTAATGACCAAACGTTAAAGTGGCTCGCGTACGCCAAGGCCGTGCATGAAGCGCTCCCGGATCTGAACGGGATCGCGCCTTGTGGTGCCGACGCCCGGCTTGTCGTCGATGCGGACGGCGATCAGGCTCGGCTCGGAGGCGGACATCGCCTCGTCGACAAGTCGCTCGAAATCTTCCTCGTCCGCGGCCCAGGAGCTCCTGGCGAGACCCGAGCCGGTGGCGATGGCGACGATGTCGGCGACGCTGGCGGCCGGGGTCGGCTGCGCGCCGGTGATCTGGTAGATGCCGTTGTCCATCACGATCATGATGAGGTTCTTGGGCTTCAACATCGCAATCGTCGAGAGCGCGCCGAGCTGCATCAAGAGCGAGCCGTCGCCTTCGAGTGCGAACACGCGGCGGTCGGGCTGCGCCAGCGCCACGCCGAGCGCGATCGGGAAGGCGAGGCCCATGCTGCCCAGCATGTAGAAATTCTGTGGGCGGTGGCCGGCGGCCCAGAGATCGAAATTGGTGTTGCCGATGCCGCCGATCACCGCTTCCTCGTGCTTGAGCTTTGCGATCAGACGCGAGGTGACGTCGAAACGGTTCATGACCTTGGTATTGCGCGTGTTCATCGCAGGCCTCACTTGTCGAACGTCTTGCCGCCGGTGAGCAGCGGGTTGAGGATCAGCGCCACGGGGGCCTGCGTGGTGACGGCCTGCTTGATCGAGCGGTCGGCGATGAATTCGAGCTCGTCGAGCCTTGTGATGGTGTGGTGCTCCAGCGCCAGCGAATCCAGCACCGGGCGCATGGTGCGGCAGACCAGCGACTGGCCATAGTTGAACTCGCCGAGCGTGCCGCGCTCGGAGACGAACATGATCAGGGGGATCTGGTAGGGCACCGCGAGCGAGGCGAGCACGTTGGCGAGCGTGGCAAAGCCCGAAGTCTGCATCAGCACCGCAGCCCGGCGTCCCCCCATCCAGGCACCGGAGACGATGCCGACGGCCTCTTCCTCGCGGGCGGTGGCAAAGGTGGTGAAGAAGGGATCGGCGTGCAAATTCTTGATCAGCGGCGTCAGCACCCGGTCGGGCACGTAGGGGACCAGGCTGATCTCGTTCCGCTTCAGGGTTTGCAGGACAATACTATGCCAGCTTCTTTCGCCAGCCGCTTGTGTCGCCTGAGTCTGCTGCTCCGCAATCGCCATTGCGTTCTCCCTTGAGCCGCGCATGCTTCTTGGTCTTCGGCCGTCGCGGCGGTCTGCCGAACTTGACGGAGCGGGCGAGATTGTCAACATGTCCGGGCCGTCACCGTGATCTGCGCCAGACGGCCTGTCGTGGCCGGCATCGCCATGTCATAAGGTGGCGATAACGAAAAACGGGAGGAAGGCATGGACGGGCGCGCGTCGCGCTGACCTTGCGGGCCTCCCTTGAGAGAGCCGGAAGGGTTTTGATGTCCGTCAACAGCAAGCGCGTCTTCTACGTCAAATATCTGGCCAATCCGATCTATATCGACATCCTCAAGGCGCGGCCCGACGTCCGGCTCGACCGCATCGAGAACGAAAGCCCCGAAGACTTTTACGCGCCGATCCTGAGCGCCGCCCATGTCTACCAGATCGGTGCTGCCCGCGATGAACTGGCACCGCATTTCCATGTCGACGCCGCCCTCCTGAAGCGCACGCCGAACCTCCTGCTGGTGTCCAGCAACGGCGCGGGCTTCGACCCCGTCGATGTCGAGGCCTGCACGGATGCGGGTGTGCTGGTCGTCAACCAGTCCGGCGGCAACGCCCATTCCGTCGCCGAGCATGCGCTGGCGATGATGCTCACGCTGTCCAAGCGCATCATCCAGTCCGATCGCAAGCTCCGCAGGGAGTCCAACGTCAACCGCAACGAGCTCGTCGGCAACGAGATCGAACACAAGACCGTCGGCATTATCGGCCTCGGCAATGTCGGCCGCCGCATCGCCGCGCTGTGCAAAGGCCTGTTCGGCATGAAGGTGCTGGCCTACGATCCATACCTGACGGCCGAGGTGATGGCCGAGCGGGGCGGCGAGAAGGTCGAGCTCGACGAGCTCTTGCGCCGCGCCGATTTCGTCTCGATTTCCTGTCCGCTCGACAAGAAGAGCCGCAACATGATCAGCACGCGTGAGTTCGCGCTGATGCAGCCGCATGCGTACTTCATCACCACGGCGCGCGGTTTCATCCATGACGAGGATGCGTTGCTCCAAGCGTTGCGCGACAAGCGCATTGCCGGTGCCGGCCTCGACGTCTGGTCCAAGGAGCCGCCGCCTCCGGAGCATCCGCTGCTCCAGTTCGACAACGTGCTGGCCAGCCCACACACCGCAGGCGTGACCATTGAGGCGCGCCAGAACATGGGCCGCATCGCCGCCGAGCAGGTGCTGGCGACGCTCGACGGCAAGCGCCCGCCGCGCATCATCAATCCCGAGGTCTGGCCGCGCTACGTCGAGCGCTTCAAGCAGGCTTTTGGCGTCACGCCGGGGTAGGGGCGCGCGAGGTTCGATCGCGCTCCGATCGGTGGTTACGAGGATGAAAACAGAAAGCGGCGGATTTTACTGATGGCGTAAGTGAACGCGTATGACTTGTCCTGTAGATCAGGAGGCATGAGCATACTTTCAATTGCGACCTCTGGACTTTCTGCGGCGAGTTTGCGCGTGAGCGTGGCCGCGAGCAATATCGCCAACGTTAGCACGACCGGCCCGCTGCCAGCATCAGACGGATCGGGCACATCGGCTGGTGGGGGCATTGCTCCGACATTTCCCGCGGCCTATGTGCCGCTGCGAGTCGATCAGGTCTCCCAATCGAGCGGCTCGACGCCCGGCGGGACGGTCGCGACCGTGTCGACGGTGTCGCCGAGCTATACCGCGCAGTCCGACCCGAGCGCTCCCTTTGCAAACCAGAACGGCCTGGTCGCCGCGCCGAATGTCGATCTCGCCAACGAATTCGTTCAGCTGGCGACCGCAAAGTATAGCTTCATTGCCAATGCGAAGGTCATTCAGGCCTATTCCGAAACGACAGATTCACTGCTCGATATCACGACGTAAGGGGTGATATCGGACCTGTCCCGTCAGCCTTCGATCGTCCGCCTCCACCGGCGTGACGCCGACCCTAAGCCGCGTCCGAGACCCGAACTTCGACCTTGAGTCCGGCGGCGACGGCCATATTGACCAGAGTATCGATACCGAACAGTTCGATCTTTCCGCGCATCAGGTCGGAGACGCGAGGCTGGGTGACACCAAACAGCTTGGCGGCTTCCGACTGATTGAGCTTCATGCCGGCGATGTGATCTCGCAGCGCCAGCATCAATTCCGAGCGGAGCTTCATGTTTGCGGCCTCCGCCGGCGTATCTTCGATCGCGTCCCAAACACTGGTGAAGCGCTTCTTGGTCATCGATTCAATTCCTTCCGCAAATCTCCGTAGCGCAGTCGCGCGACGTCCAAATCCGCTTTGCTTGTCTTTTGGGTTTTCTTCTGAAAGCAGTGCAGTACGTAGACGGCACGTTCAAACTTCGCGACATAGAGGACCCTGAACGCTCCCGTTTCATCGCGAATTCGTATCTCCTGCACGCCCTGGCCGATGCTGCTCATCGGCTTCCAATCGTCGGGCTGACGCCCGCGTTGAACCTGATCGAGTTGAAAACCAGCTTGGCGCCGCGCCGTACCAGGAAATTGGCGAAGATCGTCCAGTGCGGTGCCTCGGAACTCGATCGGCTTCATAACTTAATTATACAATATTTTGTATAGATCGCAATCCCGCTCTCGGAGGGAGTTGCCCTTGATCCGCGTCAAAATCCCCCTCCCGCATTCCGGCTAAATGGGATTAGAGTGCTGCCGGGCAGCAGGAGGTCCCATGTCAACTTATGTCGTCAGGTTCATGAAGGACGTGCTCGGGGAGTACGGCCGGCAGTGCGAAGTTTGTCAGGGTACGCTCGAGATCGACGCCACCGACGAGAACGAAGCCACGGAGCGGGCGAAGGCAAAATTCTGCAAGGACCAGGCGTTGCATCACTGGTCGCTGCATGCCGACCGCATCCAGGTCAGACCGTCTGACTTTTCGTCGTAAGGTCTACCGACCCGGCGCCGCGACAGGCGGTGGCGTGGTGACGCCCGCGCCGAGTGAGCGTTGCACCATGACGGTGTCCGACCAGCGGCCGTGGCGATAGGCAACGCCGCAGAGCAGGCCGGCGCGCGCGAAGCCGAATTTTTCGTGCAGCGCCAGCGAAGGCGCATTGTCGGCGTCGATATAGCCGATCAGCTGGCGGAAGCCCGCCGCAGCACAGGCATCGATCATCTCTCCGAGCAGCAGCCGTCCGACGCCGCGACCGAGATGCTCGTGATGGACGTAGATCGAGTGCTTGGCCGTGTAGCGATAGGCCGGGCGCTTGCGAAACAGCACCGCATAGGCATAGCCGACGACCTCGCCGCGATAGGTTGCGACCAGATGCGGCAGGCGGGTCTGCTTCAGATTCTTGCGGCGGTCGCGCAGATCGTCCGGCTCAGGCGCGCCGGTTCCCTCGACATCGCGCGAGACGCCATTGCGGACGTGATGGCGGTAGATCGACAGCATCGCCTCGACATCGCTCTCGCGTGAGGGGCGGATCAGGACAGGTTCGTCGTCCGGGCGCGCATTCGCAGTCTCGTTCATCGGCACCTACTCGGCAACGACGTAGGTATAGAGCCCGATGCGGCCTTGTGCATCAATCTCCTTGTAGATGCCCTGGATCTCCACTTCGAAACCCGGAAATGTGTTGAAGCAGGTTTCGAACATTTTCAGATAATCCACCATGGGCTTGGCCCGTTCCGTCAACCGTTCACCGGGCACGATGGTGGCGATCCCGGGCGGATAGACGACGAAGGGCGTGGTGGCGATGCGGCCGGCGATTGCCTCGATCGGCAGATAGTCGACATCGTTCTTGAACAGATAGCGCGCGGCATCGCGGGGCGACATCGCAATCTCGGGCATGTGCTCGGGCATGAATTGCCGGGCCTGGAGCGCGCTGACGTCGGCGGCGCGAAAGAAACGGTGCATCTCGCCGCAGAGATCGCGCAGCCGCACGCCAGCATAGCGCGCCTGCCGCCGCTGGTAGAATTCCGGGATCGCGTCCGCCAGCAGCGCATTGTCGTCGTGCAGCCTCTTGAACGCGACGAGGCCGGAGATCAGCGTGCCGGCCTTGCTCGCTTCGACGCCGGGGGTGAGCAGGAAGAGCAGGGAGTTGAGGTCGTTCTTCTCGGGCACGATGCGGTTTTCGCGCAGATATTGCGCGACCACGGGCGCGGGGATGCCGTGCTCGGCATAGGCGCCGGTGGCGCGGTCGAAGCCGGGCGTGAGCAGCGTCAGCTTGTTCGGGTCGGTCATGGCAAAGCCCTCCGTAAGATCGGGAAAGCCATGCCAGTTGGTATCGGGAGAGAGCTGCCACAAGGCGGGATTGGTGGCGAGCTCGTCGGTCGAGAGCGTTTCCCAGGCAACCTTGTGCGAGGCGCCGGGGCGGCTGACGTCGGGAATGGCAACGCGATCGGGCACGAAGGGCTCGAAGAACCAGCGGCGATCCGGGTTCTGCTCCTTCTCCTCGAATTCCCGGCGCATCGCCCGGATCTTCTTGCGCAGCTCGATGCCGAGGCGGATCGTGTCGTCCCACAGCACTTCTCCGGAGCGGCCCTTCATCATCTGCGCGCCGACATCGAGCGAGGCGAACAGCGGGTAGAAGGGTGATGTGGACGCGTGCTGCATAAAACTTTCGTTGAAGCGGCGGTGCTCGACGCGCCGCTTCTGCCCGCGGATGTGGCGGTCCCTGATGTGGATCTGCGAGGCCTGCGAGAAGCTCGCGAGCTGCTTGTGGGTGGACTGCGTCGCGATGATGCCCGGTGCTTCCGGCGGAAGATTTGACAGGCCCATGGCAAAGCGGCCGGCATAGAGCGGGTGGAATTTCATGAAGCCGGCCCAGGCCTCGTCGAACAGGATGTATTCGCAGAGATGACCGATGCGCTTCAAAATCATCTCGGCATTGTGAATCGTGCCGTCATAGGTGCATTGCTCGACCACGGCGACGCGGAACGGCCGCTCCTTGCGCCAGGCGTCCTTGTCCGCGACCAGCGGATGGTTGCGGATCGCTTCGCGCAGCGCCTTTTCGTCGAGCACGTCCCAGCGCATCGGGCCGATCAGGCCCCACGCGTTGCGGATGGTCGGCACGTAGATCGGGATGCCGCCATTGATCATCAGCGCGCCGTGATGGGCGGCCTTGTGGTTGTTGCGGTCGAATAGTACGAGGTCGCCGTCGGTGACGAGCGCGCCGAGCGCGACCTTGTTCGAGGTCGAAGTACCGTTGAGCACGAAATAGGTCTTTTCCGCGCCAAAGATCGCGGCGGCTTCCTTCTGCGCCTTCAGCGCCGGGCCCTCATGGGTGAGGAGGTCGCCGAGATCGAGCACGGAATTGTCGAGGTCGTCGCGAAACACGGATTCGCCGAGATGCTCGACGAAGACCCGGCCGATCGGGCTGCGGTTGTAGAACACGCCGCCATTGTGGCCCGGACAGGTCCAGAGCTGGTTGCCTTCCTCGGCATAGTCGACCAGCGCGCCGAAGAACGGGGTCTTCAGCGTCTCGGCATATTGCTTGAGCCGGCTGATCAGATTCTTGGCGATGAAGGTCGGCGTCTCCTCGGACAGGAAGACATAGCCGTCGATGAAGTCAAGCACCTCGACCGGCAAATCCTCGAAGCGCTTGCGCCGGATCAGCAGGATGATCGGGAAGTCCAGGCCGCGGCGCCGCATCAGATTGATCAGCGCCGAGGTCTTGCCTTCCAGCCCCTTCTTGCCCCAGTCCACCACCATGCAGCCGATCGCGGCGTCGGTCTGCACCGCCATCTCGGCGTCCTCCAGCTTGCGGGCCCGGACCACTTCGAAGCCGGAGCGCTGGATCTCCTCGATGATCTGGTTGAAGCGGACGCCCTCGAGGTCGTCGGCGTCGAACACGGGGGCGGCGAACAGGAAGTTGAAGCGCTTGAAATAGTCCATTGTCTGTCCCGAATGTGCGAGACGCACAGCTCTCGGCACATTCGATGACAATTGGATGACAGCGGTTCGCGCGTGACGAGGCGGTCAGCTCGCGTTGGCGATGACCATGCGCCTGCGCCCGAAATTTGCCACCGTCGCCTCCGCAACGCCGAAATTGTTGGCGAGCAGGTGCCGCGGCGCCTTGGCCAGCCAGTCGCCCAGACTGCTTTCGTGGTATGCGCCGCTGTCGAGCGCACCAACGATTTCGGCGTCCTCGTTGCCGATGTTCTGAATGGAATGTCCACAGTTGCTGGGGATATAGGCGCATTCCCCGGCCGACAGTTCCGCGACGGCGACGCGCTTGTCGAACGCGAACAGGGTGACGCGCGTGCGTCCCTTCAGCACATAGTGCCACTCGTTGGCATCGGTGTGCCAATGCGGCTCGTGCATCGCGCCCGGCTTGAGCTTGAGCACGATCCCGGTCATTGCGCTCGAGACCGGGAATTCCTTGGCGGAGGCCACGTAGAGCTGGCCGCCGGCCGTGCTCACGCGCGGCTTCTGCGACATCAGCGGGAAACGGTGGGTCCGGTCGCGCTCCAGCGGACGCGCCATCTTCGCCTGCGGGCCGTCGAGCGCCAGCACCTCGCCTTGCATGATGTACGTCTCGGCCTTCGGATTGGCGCCCAGCATCTCCGCGGAAACGCCCAGAGCCTGTGACAGGGTGGGCGCGTCGTAGCGGCTCATCCAGTCACTGATGCCGAACGTGCCGTGTTCGGAGTAAAGCCCGTCGTCGAAGGCGAGGATGGCGTGACAGGGGGAGGACCCAAGGGTCTGGATGGCGTGGCTGTGGCCTTTTGGGAAGTACCAGAGATCGCCGGGTGCGAGATTGACGATTTCGAGCTGGCCCTCGGGATCGACCACCGTCACCTGGCAATGGCCGTCGACGACATAGGCCCACTCGGCCGAATTGTGCCAATGCATTTCCCGGGCGCCGCCCGCGTTGACGAACAGATGCGCCCCGGCAATGCCGGTCGCGAGCGGAAGGCCGCGGGTCGTGATTTCGCGCGCCCAGCCGCCGGAGGTGGCCTTGATCGGTCCCTTGTCGAGCGAGGCCGTGAACACCATGGGATCGCCGGATTTTCGCGGGATTGTCTTCAGGAACTCGGATGCGGGAGCAACGTCGTAGCCGGCGGCATGTCCGTCCGGCGCTGCGAGCGCGGATTTGGCGGCGCCGAGAACACCGGCACCGAATGCAACCGATTGAATGAAGAGACGGCGGCTGGATTTGAACATCGAAGACCCCAAATATTATCTGGTTGTATGAAGGGTGCGCGAGACCGGCTATGCCTCGCGCCCCATCTTCTGGGTCGGATGAACGCGCCCGTTCTGCCTCAACCATTGGGTTGAGACGGCGCCTCAATTATCTTTGATGATGGAATGAAAGCCGCTGTGAAGCGGTGCGCTTGACAGCGCAGTCCGGACGACGAGCGACTCGGCTACCGCTTCACCTCGCCGAACACCACGGTCGGCACCGCGCGGTTGACGACTTCGCGCAGCGCGAAACTCGATTGCACCCGCGCCACGCGCGGCAGGCGTGACAGTTCGGTGCGGTGGATGCGCTCGAAATCCTGGATGTCGCGGGCAAGCACGATCAGGATGTAGTCGTCGGTCCCGGACATCAGGAAGCAGCGCACGACGGAGGGGCATTTCACCACCTCCGCCTCGAACGCCTTGAGCGCCTCGTCGCTCTGGCTCTCCAGCGCGATGCGAACCAGCACCGTGGTGGTGAGGCCGAACTGGGAGAGGTCGAGCGCGGCCTGATAGGCCTGGATGTAGCCGTCGTCCTCCAGCGCCTTCTGCCGCCGCGCCAGCGCCGTGCTCGACAGCCCGACCTTGGTGGCAAGCTCGGTATGGCTCGCCCGCGCGTTGGTGGTGAGTTCCGCGAGGATGGCGAGATCTTTCCGGTCGAGGGCCAATGTTTTGTTTCCAGCGTGAAACGGGGATTCCGCGCCGGAAACCGGCGCGGGGAGCGCGAAATTAGCTGATATTTGCACGAAACCAAACTGGTCCGATGGCTACGATGAAGAGGAGAATCAAGAGGTTGGAAGGAGCCCCAAGATGCGTGTCGGTGTGCCCAAGGAGATCAAGGTGCAGGAATATCGCGTCGGGCTGACCCCGGGCGCCGTTCGCGAATATGTCGCGGCCGGGCACCAGGTGACGGTCGAGACCGGCGCCGGCAGCGGCATCGGCGCGCCTGACGAGGTGTATCGGCGGGCAGGGGCGGCGATCGCGGAGAACGCCCGTGATATCTTTGCGAAGTCCGACATGATCGTGAAGGTGAAGGAGCCGCAAGCAAGCGAGTGGGCCCAGCTCCGCGAAAGCCAGATCCTGTTTACTTACCTGCATCTTGCGCCGGATCCCGAGCAGGCCAAGGGCCTGCTCGCCTCCGGCTGTACGGCGATCGCCTATGAAACCGTCACCGACGCGGCCGGTCACCTCCCCCTGCTTGCGCCGATGAGCGAAGTCGCCGGCCGCCTCGCCATCGAGGCAGCCGGCGCCGCGCTCAAGCGATCGGCCGGCGGCCGCGGGCTGCTGCTCGGCGGCGTCCCCGGCGTGCAGCCGGCACGGGTCGTCGTGCTCGGCGGCGGCGTGGTGGGAACGCAGGCTGCGCGGATGGCCGCAGGGCTTGGCGCGGAAGTCACCGTGATCGACCGTTCTCTGCCACGGTTGCGCGAGCTCGATGATCTCTTTGCCGGACGCGTGCGCACCCGCTTCTCCACGATCGAGTCGGTCGAGGAGGAGGTGTTCGCCGCCGACGTCGTGATCGGTGCGGTACTGGTGCCGGGTGCGAGCGCGCCAAAGCTTGTCACGCGCGCGATGCTCAAATCGATGCGGCCCGGAGCCGTGCTGGTCGACGTCGCGATCGACCAGGGCGGCTGCTTCGAGACCTCGCATGCGACCACGCACACCGATCCGACCTACGAGGTCGACGGCGTCGTGCATTATTGCGTCGCCAACATGCCGGGCGCGGTGCCGGTGACGTCCAGCCAGGCGCTGAACAATGCGACGCTGCCATTTGGATTGACGCTGGCCAACAAGGGCTTTGCGGCGGTGCTGGAAAATCAGCACCTGCGCAACGGTCTCAACGTCCATCGCGGCCGCATCACCAACAAGGCAGTCGCGGAAAGCCTCGGGCTGGAATTCGCGCCGGTCGGAAGCGGGCTGGCCGCGTAACAGGCCGCCAGTTCCGTCATTGCGAGCGCAGCGAAGCAATCCAGAGTGTTGCCGCGGAAAGATTTCTGGATTGCTTCGCTGCGCTCGCAATGACGAGGTGGTGAGAGCGCGGCGCCAACGCCATAGCTGGGCGGTGGCGGTAACAATCACCCCTTCGTCAGCCGGTATTGCCCCAAATCGGGATCATGCGTCATGCGCCAGTAATCCACGAACCGCCATGGCATCGCCGAGAACACGCGGCCGCTCGAATTGCGATAATAGGTGCTCATGCCCGGATGGGTCCAGATCATGCCCTCGTGCTCGGCATCGACCTTGCGGACATAGTCGTCGAGCACGTCCGGGCGGACGTCGATCGCGGCGACGTCGTGCTCGATCATATCGGCGAGACAGGCCGAGATATAGCGGCTCTGGCATTCCGACTGGAAGATGACGCTGCCGCCATGGGCGGGACCGGAGTTCGGACCGAGCATGCAGAAGAAGTTGGGGAAGTCAGGCACGGTGAGGCCGAGGAATGCGGTCGGGTTGTCGTGACCCCATACCTCGCGCAAATCCTTGCCGCCGCGGCCGCTGATATTGAGGCGCGCCGCCATCTCCGTGACCTTGAAGCCGGTCGCAACCACGATGACATCGGCGGGGCGGTGCTTGCCGTCGGCGGTGACGATGCCGCTTGCGTCGAAGCGGTCGATCGTGTCGGTGACGAGCTCGACATTGTCCCGCGTCAATGTCTTGAACCAGTTGTTGTCGAGCAGGATGCGCTTGCCATAGGGCGGATAGGTCGGCACGCATTTGGCGATCAGGTCCGGACGGTCCTTCAGCTCGGTGAGGATGAAATCGGTCAGCTCCTGGCGGTGCCGGTCATTGCCCTTGTTGACGGCGCGCTCGGGATGCGGCCAGGCCGGGTCCTTGCGCAGGAACGGCAGCAGCCCATCGCCGTAACGCCAGAACATGTTGAAGCGGTACCACTGCACATAGAACGGCAGATGCGCCAGCAGCCAGCGCGCGCCCTCATTGATCGGATCGGCATAGCCCTTCACCGGCCGCGCCCATTGCGCGCTGCGCTGATAGACCGTGATGGAGGCGACGCGGTCGGCAATCGCCGGCACCAGCTGCATCGATGTTGCACCGGTGCCGATCACGGCGACGTGCTTGCCGTCGATGTTGATATCGTCGGACCACAGCGCCGAATGCAGGATCGTTCCCTTGAAATTGTCCTCGCCCTTGAAATGCGCGCGGGAGGGATCGTTGAGCTGGCCGATGGCCGAGACCAGCGCGGTGGATTCGAAGGTCTCTTCGCCGTCTTTCGTCTTCAGCGTCGAGATCCAGCGCCGCTTGCCTTCGTCCCAGCGTGACGCGGTCAGCTCGGTGTTGACGCGCAGATGTTTGCGGATGCCGTATTCGTCGGCCACCTTCAGCAAATAGCCGAGCAGTTCCTCGCGCTGGCAGAAATAGCGCGTCCAGGCATTGCCCGAGCCGAACGAGTACGAATAGGAATGGTTCGGCGTATCGACGCCGCAGCCGGGATAGCGGTTGATCCACCAGGTGCCGCCGAGTTCGGCGTTCTTCTCGACGATGGTGTAGGGGATGCCGAGGTGGCCGAGCGCCACGCCGAGCGCGATGGCGCAGACGCCGGCGCCGACGATCAGCACGTGTTGCCCGGCAAGCGTCTCGTCGGAGGGACGTTTGGTCCATTGCGGCTCGCGCGCCACAAAGCCCATCTCCTCGCGCATCAAGGGCGCATATTCCGGCGCGACGTTCTCGCCGAGGCAGGCGCGCATCATCTTCAAAAGCAGCTCTTCGCCGGGATCGGTGATGACGGGTTTGGGCGTACCGTCGGCAAACAGTTTGACGACAGCGGCGCGGATTTCGTCCTGGATCTCGCGCGGCACGCCGGCTTCGGGATCGGGAATGAGGCGGATGTCGCGCTTGGGCAGGTACGGCGGCTCCAGCCATTTCGCATCGCCTGTCATGTGCACGAGCACCATCAGCAGGCAGCGGATATCGCCCTCGGCGATCGCAGAAGCAAGGTCGAGCGGATGGTGCGGAGATGCGATGTTCATGGCTTTTCCTGATCTCCGGGTGAACTGAAGAGGCCGCGTGTCATCAGCTTGCGATACGCGGAGATGACGTGGTCTGGCACGGCGGTGACGCCTTCGGCTGAATAGGAGTAGCGGCGGCTGAGATAGCCGCGCGAGCCCATCAGCATGTGGACGATGGCCTCGAATTCCTCGTCGCTGTAATCCTCGATCGTACCAGCCCCTCGTGCGCGGCGCAGAATCCGGACATAGGCGACCGAGATGTTGTCGAGATGTTTCTGGTAGCCAATGGGCGCGAAGAATTCGGCCTCGTTGAGGATGCGCAGGAATTCCGGGACCTCGCGGATGAAGTCGAAGAAGGCGGAGAAGCGCGCGATCTCCTGCCGCGCCGCATCCGCCGTGCCGGTGCGGGCGCGGATGAACTCGACCATGTCGAGGCCGATTTTCGGCAAGAGCTGGTCGAGCAGCTCCTGGCGGTTCTCAAAATGATTGTAAAAGGTGCCTTGCGCGACGCCGGCTTCTTCCGTGATGCGGGCGACGGAGGCTTCGGCATAGCCGTGCTTGCCGACGACTTTTGTCGCGGAGTCAAAAATTTTCTGCTTGGTCCAGGCATTGCGCTCGACGCGATTGAGTTTTGTCACTTTGGCATTCGCTTGCGTCATTCGGACGTCTCCAGCTCCGCGCGCAGCACGCGCTTGAGGATTTTTCCGCTCGGATTGCGCGGCAGGCTATCGCGGATGACGAGCTGCTTCGGCACCTTGAAGCTCGCCAGCCGCGCGCGGCAATGTTCGGTGAGGGCAGGCAGTTCGAGGCGCGCGCCTTCTGCGAGCACAACGATGGCCACGGGCCGCTCGCCCCAGCGCGGATCGCGCAGGCCGATCACGGCGACCTCGCGCACTTCAGGCAGATCGTAGATGACGCGCTCGACCTCGGAGGAGGCGATGTTCTCGCCGCCGGAGATGATCATGTCCTTCTTGCGGTCGGTCAGATACAGAAAGCCGTCGTCGTCGAGGTAGCCGACGTCGCCGCTGCGGAACCAGTCGCCGAAGAAGGCGGCTGCCGTCTTCTCTGGATCCTTCCAATAACCGCGCGTGATCTTTGGGCCGCGCAGGCAGATCTCGCCATTGACGTTCGGCGGCAGCGCATTGCCGTCCTCGTCGCGGATCTCGATCCCGACATGAGCGATGGCGCGGCCAGTCGAGCCGATCTTCTCGATCTCGCGGCCGGCGTCCATGAAAGTGTCGCCGCCGACGGTTTCGGTGAGGCCATAGGCATCGATATAGCGCGCGTTGCGGAAGTGTTCGGAGAAGGCGCGGATGCGGACTTCCGGCGTCTTCTCACCGCCGCCGATCGCCCATGTCAGGCTCGAGACGTCGTAGCGGTCGCGGGTAGGGCAGGTCAGCATCGCCGTGGTCATCACGGGCGCGAACCACGCGGCGTTGAGCTTGTCCTCCGCGATTGCCGCCAGCGCGGTCTCTGGCTCGAAATTGCGTTCGATGCGGATGAAGCCGCCATGCCAGAGCACGGCGATGCCAGGCAGGTCCAGCGCGCCGACGTGATAGAGCGGGCCGACGACGAGAAGGCGCGTTTCTGCGCTAAGGCCGAGCGCGATGGTCTGGTCCGCGGACTTCCAGTAGAAATTATCGTAAGAGAGCATCACGCCCTTGGGACGGTCGGTCGTGCCCGAGGTGTACATCAGCCGCATCAGGTCGGATGGCTGGCGGACATGCATCGGGGCGGGCGGCGCGTCGCCCGCGAGGTGCGTGACGCTCTGCTGCGCAGCTTCGTTCAGCACGACGATCTTCGCGCCTGCTGCATTCGCGGCCAGTTCCTCATCGGCGATCAACAGCCGAGCGCCGGCATTGCCAGCGATGTAGCCGACCTCGTCGCGTGACAGACGAAAATTGATCGGCAGGAACACCGCGCCGAGATGGCTGGTCGCGAACACCAGCTCCAGGAATGCCACGCTGTTCTTCATCAGCACAGCCACGACATCGCCGGCGCCGATGCCCTGCGCGGCGAGCCAGCCGGCCACGTGCCGGATACGCGCGTCGAACACGGCATAGGCGATCTCCTCGCCGCGGTATTTCAGCGCGGGCCGGTCCGGCGTCCGCCGGGCATGGAAGGCGATGAAGCTCGAAAGGTTGATCATTCTGCGGTTTCGGGCCGATTGCCGGCCTCGTTTCCTCCATGTCTGAATAATGACTCATAATTCATGTTTGTCTTGACGTCACCCCCTGCCTCTGAAATTGTTGGGAACACGGAGACGAGACGATCTCCGACAGGGATTTGGAAACGCCGACCCGACAGAGGGAGGGAAAAATGACGAGAACCCGCACGCCGGGCATCAGCCGCCGTTCAACGCTGGCGCTGATGGGCGCCGGTGCGATGAGTGTTGCCGCGCCCTGGGTGGCGCGCGCCCAGGCCAAGACCATCAAGATCGGCATGCCGACGATCCTGTCGGGCCGCGTCGCGCAGCTCGGCACGTCCTCGCGCAATGCGGTGATGCTCGAGGTCGACAAGGTCAATGCCGCGGGCGGCCTTGCCGGTCGGCAGATCGAAATGGTGATCCGCGACTCCAAGGGCCAGCCGCAGGAAGCCGCCCGCGTCGCGCGCGAACTCGTCAACACCGACGGCTGCGAATGGCTGATCGACGGCGAAGCCTCATCCGGATCGTTCGCGGTGCACGAAGTGGCGCGTGATCTCGGCGTGCTTTGCGTCCACACCTGCTCGGAAGCATCTTCGCTGACGGCCGATCCCAAGCAGCACATTCCGAACGCGTTCCGCTGCGTGCGGCAGGGCATTCACGATTCCATCGTTGGCGGCAGTTACGCCGCCGCGATCGCGAAAGCCAAGGGCCTGAAGAAGTGGGCGACCTGCTCGCCCGACTATGCCTATGGCCGCGACACCACCGGCGAGTTCACGCTGTACCTGAAGCGCTTTGCGCCCGACGTGGAGGTCATCAGCGAGTCCTGGCCAAAACTGTTCCAGCCCGACTACACCGAGGTGGTGACGAAGATTTTGCAGGCCAAGCCGCAGGCGCTGTACTCCTGCCTGTGGGGCGGCGATCTCACCTCCTATATCGACCAGGCCAACATCTACGCGATGTTCAGCCAGATGGAGGTGTTTGCGGTCAACATGGCCGACTACACCGCGCTCACTGTGGTGAAGAACCTGCCGAAGGGCATCCACTCCGGCAACCGCTACATCAAGACGTTCCCAACCACGCCGGAGAACGCCGCCTGGGGCGATGCCTACAAGGCCAAGTACAACGAGTACCCGACCAACTGGTCGTGGCAGAACGCGACCGCGGTGATGTTCCTGGCCGAATCCGCCAGGAAGGCGAACTCCACCGACGGCAAGAAGATCGCGGAGGTGCTGGCCGGTCTCACCATCAAGTGCCCGTTCGGCGCCGACGGCACCGTGACCATGCGCGGCGACGATCACACGCTGGTCGGCTACGCCATCGGCTGGGGCACCACGATTCCGCAGGAGCCCTATGTGCCCGAGGTCAAGGCCGGCGACTGGAAGACCATCTTCGAGCTCGAGGCCGAGTGGAAGAAGAGCAAGGGCTACACCTGATCCGATGCGCGGCGGAGACGGGCGACCGTCTCCGCCTTCGTTTTGTCTTCCGCGCCATCTCCGGCGCGTTGCAATGAAAGTGCTCCCGTGGATCTCGACGCGCTCACCGGCTGCCTCTCCAGCTCCGCCTGCCTGGTGACGCAAACCACCAGCGGGCTCATCATCGGCATGCTGCTGTTCCTGGTCGCGGTCGGTCTGACCTTGATCTTCGGCGTGCTCAAGATCGTCAATTTCAGCCACGGCGCCTTCTACATGTTCGGCGCCTATTTCGCGATGACGGCCTATCACCTCACCGACAGCTTTGCGCTGGCGATGCTGGCCGGCGCGGCCGGCACCGCCATTCTCGGCCTGATCTTCGAGCGCGTGTTCATGAGCCGCGTCTACGGCGCCGACGTCCTGATGCAGCTGCTGGTCTGCTACGCCTTCGTGCTGATCTTCGACGATGTCGTGCGCATCATCTGGGGACCGGAATTCAAGTCGATGGGCATGCCGGCGGCGTTCCAGGTGATGCCGCTGTTCATCGCCGGCGGCGTGGTGCCGCCTTATTATCTGCTGCTGATCGGCGTCGCGCTGGTCGCGGCGATCGTGCTCGGCATCGGCCTATCGCGCAGCCGCATCGGCAAGGTGATCCGCGCAGCCGCGCATAATCCCGGCATGGTCTCGGCGCTCGGCATCAACACCGGCCTGATCTATGGCGGCGTGTTCGCGCTCGGGGGCATGCTGGCCGGCCTTGCCGGCGCGCTCGCCGCGCCCGTGCGCTCACTGACTCCAGGCATGGGATTTTCGGTGCTGATCGAATCTTTCATCGTCACCGTGATCGGCGGCATGGGCTCGATCATCGGCGCGCTGATCGGTGCACTGCTGCTCGGCCTCATCAGGTCATTCGGTTCGCTCGGCTTTCCCCTGTTCACGGAAGGCCTGATGTACCTGTTCATGGTGATCGTGCTGGTCTCAAAGCCCACCGGCCTGTTCGGCAAGGAGGCGGCATGACCGAGCTGGAGGCCGGACGCGCCGAGACGCTGGCGCCAGTGCGCAGCAGCGCGGTGCTGCAACGCTATCGCGACGTGCTGATCGCGCTGATCGCCTTCGCCGTGCTGGCAAGCCTGCCGTTGCTCACCGGCAGCAAGGCGCTGCTCGACTTTGTCATCCGCTGCTCCGCCTATGGCCTGTTCGCGACCTCGCTCAACCTCTTGGTCGGCTACACCGGCCTGACCTCGTTCGGCCACGGCATGTTCTTCGGCCTTGGTGCCTACAGTTATGGGCTGATCATGCAGAAGCTCGGCGTGCCGATTCCCGTGGCCTTCGTCGCGACGCTGGCGATTACGGCGATCGTCGCGGCCGTCATCGGTGCGATCTGCGTGCGGCTGAAAGAGATCTATTTCGCCTTCGTCACGCTGGCGTTCCAGATGCTGATCCACTCGACCATCCTGTCCTGGGCCTCCTTCACCGGCGGCGACCAGGGCCTGCGCGGCGGCATTCCGCGTCCCGTATTCCTCGGCATCAACCTCGCCAACCACGTCCATCTCTACGTCGTGAGCTGCGCGCTGCTGATCCTCGGCCTGCTTGCGATGCGCCAGATCGCGCAATCGCCGTTCGGCTACACGCTGCGCATGATCCGCGACAACGCCGCCCGCGCGAGCTTCCTCGGCATCGACGTCTGGCGCGCAAAGCTCACCGTCTTCGTGCTGGCAGCGCTGTTCGCCTCCATGGGCGGCATGGTGATGGCGCTGTTCGTCTCCGGCGCCTATCCGGAATTTGCCTACTGGACCATCTCGGGCGAGGGCATCTTCATCAACATGCTCGGCGGCGTCTCGACGTTCCTCGGGCCGATGGTCGGCACCGTGCTGCTGCTGCTGCTTAACGACACCGTCACGCGCTTCACCGAATATCACGGCATCGTGCTCGGCGTGGTCATCCTGTTCTTCGCGCTGGGCCTGCGCAAGGGCTTGCTCGATTTCGTCGCGGAATGGTACGCGCACCGTCGCGAGACGGGCGAGGGACGCTAGCGATGCTCGAGATCCGCAACCTCGCAAAGTCCTTTGGCGGCGTGAAGGCGACCAACGACGTCTCGCTCGATTTTCCCGACGGCTCGCTCACCGCCGTGATCGGCCCGAACGGCGCCGGCAAGAGCACCTTCTTCAATCTGATCACCGGCGCCTTGCGACCGGATTCCGGTCAGGTGCTGCTCGACGGTGTCGATCTCGCCGGCCGTTCGCCGCCAGAGATCGTCCGCCATGGCATCGGTCGGGCCTTCCAGGTCGCCAGCATCTTCAAATCGCTGACGGTGCAGGAGACCATGCTCGCCGCCGTCAGTGCCGACCAGCGCTCGTCGGCAGTGCTGCACAAGCGCTTCCCGCTGCCCGAGACGCGCGACCGCGCCGAGCATGTGATGGAGCTGTTGGGTTTGGCCAGCAAGCGCAACCGCACCGCCGCGACGCTGTCGCATGGCGACCAGAAGCTGCTCGACATCGCGCTGGCGCTGGTGCTCGAACCCAAGGTGCTGCTGCTGGACGAGCCGACCGCGGGCATGGGTCCGGAAGAACGCTGGCGCATGATCGACAAGGTGCGCGAGCTCTGGGAGACGCAAAAAATCACCGTCGTCTTCATCGAGCACGACATGGACATCGTGTTCAAGATCGCGCCGAAAATCGTCGTGCTCTGCTACGGCCGCATCCTCGCAACCGGCACGCCCGACGAGATCCGCAACAACAGCGCCGTGATCGAGGCCTATCTCGGCACGGAGCATGCGGGGGCCGCCGCATGAGCGCAGCCATCATCGAAGTCGCCGATCTCGACGTCTACTATGGCACCAGCCAGATCCTGTTCGGCGTCGGCCTCTCGGTGCGGCAGGGCGAGACCATGGCGCTCTTGGGTCGCAACGGCGCCGGCAAGTCGACGACGATGAAGGCGATCATGGGCCTGGCGCCGCCGCGGCGGGGCAAGGTGAGCCTGCGTGGTGCGGTGATATCAGGCCAGAAGCCTCACCACATCGCGCGTGCCGGCCTCGGCTTCGTGCCGGAGGATCGCCAGATCTTTCCGGAGCACAGTGTCGAGGACAATCTCGTTATCGGTCGCAAGAAGGGGCCGGACGGCCAGGACGAATGGCCGATCAAGCGCATTTATGAAGTCTTCCCGCTCTTGGAGCCGCTGCGCCATCGCATCGCCGGACGGCTCTCCGGCGGCGAGCAGCAGATGCTCGCGATCGCACGCACGCTGATGGGCAATCCGGCGCTGCTGCTGCTCGACGAACCCAGCGAGGGCCTCGCGCCGATCATCGTGCAGCGGATCGGCGAGCTGTTGCGGCAGCTGCGCCAGCTCGGATCGACCGTGCTGATCGCCGAGCAGAACATGCATTTCTGCCTGGGGCTGGCGAGCCACGCCACGGTCATCGACAAGGGCCAGATCGTCTATGCCGCCGGAATCGACGAGCTGAAGGCCAACGACGCCATTCGGCGCCGTTATCTGGCCCTGTAGCCGGGCCGCCGATGTCCAAATAGGCCAAAAGAAGAAAACTATTGCCTCGGGTCCGCCGGACGGAAGGAGTTTCCCCTTCGGGGGGCAAATACGCCAATCGCTTCCATTGCCGTTTGGGGCCGAAACGACGACATTCCGTTCAGAATTTGATGGATTGGCGCAAGCTATGGAACGCACCGGTTTCGAACCCTTCGGCGAGCAGATGGCATCCGCAACGGACGCCCAGCCGCAGTCGCGCGCCTCAAAAGTCCTGCTGCGGGCCGGCACCACGGTGTTCTGGTCGCTGGTTGCGGGCATCGTGCTGGCGCGCGCCGCCTTCTTCGAGCCGGGCGTCTATGACGGCTTCAGCCGCGTGGCCTCGCTCGCTAAAAGCCTGATCTTCTGAGGCGCGCCTGATCTTCTGAGGCCGTTTATTCCGGGCTGAGGACAGGACTTCTCTCGGCCCTGATATGCCGAAAACTTATTCCCCAATGGAAGCGTCGTGCGTATAAATCTTTCTCCTCTGGGAGAGATTTGTGTCGCAGAATCAAGCATCCAGCCCGGCCGACGCCAAGCCGACCACTGCCATTAGCCGCGTCGTCGCGCTGATTCCCGGTATTCTCCTCTGCATCGCCGTAGCCGGTGTTTCGGCCCTGCTCGAGCGGGCGGAGCTTGGCGTGTTCGAGCACCCCTATGTCGAGGCGCTGGTGATGGCCATCCTGCTCGGGATGGCGCTGCGCAGCTTCTGGAAACCCGCGCCGCGCTGGCAGGCCGGCATCGCCTTCAGCGCCAAGCAGCTGCTCGAGGTCGCCGTCATGCTGCTGGGCGCCTCGATCAGCTTTGCCGCGATCGCGGCCTCCGGCATCGCACTGCTGGCATCGATCGCCGCGATCGTCGTCATCGCGCTCACCGCGAGCTTCGGCCTCAGCCGGCTGCTTGGGCTCTCGACCCGGCTGTCAATCCTGATCGCCTGCGGCAACTCGATTTGCGGCAATTCGGCGATTGCAGCCGTGGCGCCGATCATCGGCGCCACCAGCGACGAGATCGCATCCTCGATCTCCTTCACCGCGATCCTCGGCGTGATGATGGTCCTGGGCCTGCCGCTGCTGATCCCGCTGTTGCAGCTGTCCGCCACGCAATACGGCATCCTCGCAGGTCTTACGGTCTATGCCGTGCCGCAGGTGCTGGCCGCGACGGTGCCGGCCGGGCTGATCTCGACACAGATCGGCACGCTGGTGAAGCTGATGCGCGTGCTGATGCTCGGGCCGGTCGTCGTCGGCCTCTCCCTGGTCGCCTCGCGCTGGCAGGCCGATGCCAAGAAGACCAATGTCGGCTTCTTCCGCCTGGTGCCGTGGTTCATCCTCGGCTTCCTTGCGCTGGCGACGCTGCGTTCGCTGGAGATCGTGCCGGGCACCGTGGTGGCTCCGATTACGCGGATCACGGGTTTCCTCACCGTCGTGTCGATGGCCGCTCTTGGCCTCGGCGTCGACGTGAAGGTGCTTGCCAATGTCGGCGGCAGGGTGACGGCCGCGGTGACGCTGTCGCTGATGCTGCTGCTCGGCATCAGCATCGCGCTGGTGCACTGGTTCAAGTAAGGGGGGCGACGCTCGTGCGCTCCCTCGCCCCGCTTGCGCTAGCGCGCAATCCGACCTCTCCCCGCAAGCGGGGAGAGGTGAATCTAACTCTAAATCACATCCGCCAGCGAATGCCCGTGCAGCTTGATGTTCAGCCCCTGCAGGCCCATGTCGCTGATCTCACCGCCCATCGCCTTCAGGCTCTCCTCGCGGATCAGCGACATCAGTCCGCGGCGCAGGGCCAGAAACTCCGACGACATCATCATCGCCTGCTGCCGCGGCCGCTCCAGCGGGATCGGAATCTCCGCCTTGATCGAGCCGGGGCGCGCGGTCATGCAGTAGACCCGGTCGGACAGGAAGATCGCTTCATCAATGTCGTGGGTGACGAACAGCACCGAGATCTTCAGCCGCTGCCACATGTTGGTGAGGATCTGCTGCATGATCACGCGCGTCTGCGCGTCGAGCGCGCCGAACGGCTCGTCCAGCAGCAGCACTTTTGGGCCCGTCGCGAGCGCCCGCACGATGCCGACGCGCTGCTTCATGCCGCCGGAGAGCTTTTCCGGATAATGCTTCTCGAACGCCTCCAGACCCGCGAGCCCGAGCAGCGTGCGCGCGGCGCGCTCGCGCTGCGAGCGCGACATGCCGCGCATCTTCAGCCCGAACTCGACATTCTCGCGGACCGTCTTCCAGGGAAACAGCGAATATTGCTGGAACACCATGCCGCGCTCGGCGCTGGGGCCGTTGACGGGCTCGCCGTCGACGGTGACGATTCCGGTGGTGGGCTTGAGGAAGCCCGCGACAGCATTGAGCAGTGTCGACTTTCCGCAGCCGGAGGGGCCGACGATCGAGACGAACTCGCCGGGCTTCACATGGATCTGCGTATCCGTGACGGCCTGAACCGATCCCTCGATGCTGTCATAGCTCAGCGAAAAATTCCGGACCTCGATATGGCCCTGCGGTGCTTTGGTGAGGATCTCGTTCATCTTGACCTCCACGGCATCACCAATTGCCCGGCGCCGCGGATGAGCAGGCTCGATCCGAGGCCGAGCACGCCGATCGCGATCATGCCGAGCGCGATGTCGGCATACTGGACCAGCGAATAGGCTTCCCAGGTGAAATAGCCGATGCCGTATTGGCCCGAGATCATCTCGGCCGCGATCAGCGACACCCATGCCACCCCCATGCCAACGGTGAGGCCGGTGAAGATGTGCGGCAGCGAGGCCGGGAAATACACCTCGCGGAAGATGGATCGTTCGCGTGCGCCGAGGCATTGCGCGGCGCGCACCAGAACGGGATCGACCAGCGACATGCCGTGCAGCGTGTTGATCAGGATCGGGAAGAACGAGCCGAGGAAGGTGATGAAGACGATGCTCTGCTCGTTGGTCGGCCACAGCATGATCGCCATCGGTACCCAGGCGATCGCCGGGATCGGCCGCAGCACCTCCGCCACGGGGAAGATGATTTCATGCACCAGCTTGAAGCGGCCCATGATCAGGCCGAGCGGCACGCCGACGATCGCGGCGAGCGAGAATCCGACAAGGATGCGCCGGCAGCTCAGCAGAATGTGCATCAGGAATTTGGGATCGTGGATCGCTTTGGTGAAGCTCGCATAGACCGCGAGCGGCGAGGGCACGTTGGTGAAGCGCACGAAGAACACGACGCGATAGGTCGTGAGCAGGTGCCAGAGCAGCAGGAAGGCGAGCAGCGAGATGATGCCGATCGCAATCGCGCGCAACCCCGCCCGATTGAGCCGATACCAGCGCAGCGCGAGCGTGCCGAAGGAGGGCGGTGTTGCGGGTGGCGTAGTGGCGGGCGCGGGGCCCGCCTCTGCAATGGCCGGCATGCTGTCCTCGGAATGTCTGACGAGGGCGGGACTGCTCACGTCTTGCCTCCGCCGACTGCCGCCTTCACGGCGTCGTCGAAGCCGAGTACCTTGCCGCTGATCTTGGCGGCATAGGCTTCGGCGTCCTTCTTCAGCAGGAACGGGGCGACTTCGCCATTGCCGACCGCGAAGAAGGCCTGGTCGGCGAACAACTTGATGCCGCGGGTGGTGTCGAACACGTAGGCGACGTTGATCTTCTTGCCCTTGGCCTTGAAGTCAGCATAGGCCCCTAACGTGCAGCTGGCGGATGAGAAAGGCAGGATGCCGGCGTCATCGACCCAGACCTCGCCGGCCTTGCGCGGATCGGCGATCGGCTTCTTGCAGAAAGCATCTTCGCCAGTGATTTCGTAGTTCTTGGTGCTCGCAAGCTGGGCGTCATAGTCGAGCTTCATCTCGGCATAGGCCTTGCGGATGTAGCTGTCGTCGACCCACTTCTTCGGATCGAACTCCTTCATGCGGCCGAGGTTTTGCAAAACCTTGACGTCGGTTGCGGCCGCATCGATCAGCGCCGGCTTCACGGTCGGATCGGTCGTCATGTTGCCGCTGGGGCCGAGGAAGATGTAGACGACCTCCTTGTTGATCCCTGTCCATTCCTGGATCTTTTCCGCCGCAAGCTTGGGATCGTCGCGCAGCCACTGGTTGGCGGCGATCAGCGCCTTGAAGTAGGCGACGACGACCTCCGGATATTTTTCCGCGAAATCGGTGCGGACGACGATGCCGTGGAAGGTCGGCAGATTGGTCTCGACGCCGTCGAAGATCTTGCGCGCAAAACCGCGGAAGGGCAGCAGCTCGGCGAAGGGAACGAAGTCGGCATGCGCGTCGATCTTCTTCTCCTGCAGATTGGTCGAGCCGACCTCCGGGCTCTGGCTGACGAGCTGGAAGAAATCTGCTGCGTAGCCGCGGTCCTGCATCGCTTTGAGCACCATGCCGTGCGCGGCGGAGCCGAAGGGAACGCTGACGAGCTTGCCCTTGAGATCGGCGAGATCGTAATAGGGCGAGTCCTTGTGGACGACGAGGCCGTTGCCGGAGCCGGACAGGCTGTAGGCGGCAATGCCGATCAAGCGGCTCTTGCTCTCCGGATTGCTGTCGAAGGTGAAGCCGTTCACGATCAGCGGATAGTCGCCCATCATGCCGATCTGCAGCTTGTTTGCCATCATCGCATTGGTGACGGGCGGGCCGGACGTAAAATTCTGCCACTCCATCTCGAACTTGATGTTGGCGTACTTACCGTCCTTCGGCAGATATTTTTCGAGGAGCTTGAGCTGGCGGATCACGACGCCGGCGGTCACCGTGTTGGTCGTGGTGTCCTGCGTTCCGATGCCGAGCGTGACGGTTTCCGCCGAGGCCGGCTGCGCGATGAGAAGCGACGTCACCGACATCGCGATCGAGAGCGTGGGAAGATGGCGGACCATTCTCATCCTCATTCGGTTGGATGTGCTGTGGTTGCCATGATTGGGTGAGGGCTCGGGCAGGGCAAATCCGGAATGAGTGCCGCAGTCGATTAGTTGCCGGGAAAAGCTGATTGCATACTCCTTGGGCAGTCCTGCACTATAAAGCCGCTTGCCTGTGCACCCGCGCTAGTCGGCGCCCTGGCCGCGCATCTCCTCCAGCACGTCGGTCCGGCACACCACGATCTGCGAGCGTTTCGTGACGACGATTCCCTTCTCCTGCATCCGCTTCAGGCTGATCGTCACCCATTGCCGGGTGGCGCCGACCATGTGGGCGATGTCGGCGTGGGTGAAGGCCGCCGCGATCACCCGGCCGTCGGCATCCTCGACGCCGTAGAGCTCGACGAGATGCAGCAGCAGATGCGCAAGGCGCTGCGTGATCGAGCGCGTTCCCAGCATCTGGGCCAGCGCGGAATAGCATTTGCCCTTGAAGGTGAGGCCTTCGATGAGGCCGATCGCCAGGTTGGGGATCTCCAGGGCAAGCGACCGCAGCTCTTTTCCGGGCAGGTGCACGACGCTGCAATTGCTGGATGCAACGCCGGACCATTGATGCACGGTGCCTTCGAACACTTCGGGCCCGCCGACGAAATTGCCGACATGCCAATAAGCCAGCGTGATCTCGCGCCCGAGCGGCGAGGTGTAGAACACGCGGATGCGGCCACTCTCGATCAGCCAGATACCGTCATGCTTGCCGCCCTGGCTGAACAGCGTCTGGCCGCGGTTGAGCACTTTTCGCCGGCCCTGCTTCAGCACCAGCTCCCGCTCGCGCTGGCTGAGCTTGTCCATCAGCGGCGGCGGTCCGCCGATCCATTGCTGGTTCTCGGTGAGCAGCAGCGAGGAGCTGCCGGCAGGCCGGATTGTTGCGGGAACCGTCCTGCGAACCACGTTGGCCGCCTGCAACATCATCTGCCTCCGGAACGTTCAAACCGTTCTAAAGAGGAGCAATGTCCGTGCCAGATGAGGGCCACCAACACCGGTGTCATCGCCCGCGAAAGCGGGCGATCCAGTATTCCAGAGACGTCAATGGGATACGGAGGGGCCGCGGCGTACTGGATTCCCCGCTTTCGCGGGGAATGACAGCGGAGTTCGTGGGGCGATTTGAGGCGGGCTAGCGCCCCGCCAAACTCAGCAGATACGGCTTGGGATAAATCCCCCGATTATGTCCATCCGAAAACGAGATGTTCAGCCCGTAGCCGAGATCGCCAATCTCGGTGATGGCAATCCCCGGAAACGCGTCAGGGAAGCGGCCATCGAAGCGGGCGCGGGTGCAGTGGGCGCATTTGCAGGAGAGACGGAGCTTTTCGGCGGGCACGCTGAGCGCGTCGTCCTGCGTGGTGCGGACGAGGAGCGCCGCGAGATCGGCGCTGGCTTCATAGTCGGCCACGGTCGGTGCCACCAGGGTCATGGTCATGACGAACCTCCGGCTCTTGTCTACGTCAGCGCGGCTTCGCGCGAATAGCAACTAATTGCCAGCGCTGGCCTGTCGTCTGCCTCCTCTTCAATCACCGAACGCGAAATGTGAAACTAATCGACCGGGAATTTCACTTCCGAATTGCCGGACTCCCCTCTCTCCGAGAACGTGCGCGCAATCGACAAGGAGAGACGATGAGCGCATTTCAGAAGGAAACGGTTTTGTCAGTCCGGCACTGGACCGACAGCCTGTTCAGCTTCACCGCGACGCGTGATCCCGGCTTCCGCTTCCAGAACGGCCAGTTCGCCATGATCGGGCTGGAGGTCGAGGGCAAGCCGTTGATGCGGGCCTACAGCATGGCGAGCGCCAATCACGAGGAGGCGCTCGAATTCTTCTCGATCAAGGTGCAGGACGGCCCGCTGACTTCGCGCCTGCAGAAGATCCGGGAAGGCGACATCATCCTGGTCGGCCGCAAGGCGACGGGCACGCTGATCACCGGCAATCTCATTCCGGGAAAACGCCTGCTGTTGCTTTCGACCGGCACGGGCCTCGCGCCCTTCGCCAGCCTGATCAAGGACCCTGACGTCTACGAGAATTACGAGACCATCGTGCTGGCCCATGGCTGCCGCCAGGTTTCGGAACTCTCTTATGGCGAGCACCTCGTCGACGGCCTGCGTAGCCACGAATTCTTCGGACCCTTGATCCGCGACAAGCTCGTCTACTACCCGACCGTCACCCGCGAGCCGTTCAGGAATCGCGGCCGCATCACCGATTTGATCGCCTCCAACCAGATGTTCGACGACATCGGGCAATCAGGCCTCGATATCGAGACGGATCGGATCATGCTGTGCGGCAGCCCGGCGATGCTCGAGGAACTCCCCGCGATGTTCTCCGCGCGCGGCTTTGTCGAGGGCAATCACAGCCAGCCCGGCCATTTCGTCATCGAAAAGGCCTTTGTCGAGCGCTGAGGCGCAAATCGCGTCCCGGCGACAACTAATTGCTATCGCCGGAACGCCCCCTGAACAAGTCTGATGCAAAGGCGCCGGACCCGGCGAACCAGGAGCAAGCGATGGCACTAGATCAGATCGTCGACGGACTTTCGGAGGTTTCCTGCGATGTGCTGGTCATCGGCGGCGGCACGGCCGGCCCGATGGCGGCGCTGAAGGCGAAGCTGAAGAACCCGAAGGCCAATGTCGTCCTGCTCGAAAAGGCCAACGTCAAGCGCTCCGGTGCGATCTCGATGGGCATGGACGGGCTGAACAACGCCGTCATCCCCGGCTATGCGACGCCGGAGCAGTACACCAAGGAAATCACCATCGCCAATGACGGCATCGTCGATCAGAAGGCGGTCTATAAATACGCCCAGAACTGCTACAAGATCATCGAAGAGCTCGACAGCTTCGGCATCCGCTTCCTCAAGAACGAGAACGGCGACTATGCCGTCAAGAAGGTGCATCACATCGGCACCTACGTTCTACCGATGCCGAACGGCGAGACCGTGAAGAAGGCGCTGTATCGCCAGCTCCGCCGCGCCCGCATCCTGATCTCCAACCGCTACATGGCGACGCGGCTGCTGAAATCCGCCGACGGCCGCATTGCGGGCGCGATCAGCGTCAACACGCGCACGGCAGAGATCCTCGTGATCAAGGCCAAGGCCGTGATCCTCTGCATGGGCGCCGCCGGCCGCCTCGGCCTGCCGACCTCGGGCTACATGTTCGGCACCTACGAGAATGCCGCCAATTCCGGCGACGGCTACGCCATGGCCTATCACGCCGGCGCCGCGCTCGCGAACCTCGAATGCTACCAGATCAATCCGCTGATCAAGGACTATAACGGCCCGGCCTGCGCTTATGTCGCCGGTCCCTTCGGCGCCTTTACCGCGAACAACGAGGGCTCGCGCTTCATCGAATGCGACTACTGGTCCGGCCAGATGATGCTGGAATTCTACAACGAGCTGCTGTCAGGCAAGGGCCCTGTGTTCCTCCAGCTCAAGCATCTCCATCCCGACACCATCTCCGAGATCGAGTCCACGCTGCACAAGGTGGAGCGTCCCACGCGCGGCCTGTTCCAGCAGGGGCGCGGCGTCGACTACCGCAGCGAGTCGATCGAGATGCACATCTCCGAAATCGGCTTCTGCTCCGGCCACAGCGCCTCCGGCGTGTTCGTGGACGACAACGCCCGCACCACCGTGCCCGGGCTCTACGCCGCCGGCGACATGGCGAGCGTGCCGCACAACTACATGCTCGGTGCCTTCACCAACGGCGCGGTTGCCGGTACCGATGCGATGGAGTTCGCCGACAGCCACGACTTCGCGGAGTTCGACGCCGCCGATGTCGCCAGGGAACGCGACCGCGTGCTGGCGCCGACCAAACGCGAGGACGGCATTCCGCCGAACCAGGTCGAGTACAAGACAAGGCGCCTCGTCAACGACTATCTCCAGCCGCCAAAAGTCACGCGCAAATACGAGCTCGGCATGCGCCGTCTCGCCGAGACGCGGCAGGACATGCAGGAGCACATGATCGCCCGCAACGCGCACGAATTGCTCCGCGCGCTCGAAGTGCAGTCGATCATGGATTGCGCCGACATGGCGGTGCATGCCTCGCTCTACCGCGAGGAGAGCCGCTGGGGCCTCTATCACTGGCGCACGGATTTCCCGGAGAAGGACAACGAGAACTGGTTCTGCCACACGTTGCTGTCCAAGCAGGACGGCAAGATGACCAGCGAGAAGCGCGCGGTGGAGCCCTACGTCGTGCCGATCGCCGACGACGAGAAGGACCTCTACGACAAGCAGCGCATTCGCGCGACCGCCTGATCCACCGCACCATAGCAACAGGAGACATCACATGCCTCTCGCGTCCTATCAGACATCGGTTCCGGTGGTCGTCGACGACGCCAAGTGCATCGCCGACAAGGGCTGCACCGTGTGCGTCGACGTCTGCCCGCTCGACGTGCTCCGCATCAGCGACATGACCGGCAAGGCCTACATGGCCTATGACGAGTGCTGGTACTGCATGCCCTGCGAGGCGGATTGCCCGACCGGCGCCGTCACCGTCAACATTCCCTATCTGCTGAGGTGATCATGTCGAGCCCGTTCGAGTCCTATGACGATCTCGAAGATGCCGACGAGCGGCTTCAGGCCGCCGACCCCGGCGAGCGCCGCGTCGCCATCATCGCGCTCGGCCATTCCGGCGATCCGGCGGCGGTTGCGCATCTCGCCAACATGGTTGCCGATCCCGACGCCGGCGTGCGCCAGCAGGTCGCGATGGCGCTCGGCGAGTTCGATGGGCCGGAGGCCGCAGCTGCGCTGGTCAAGCTGCTGGTGGACCCTGAAAGGATCGTGGCATCGGCCGCAGCCGACAGCATGGCCGAGTTCAAGGATCCGGCCTGTGCCGAAATCATCCTGCCGCTGGTCAAGCACGCCCACGCCTTCGTCCGCATGGGCGCGCTGCGCGCGCTGAAGGAGCTTCGCTGCAAGGACACGCTGAAGCCGGCGCTGGAAGCGCTCCAGGATGCGGATGCCGCCGTGCGCGTGCAGGCGATCGGCGTGATCGGCTTCCTCAAGCTCGAAGAATCCATCCCCGCGCTGACCGCGTTGATCAACGATCCCGATGCCCATGTGCGACGCGCCGCCGTGAGCGCGCTGGCCTTCTCGCATCTGAAACCGGCGGCCGAGACGATCACGCGTGCGCTGAAGGATTCCGACTGGATGGTGCGCGAGATGGCCGCGGAAACGCTGGGTCTCAACGTCAACGGTTCGCTCGCAGCCGACCAGCTCGTCACTTCGCTTGGTGACGAGTTCTGGCAGGTCCGCCTGAAGGCGATCCGCAGCCTCGGCAGGATGAAGATCGAACGCGCGGTGCGCCCGATCGGCAATTGCATCAACCACGACCAGGCCAATTTGCGGAAAGAGGCGGCTGCCGCGCTCGGCGAGATCGCCCATCCCGACGGCGAGGCGTTTTTGGCCGTCATCGCTGATGATGCCGATCCTGACGTCCGCAAGAACGCGCGCTGGGCGCTGCAGCAGATCGCGGCTCGCAAAGCGCGGGCAGGGGCATAGCGGGTCTTCGCTGCCGGTCTGGACTTCCCCCGCCAGACGTTTATTGGTCTTCGCCAATGCGATCGGCTGCTGTGAAAGTGGCCGGTCCGAAAAACAGCGAGGACGCCGGCCATGACGACACTGTCCGTTAAAGACCTTCTCCCCGAAGATGGAACGAAGGGGACGCTGGTCGGCCGCGTCTGGCTGCCGCAGGCGAACGGCCCGGCCGTGGTCGCCGTGCGCGCCGACGGCGTGTTCGACGTCACCGCCAAATTTCCGACTGTCAGCGCGCTCTGCGAAGAGGACAATCCGGCCAAGGCGCTGGCCGCTGTCAAGGGCGAGCGCATCGGCGATCTCGACGCCATCGTGGCCAATACGGCCCCCGATGGGCGCGACTCCAAGAAGCCATGGCTGCTTGCGCCGGTCGATCTCCAGACCCTGAAGGCTGCCGGCGTCACCTTCGCGATCTCGATGCTGGAGCGCGTCATCGAGGAGCGCGCCAAGGGCAATCCGGCCTCCGCCGAAGCGATCCGCAAAGAGGTGACGCGGCTGATCGGCGACGATCTGTCAAAGCTCAAGCCCGGCTCGGACCAGGCGATGCACCTGAAGCAGGTGCTGATCGACCAGAACGCCTGGAGCCAGTATCTCGAGGTCGGCATCGGTCCCGATGCCGAGGTCTTCACCAAGGCGCCGACCCTGTCCTCGGTCGGCACCGGCATGGATGCCGGGTTGCATCCGAAGTCGACCTGGAACAACCCCGAGCCGGAACTGGTGCTGTTCGTCTCGAGCCGCGGCAGGATCGTCGGCGGCGCGCTCGGCAACGACGTCAACCTGCGCGACTTCGAGGGGCGCTCGGCGCTGCTGCTGTCGAAGGCCAAGGACAACAACGCGTCCTGCGCGATCGGCCCGCTGCTGCGGCTGTTCGACGACACCTTCTCGCTCGACGACGCGCGCAAGCTCGACATCAGCCTGAATGTAAAAGGGACGGACGGCTTCGTCCTCGACGGCCATTCCTCGATCAGCAAGATCAGCCGCGACCCGACTGACCTGGTCGAACAGACCATCGGCAAGGTCCATCAATACCCTGATGGTTTTGTACTCTTCCTCGGCACGATGTTCGCGCCGGTCAAGGATCGTGATGCGCCGGGGCAGGGCTTCACCCACAAGCGTGACGACATCGTTACCATCGCCGCACCGCAGCTCGGCAAGCTCGTCAACCGCATGCGCACCAGCGACGAGTGCGAGCCGTGGACGTTCGGCATCGGCGCGTTGATGAAGAATTTGGCGCAGCGGAAGCTGATCTAGCGCTGGTTTTTTTCGCCTCTCCCCGCACGCGGGGAGAGGCCGGATCGCATCGCAGATGCGATCCGGGTGAGGGGGACTCACCACGAGTCGATCTGGTCGATAGACGCAGAGCTCCAACCACGCCGTCATTACGAGCGCAGCGAAGCAATTCAGAGTGCCTCCGCGGACAGATGCTGGATTGCTTCGCTGCGCTCGCAATGACGAGGAGGAGAGGTTGCGAGTCCCATTCTCACCATTTTCGCTCACCGCACCGTCACTCTCGCAACAGCCCGCATCATTTTCCTTCATCTCCCCGTTGCATCCTTGGAACAAAATCGCGCTGAGCATGTCATAGAACCGCCCAGCCCCGCCGACGCGTGGTTCCCTCCAAATAGTCAGATAATATGACTAGTCGGAACCCATCTTCCGTGAAATAGTCCCTTCCGCCGCCGCAAAGGCCGGCCTTCGGGTGCCATGCTACCAATAGGCTCCCGAGATAAACACTTGGGAGACACGCCTGATGACCCTCAAAGCCCTCTTTGCGGCCAGCGCCACGGCCGCGCTGCTGCTCGCGCTGCCGGCGAATGCCGCCGAGCTCACTATCGGCTTCTCGCAGATCGGATCGGAATCCGGCTGGCGTGCGGCCGAGACCTCGGTCTCCAAGCAGGAGGCCGCCAAGCGCAAGGTCAATCTCAAGATTGCCGACGCCCAGCAGAAGCAGGAGAACCAGATCAAGGCGATCCGCTCCTTCATCGCGCAGAACGTCGATGCGATCTTTCTCGCGCCGGTCGTCTCGACCGGCTGGGACTCGGTGCTGAAGGAGGCCAAGGAGGCCAAGATTCCGGTCGTGCTGCTCGACCGCGACATCGATCCCTCCGGCAAGGAGCTTTATCTGACCGCCGTGACATCAGACAGCGTGCACGAAGGCGAGGTCGCCGGCGACTGGCTGGCCAAGACCGTCGGCGCCAAGGCCTGCAACATTGTCGAATTGCAGGGCACGGTCGGCGCCAGCGTCGCCGCCAACCGCAAGAAGGGCTTTGACACCGCCATCGCCAAGCACGCGAACCTGAAGGTGGTGCGCAGCCAGACCGGCGACTTCACCCGTGCCAAGGGCAAGGAGGTGATGGAGAGCTTCATCAAGGCCGAAGGTGGCGGCAAGAACATCTGTGCGGTCTATGCGCACAATGACGACATGATGGTCGGCGCGATCCAGGCGATGAAGGAAGCCGGCCTCAAGCCCGGCAAGGACATCCTCACCGTCTCGATCGACGCGGTCCCCGACATCTTCAAGGCGATGGCCGCCGGCGAAGCCAATGCCACGGTCGAGCTGACGCCGAACATGGCCGGCCCGGCACTCGATGCCATCGCGGCCTTCAAGGACAAGGGCACGGTGCCGCCGAAATGGATCCAGACGGACTCCAAGCTCTATACGGCGGCCGACGATCCGCAGAAGATCTACGACAGCAAGAAGGGCCTCGGCTACTGAGGCGCGCCGCGCCGCCGGACTGCTCCTTGTGGTCCGGCGGTGCAAGCCCCTTCGAATCCGCTGCGCGACCGCATAGGCTGGGTGTCCGCATCATAAGCGGGCGCCGGTGGGAGTGAATTTGCCATGGAGAACAGCGCTTCCCTGCTGGAGGTGCGCGGGATCAGCAAGAGCTTTGGTGCGGTGCGTGCGTTGCAGGAGGTCGACTTCACGCTGCGCGCCGGCGAGATCCATGCGCTGCTCGGCGAGAACGGTGCCGGCAAGTCCACGCTGATCAAGGTCGTCACCGGCGTGTTCCCGCGCGATGCCGGTATCGTCAGGCTCGGTGGCGAGGAGGTCGCGCCGCGTTCGGCCAAGGCCGCGCTTCAGGCCGGCATCGCCACCGTCTACCAGGAGGTCAATCTGCTGCCGAACCTCTCGGTGGCGCAGAACCTGTTTCTCGACCGCCAGCCGATGCGGTTCGGCATCGTGCGCGAGGGCGAGATGCGACGCCGCGCCAAGGCGCTGCTTGCGGATTTTGGTCTCGACATCGATGTCGCGGCACCGCTCGGCAATTATTCGGTGGCGATCCAGCACGTCACCGCGATTGCCCGCGCCGTGGATCTGTCCGCACGCGTACTGATCCTGGACGAGCCGACCGCGAGCCTCGACCGCCACGAGGTCGAGATCCTGTTCGGCATCATGCGGCAACTGGCCAAGCGCGGCATCGGCATCGTTTTCGTCAGCCACTTCCTCGACCAGGTCTACGAGATCTCCGACCGCATCACGGTGCTGCGCAACGGCCGCCTGGTCGGCGAGCGCGAGACCGCCTCGCTGCCACGGATCGAGCTGATCCGGATGATGCTCGGCCGCGAGCTGGCCGAGACCACCAGCGCACGGGCGGCGACGCGCGAGCCTCAGGCGCGCGATGTCTGCGCGAGCTTCGAGAATTACGGCAAATCAGGCTATGTCGCCCCGTTCAATCTCGAGCTGCGCCATGGCGAGGTCGTCGGCCTCGCCGGCCTGCTCGGCTCGGGCCGCACCGAGACGGCGCGGCTTGTGTTCGGCGCCGAGCGCGCCGATCGCGGGCAGGCGAGGGTGGAGGGGGCGCCCGTGCGGCTCCAGTCGCCGCGCGACGGCGTGCGCCACGGCTTCGGCTATTGCCCGGAGGAGCGCAAGACCGACGGCATCGTCGCCGAGCTCACCGTCCGCGAAAACATCGTGTTGGCGCTCCAGGCCAAGCGCGGCCTTCACCGGCCGCTGTCGCGCCGTGAGCAAGACGAGATCGCGCGCCGTTACGTTAGGATGTTCGATATCCGCCCGCCCGATCCGGAGCGACCTGTGGGCCTGCTCTCCGGCGGCAACCAGCAAAAGGTGCTGCTGGCGCGCTGGCTTGCGACCTCGCCGCGGCTGCTGGTGCTGGACGAACCAACGCGCGGCATCGACGTCGGCGCGCATGCCGAGATCATCCGCCTGATCCGCGAGCTCTGCGATGACGGGCTGGCGCTGCTCGTGATCTCCTCCGAGCTCGACGAGATCGTGACCTATTCGGACCGCGTCGTCGTGCTGCGCGACCGCGCCCATGTCGAGGAGCTCGCCGGCGAGGCGATCGACGTCGGCAACATTCTCGCCGCCATCGCCGCCGATAGCGTCGCTGTTGCGCTTGAGGCTCACACATGACCGCGCTGCTGCCGCGCCGCGGCCTTGCCCAGATCCTGGCGCTGATCGTCATCCTCGCGGTCGACCGCGTGGTGTCGCCGCAATTCTTCGATCTGCGCCTGCAGGACGGCCGCCTGTTCGGCAGCCTGATCGACGTGCTCAACCGCGGCACGCCGGTGGCATTGCTCTCGCTCGGCATGGTGCTGGTGATCGCGACGCGCGGCATCGACCTCTCGGTCGGTGCGATCATGGCGATCTCGGGCGCGATTGCGGCGAGCCTCGCTGACAGCCACGGTCTCCCGGTCGTGCTGGCGGCCGCGCTCGGTGCGGGCCTCGTCTGCGGATTGTGGAACGGCTTTCTCGTCGCCGTTCTCGGCATGCAGCCGATCGTGGCGACGCTGATCTTGATGGTGGCCGGACGCGGCATCGCCCAGCTCATCACCGAGGGGCGCATCGTGACGTTTTCCTCGCCGGACCTCGTCTGGCTCGGCAATGGCTCGGTGCTCGGCCTGCCGGTGCCTGTCGTGATTGCCCTGGGCATGCTCATTCTCACCGGCGCGGTGGTTCGCGGCTCGGCGCTCGGGCTCCTGATCGAAGCGACCGGCGGCAATGCGCGGGCGAGCGAGCTTGCCGGCGTCGGGACCCGCGCAATGATATTGGCGGTCTATGTCTGGTGCGGCGTCTGCGCCGCGCTCGCCGGCGTGATCGCCGCCGCGGACATCATGGGCGCGGATGCCAACAATGCCGGCCTCTGGCTCGAGCTCGACGCCATCCTCGCCGTGGTGATCGGCGGCACGTCGCTGTTTGGCGGGCGCTTCAGTCTTGTCCTGGCGGTGCTCGGCGCGCTGATCATCCAGACCATGAACACCGGGATCCTGCTGTCGGGCTATCCGCCGGAGTTCAACCTGCTGGTCAAGGCGGTGGTCGTGCTCGCGGTGCTGCTGCTGCAATCGCCGAAGTTCTCGGGGCTTGCCGGTATCGCCTCGCGGCTGTGGAGGACGAAACCATGAAAGGCCTGCCGCCGGTCCTGATCACGGCGATCGTGCTCGTCCTCGGCTTCGCGCTCTGCGCCGTGCAGTTTCCCAACATCGCCTCGACGCGTGTGGTCGGCAATCTCCTCACCGATAACGCCTTCCTCGGCATCGTCGCGGTCGGCATGACCTTCGTCATTATCTCCGGCGGCATCGATCTGTCGGTCGGTTCGGTGATCGGCTTCACCACGGTGTTCGTGGCGCTTGCAATCGAGCGCTGGGGCGTGCCGCCGCTGGTCGCTTTCGTCGCGATCCTCGTGCTCTCGGCGGCCTTTGGCGCGGCGATGGGCGCGGTGATCCATGTCTTCGATCTGCCGCCGTTCATCGTCACGCTGGCCGGCATGTTCCTCGCCCGCGGCGCGAGCTTCCTGCTCTCGACGGAATCGGTACCGATCACCGCGCCGATCTACTCCACCGTCTCGGACTTTGCCTTGCGCATGCCCGGCGGCGGGCGTTTGACGGCAATTGCGATCATCATGCTCGTGATCGTGATCGGCGGTGCCTTGCTGCTGCATCTCACCCGGTTCGGCGTCAACGTGTACGCGCTCGGCGGCGGCCGGACCACGGCAAGCCTGATGGGCGTTGCGGTCGGCAAGATGACGATCAAGATCTACATGCTGTCGAGCCTGCTCGCAGGCATCGCCGGCATCGTCTTCTCCTTCTACACCAGCGCCGGCTATTCGCTCTCGGCTGTCGGCGTCGAGCTCGACAGCATCGCCGCCGTCGTGATCGGCGGCACGCTGCTCACGGGCGGGCAGGGCTCGGTGATCGGCACCTTCCTCGGCGTGCTGATCCAGGGCATGATCCAGACCTACATCAATTTCGACGGCACGCTGTCGAGCTGGTGGACCAAGATTGCGACCGGCGTGCTGCTGTTCGCCTTCATCGCACTTCAGCAGGGGCTGGTGGCGCTGGCGCGGCGGCCGGTGACGAAGAGCGCGGGAGCCGCCTCATGACCTCGCGCATTGTCGTGATCCCCACGCGGCGGGCCCACTCCAACCACGCGGAAGTGGCGCGCTCGATCGGCGTCGACATCATCGCCGGCCGCTACGCGGAGGGGACGCGCCTGCCTGGTGATGCCGAGATGATCGCGATGTTCGGCGTGTCGCGGCCGGTGCTGCGCGAGAGCGTCAAGACGCTGGTCGCCAAGGGCCTGCTCACGACCAAGGCGCGGGTCGGCACCGTCGTGCGCGAGCGCGCCGCCTGGAACATGTTCGACGCCGACGTGCTGGCCTGGCATCTGGACGCCGGCATCGACAAACGTTTCCTCAACGACCTCGCCGAGATACGTCTCGCGGTCGAGCCGCGCGCGGCCGTGCTCGCTGCACGACAGCGGTCCGAGGAGGATGTCGCCGAGCTGCGTCGCAGCATGGAGCGGATGCGGCGGGAAGCGTCGGACTCGGTGGGCTTCGCCGATGCCGATCTCGCGCTTCACGTTGCCGTGGCGCGAGCCTCCGGCAATCTGTTCATGCGCTCGATCGGGCATGTCATCGAGGCCGCGCTGCGCGCCTCGTTCCTGCTCAGTGCACCGGTTGAGACAGAGGACCGCGACACCGTGCTGCTCTGGCACCAGAAGATCGTCGATGCCATCGCGGCCGGCGATGCCGAGACGGCATCGGAAGCCATGGTCTACGTCATTCACAACGGCATGCGCCGCCACGAGGGCACGGCGATCGTAACAGCCCCGGCCGAGGCGTTTCCGTCAGCGGATACTGGAGAATAAGCGTGACCGACCTTCGTATCGCCATCGTCGGCTTCGGCAAGATCGCGCGGGACCAGCATGTGGGCGCGATCGCCGCGACGCCGGGCGCGACGCTCGCGGCCGTGGCCAGCCGCAACGCCTCGCTGCCGGACCTGCCGCATTTTGCCACCATCGAGGATCTGCTGGAGAAGGGACCACCGATCGACGCGGTCTCGCTTTGCACGCCGCCGCAGGTGCGGCGCGCCCAGGCCGCAGCCGCGCTCGCCGCCGGCAAGCACGTCATGCTGGAGAAGCCGCCGGGCACCGGCGTTGCTGAGCTCGACCCGCTGATCGCGATGGCGACTGATGCCAAGCGCACGCTGTTTGCGACCTGGCATTCGCGCTACGCGCCGGCGGTCGAGCCGGCCCGCGAATGGCTCGCCGCGCGCCGGATCAAGTCGGTGCACATCAACTGGAAGGAAGACGTCCGCGTCTGGCACCCCGGGCAGGCCTGGATCTGGGAACCGGGCGGGCTCGGTGTGTTCGATCCCGGCATCAATGCCCTGTCGATCCTGACCCGGATCCTGCCGAGGCCCGTGTTCGTCACCGCGGCCGAGCTCGCCTTTCCCGCCAATTGCCAGGCGCCGATCGCCGCCAATTTGACGCTGACCGATATCAGCGGCTTGCCGGTCACGGCCGAATTCGACTTCCGCCAGACCGGGCCGCAGAGCTGGGATATTTTGGTCGAAACCGGGGAGGGCCAAATGAACTTGTCCCGCGGCGGCCGGATCATGGCGGTCGACGGCAAGGTTGTTGCCGACGCGCCCGATGAGGAATATCGGGAGTTGTACCGGCGCTTTGTCACGCTCGCCGCAACGGGCGCCAGCGACGTCGATCTGGCGCCGCTCCGTCTCGTCGCCGACGCCTTCCTGCTCGGCAGGCGCACCATCGTCGAACCTTTTGTGGACTGAACATGGCCGGCTCAAGAATAACAAAAGATGTCTTCGGAACGCTGCCCGACGGCCGCAACGTGGATCGCATCGTGCTGCGGGGGGAAGGCGGGTTCGAGGCCCGCATCATCACCCATGGCGCAGTGATCCAGGCGCTGATCGCGCCGGACGCCAAGGGAAACTGCGACGACGTCGTGCTCGGCCATGAATCCTTCGCCGGCTATCTCGCCGAACGCAAGTTTCTCGGCGCCACCGTCGGCCGCTACGCCAACCGCATCGCCAAGGGACAGTTCTCGCTCGACGGCGAGACGGTGCAGCTGCCCGTCAACAACGGCCCGAACGCGCTGCATGGCGGCCTCGACGGTTTCGATCGCAAGCTCTGGGACATTGCCGCGATCGAGGAGGTCGCCGAGCCCGCGGTGACGCTCACTTACACGAGCCCGCACGGCGAGGAGAACTACCCCGGCCGGCTCGACGTCCGCCTGACCTATCGCGTCACCGGCCCGGCCGAACTGTCGCTGATGATGGAGGCGCGGACGGATCGTCCGACCATCGTCAACCTGACCAACCACAGCTTCTTCAATCTGGAAGGCGCGACGTCAGGCACGCCGATCCTCGACCACAGACTGACGGTCGCGGCCGAGCATTTCCTCGCGATCGATCCCACCGCCATCCCTCTGCGGGAGCCGCCGCGCAGCGTAGCCGGCACGCCATTCGACTTCCGCGAGGCCCATGCCGTGGGCGAGCGCATCCGCCAGAGCGATCAGCAATTGCAGAGCGGCAGGGGTTACGACCACACCTATTGCCTCGGCGGCGACGGCAAGCTCGCGCTTGCGGCGCGGCTGGAAGCACCGCGCTCGGGGCGCGTCATGGAGCTCCTCACCAATCAGCCTGGCCTTCAGGTCTATTCCGGCAACTATCTCGACGGCACCATCTCCGGCAAGGGCGGCAAGCTGATCCGGCAATCGGACGCCATGTGCCTGGAGCCGCATATCTGGCCCGATGCGCCGAACCGGCCGGATTTCCCGAGCCCGCGCCTCGATCCCGGCCAGGTCTATCGGCATCACACCGTCTATCGCTTTGGGGTGAGGGCGCCATGATCGAGCATGTGCCGACCTCAGTGCTATCAGCCGAGCAGTGTCATCTCGGCGAAGGGCCGACCTATGATGTGACCACCGACACGGCGTGGTGGTTCGACATTCGCGAGGGAAAACTGTTCGAGGCGCATCTCGGCAGCGGCGCGATCCGCATCCACGCGCTCGGCCGCATGGCGAGCGCGCTCGGGCGCATCGATGCCGAGCGGCAATTGATCGTCGCGGAGGACGGCCTCTACATCCGCAATCTCGCCGACGGCGCGATGACGCTGTTCTGTCCGCTCGAAGCGGACAATCAAGCGACGCGATCCAATGATTGCCGCGTGCACCAGTCCGGCACGTTCTGGATCGGCACCATGGGCAAGAGGGCCGAGCGGGGGGCCGGCGCGATCTACGCGCTTCACCGCGGCAAGATATCGACCCTGTTTCCGGGCATCAGCATTCCAAATTCGATCTGCTTCTCGCCTGACGGCGCCACCGGCTATTTCACCGACACTGCGCGCGCGGTGCTCTATGCAGTGCCGCTCAATCCTGCCACCGGTCTGCCGCGCGGCGAGCCGGAGGTGCTGCTGCGCCACAGCGGCATCGGCGGCCTCGACGGCTCGGTGTGTGATGCCGACGGAAACATCTGGAATGCGTGCTGGGGCGCCAGCCGCGTCGACGTCTACTCACCGCAAGGCGAGCGCCTGCGCTCACTGAGCGTGCCGGCCACGCAGTCGAGTTGCCCGGCCTTCGTCGGCCCCGATCTGTCGCGTCTCCTTGTCACCTCGGCCTGGCAGGACATGGACGCGGCGGCGCGCGCCCCCGATCCGCAAGCCGGTTGCACCTTTCTGCTCGAGGCCTCCGCGCGCGGTCGCGCGGAGCCCGACGTCAAGCTCGCATAGGAGATCCGAAGCCGACCTCTACCTCTGTTCTCGACGAAACCAAAAAACAGTCTGACACCCAAAGGGAGTGAAGCATGCTGAAACTGACGACGACATTCCTCGCGCTGGCGCTGGCCGGCGCTGCAACGATGGCCGCAGGTGTCTCCGCCTCCGCCCAGGACAAGGCGACGGTCGGCATCGCCATGCCGACAAAATCCTCGGCGCGCTGGATCGACGACGGCAACAACATGGTCAAGGTGCTGAAGGAGCGCGGCTACAACACCGATCTGCAATACGCCGAGGACGACATTCCGAACCAGCTCTCGCAGGTCGAGAACATGGTGACCAAGGGTGCCAAGGCGCTGGTGATCGCCGCGATCGACGGCACCACCCTGTCCGACGTGCTCAAGCAGGCGAAGGCGAAGGGCATCACCGTGATCGCCTATGACCGCCTGATCCGTGGCACGCCGAACGTCGACTATTACGCGACCTTCGACAATTTCCAGGTCGGCGTGCTCCAGGCGGAGTCCCTCGTGCAGGGCCTCGGCCTCAAGGACGGCAAGGGTCCCTTCAACATCGAGCTGTTCGGCGGCTCGCCCGACGACAACAACGCCTACTTCTTCTACAACGGCGCCATGAGCGTGCTGAAGCCGTATATCGACAGCGGCAAGCTCGTCGTCGTCTCCGGCCAGATGGGCATGGACAAGGTCGCGACTTTGCGCTGGGACGGCGCCACCGCGCAGGCCCGCATGGACAATCTGCTCAGCGCCTACTACGGCAACAAGAAGGTCAACGCCGTGCTGTCGCCCTATGACGGCCTTTCGATCGGCATCATCTCCTCGCTGAAGGGCGTCGGTTACGGCAGCGCCGATCAGCCGATGCCTGTCATCTCCGGCCAGGACGCCGAAGTGCCCTCGATCAAGGCGATGCTCCGCGGCGACCAGTACTCGACCATCTTCAAGGACACCCGCGACCTCGCCAAGGTAACCGCCGACATGGTCGATGCCGCGCTCGCCGGCAAGCAGGTCACCGTCAACGACACCAAGACCTACGAGAACGGCGTCAAGACCGTGCCGAGCTACCTGCTCAAGCCGGTCGTGGTCTACAAGGACAATTGGGAGAAGACCCTGGTCGACAGCGGCTACTACAAGAAGTCGCAGTTCCAGTAGGAGGTCTATTCCCTCTCCCCGCGTGCGGGGAGAGCCTCTTCTCCCTCGCCCCGCTTGCGGGGAGAGGGTCGGGGCGAGGGGGAGCCTCCGCGAGGGAGGTGACAATGAGACTCGCGGAGACTCCCCCTCACCCGGATCGCATCTTGCGATGCGACCCGACCTCTCCCCGCAAGCGGGGAGAGGTGAACCAGCACCGATCGAGGGACAACGACGATGACCGCCATGCTGGAGATGCGCAACGTCAGCAAGAGCTTTTCCGGCGTCCAGGCGCTGCGCGACGTCAATTTCTCGGTTCACGCGGGCCAGATCCACGCGCTCGTCGGCGAGAACGGCGCCGGCAAGTCCACGCTGATGAAGGTGCTGAGCGGCGTCTATCCGGCCGGCAGCTACGAGGGCACCATCGTCTTCGAGGGCGAGGAGCGCCGCTTCCGCGACATCAACGATTCCGAGGCGCTCGGCATCATCATCATCCACCAGGAGCTGGCGCTGATCCCGCTGATGTCGATCGCGGAGAACATCTTCCTGTCGCATCCGCCCTCAAAGCTTGGGGTGATCGATCGCGACGAGGTGTACCGGCGCACGCGGGATCTCCTGGCGCAGGTTGGCCTGAAGGAATCCCCGGATACGCTGATCACCGATCTTGGCGTCGGCAAGCAGCAGCTGGTCGAGATCGCCAAGGCGCTGTCCAAGCGGGTGCGGATGCTGATCCTGGACGAGCCGACCGCGAGCCTGAACGAGGCCGACAGCGCCGCGCTGCTCGAACGTCTGATGGCTTTTCGCGCGCAGGGCATCGGCTCGATCCTGATCTCGCACAAGCTCAACGAGGTCGCCAAGGTCGCCGACCACATCACCGTGCTGCGCGACGGCCGCACCGTCGACAGCATCGACTGCCACGCCGAGCCGATCCAGGAAGACCGCATCATCCGCAGCATGGTCAACCGCGATCTCGCCCATCGCTTTCCCGAGCGCAACGTGAAGATCGGCGAGCCTGTCCTCACCGTCGAGAACTGGTCGGTCTATCACCCCATTCATCCCGAACGGCAGGTGATCAAGAATGTCAATTTCGGCGTCAGGCGCGGCGAGGTCGTCGGCATCGCGGGCCTGATGGGCGCGGGCCGCACCGAATTCGCCATGAGCCTGTTCGGCCGTTCCTGGGGCACCAATATCAGCGGCCGCATCCGCCTTGAAGGCCGCGAGATCGCGCTGCCAAGCGTGGCCGCCGCGATCGACGCCGGGCTGGCCTATGTTACCGAGGACCGCAAGCAGCTCGGCCTGATCCTCGCCGACGACGTCCGCAAGAACATCACGCTGGCAAGCCTGCATCAGGTCGCGCCGGGCAGGGTGATCGACGACATCGCCGAGCTGAAGGTCGCCAGCGACTATCGCAACCGCATGCGCATCCGCTGCTCCGACGTCTACCAGGAGACCGGCCAGCTCTCCGGCGGCAACCAGCAGAAGGTGGTGCTGTCGAAATGGCTGATGACGGACCCGAAGGTCCTCATCCTGGACGAGCCGACACGGGGCATCGACGTCGGTGCCAAATACGAGATTTACTGTATCATCAACGAGCTGGCGGAGGCCGGGCGCGGCGTCGTGGTGATCTCCTCGGAGATGCCCGAGCTGCTCGGCATCTGCGACCGCATCTGTGTCATGAACGACGGTGCCTTCGTCGGCGAGTTCAAGGGCGCAGACGCAACGCAAGAGAAGATCATGCGCGCGATCATGCGCAATGAGAGAAGCAACGGCGTGCCTGAGGCCGCGGAGATGGGAGGATCGCAGCCATGACCGACAAGACGGTGTCGCTGCCCGAGGAGCGCCGGCATGGCAGCTTCATCAAGAACAATCTACGCAATTACGGCATGCTGCTGTCGCTGATCGCGATCATGCTATTCTTCCAGGTCATGACCGGCGGCACGCTGCTGCAGCCGCTCAACCTGACCAATCTGGTGCTGCAGAACAGCTACATCGTCATCATGGCGTTGGGCATGCTGCTGGTGATCGTGACCGGGCACATAGACCTCTCGGTCGGTTCGGTCGCGGGTTTCGTCGGTGCCGTCGCGGCGTTGCTGATGGTGACCTACAAGGTCGACTACACGCTCGCCTTCATCGCTTGCCTCGTGGTCGGTGCCGCCATCGGCGCCGCGCAAGGCTATTGGGTGGCCTATTTCAAGATTCCGTCCTTCATCGTCACGCTGGCCGGCATGCTGGTGTTCAAGGGCCTGGCGCTCGCGGTGTTGCAGGGCCAGTCGCTCGGGCCGTTCCCGGCGACCTTCCAGAAATTGTCGTCGGGCTTCATCCCGGAAATGCTGCCTGAGGCCGGCACGCTGCATCCGACCTCCATGCTGATCGGTGCCGTGCTCGCGCTCGGTCTGGTCTACGCCAGCGCCAGGGGAAGGTCGCGCGAGCAGTTGCACGGCATCGAGGTCGAGCCCTACGCGTTCTTCCTCGGCAAGAGCATTCTGCTCGCCTGTGCCGTGCTCTATTTCACCTACCTGATCGCCTCGCATCGCGGCCTGCCCAACGTGCTGGTGATCATGGGCGCGTTGATCGCGCTCTACGGCTTCGTCACCCGCCGCACCGTGATCGGCCGGCAGATCTATGCCGTCGGCGGCAATGCCAAGGCGGCAAGCCTGTCGGGCATCAAGACCGAGCGGCTGACCTTCCTCACCTTCGTCAACATGGGCGTGCTGGCCGCGCTCGCCGGCCTCGTCTTCGCCGCGCGGCTCAACACCGCAACGCCGAAAGCGGGCCTCGGCTTCGAGCTCGACGTCATCGCCGCCTGCTTCATCGGCGGCGCCTCCGCCTATGGCGGCGTCGGGCGCGTCGGCGGCGCCGTGGTCGGCGCCATGATCATGGGCGTGATGAACAACGGCATGTCCATCCTCGGCATCGGCATCGACTACCAGCAGGTCATCAAGGGCCTGGTGCTGCTCGGGGCGGTGTGCATCGACGTGTACAATCAGCGGCGGTGACGCTGCGTAGCCCGGATGGAGCGGAGCGTAATCCGGACCACTGTCCCCGCATTCCGCTGCACTCCATGCGGGCTACGGTCTTCCCCGTCATTGCGAGCGCAGCGAAGCAATCCAGAGTTCCTCCGCGGAGGGATTCTGGATTGCTTCGTCGCAAGAGCTCCTCGCAATGACGGGTGCGGCGGTAATTGGTCCCTCAACCCCCAGCGAGTCTGAGCTATTGCCCAGCTGATGAGTATATGATCGAATGCGCCGATGGATCCCGGCAGGCCCGATCTCGTCATCTTCGACTGCGACGGCGTGCTCGTCGATAGCGAGCTGTTGAGCTGCCGCTGCCTGTCCGAGATGCTCGCCGAGTTTGGCTTCGCGCTCAGTATTGAGCAGGCGCTCGAACTTTTCCTCGGGCGCAGCTCGGCTGCGATCGGACAATATTTTCGCGAGCGCGGCGAGGTCTTGCCCGACGAATTTCTGCCGCGGCTGAAGACGCGCGTGCTTGAGACATTTGCGGGAGCGCTCCAGCCGATCCCCGGGATAGGCTCGGTCTTGTCCGTATTGAAGACGCCGCACTGCGTGGCCTCGTCGAGCGATATCGACCGCGTCTCATTGTCGCTTGATGTCACCGGTCTCTCATCGCATTTCGAGGATCGGCTCTACACCGCGCAGATGGTCAAGCACGGTAAGCCGGCACCCGACCTCTTTCTCTACGCCGCTGGGAAGATGGGCGCGCAACCCGCGCGCACCCTGGTCATCGAGGACAGCGTCAGTGGCGTGCAGGCCGCCAAGGCGGCCGGCATGGCCGTCTGGGGATTTGTCGGCGGCAGCCATTACCGCGCGCGTGACGGGCGGGCTATATTGTCCGCCGCCGGGGCCGATCGGGTCTTCGCGCGCATGAGCGATTTCTGGGAGGCGTAGACCCGCCATGGCCGCCGAGAACGAAAAATCGAGACTCGACGACGCCGCGCGGGCCGGCTGGCTCTATTTCATTGCCGGCCACACCCAGGACGAGATCGCAAAAATGCTTCAGGTCTCGCGCGCTTCGGCACAGCGGCTGGTGTCGCTATGTCTTGCCGAACGGCTCATCACCTTCCGGCTCGAGCATCCCATCGCCGCCTGCATGGAATTGGCGGCGCGCCTGAAGGAGCGGTTTGATCTCGTCCATTGTGAGGTGGTGCCGGAAGATCCTGCCGCACCGCAGGCCACCGCAGGCATCGCCGAACGCTGCGCCAACCTGCTCGATGCCACGCTGCGCTCCGAGACGCCGGTCATCGTCGCGCTCGGCACCGGGCGGGCCGTGCGCGCCGCGGTCGAGCGGGTCACGCCGATCGACCGGCCCAATCACCAGATCGTCTCGCTGGTCGGCAACATCTCCGCCGACGGCTCGGCGAGCTTCTACGACACCGTCGGCCGGCTCGCCGACCGCACCGGCGCGCGGCATTATCCGATGCCGCTGCCGTTCCTGATGTCGTCGGAGGACGAGCGCAACAAGATGGTGCGCATCGAGCCGATCGCGAAGGTGAAGGCGGTCGCAGCCAAGGCGGATCTGCGCCTCGTCGGCATCGGCCAGATGGACCAGAAGGCGCAGGTGCATGTCGACGGCTTCGTCACCCGCGATGAATTGTTCGAGATGATGCGGCAAGGCGCCATCGGCGAGATCACCGGCTGGGCCTATGATTCGAAGGGGCGCCTGCTCAAGGCCGGCACCAACAAGCGCCTCACCAGCATTCCGCCGGAAGTGCCGGCGAAGGCCACCACCATCGGCGCGGCGGTCGGCGCGGCCAAGGTACCAGCGATCGCGGCGGCATTGAGCGGAGGCCTGATCAACGGCCTGATCACGGACGAGGCGACGGCGAGGGCGATCCTGGAGCGGTAGAGGCGGGCGGTCTCGCCACCTACACCACTGTCATCATCCGCGAAGGCGGATGATCCAGTACGCCGCGGCCCCGCTTGAGGCAAACCAATAGACGTCACGGCGTACTGGGTGCCCCGCTTTCGCGGAGCACGACAGTGTGGGCGGGGCGACACCTCCCGCACCGCAGCACTCATAAGTTGCGCGAACGCCCGCACGCCTGCTTGACAACCGCCGTCTCCCGATTGAACATACACCCAACGCGTGGGCATATGCTCAAAAACGCGAGCTTAGGGAGGTCACCGTGAAACACGTCCTCGGCGCCGTCTGCGGCGCGTCTATCCTGTTGGCCGTCCCCGCGATGGCCGAAACGACCCTGACGATCGCCACCGTCAACAATGGCGACATGATCCGCATGCAGGGGCTGACGGCTGAATTCACCAAGAAGAACCCTGACATATCCGTGAAATGGGTGACGCTGGAGGAGAACGTGCTGCGCCAGCGCGTCACCACCGACATCGCCACCAAGGGCGGCCAGTTCGACGTGCTCACCATCGGCACCTATGAGGTGCCGATCTGGGCCAAGAAGGGCTGGCTGGTGCCGCTCGCCAATCTCGGCGCCGATTACGACGTGGCCGACCTGCTGCCCAAGATCAAGGACGCGGTCTCCGTCGATGGCAAGCTCTACGCCGCGCCGTTCTACGGCGAGAGCTCGATGGTGATGTACCGCACCGATCTGTTCGAGAAGGCCGGCTTGAAGATGCCGGAAAAGCCGACCTGGGACTTTGTGATCGACGCCGCCAGGAAGCTCACCGACAAGAGCGCCGGCACCTACGGCATCTGCCTGCGCGGCAAGGCCGGCTGGGGCGAGAACATGGCGTTCCTCTCGGCGATGGCCAATTCCTACGGCGCGCGCTGGTTCGACGAGAAGTGGGAGCCGCAATTCAACACGTCGGAATGGAAGGCGACGCTCACGACCTACGTCAATCTCATGAAGGACGCGGGCCCTCCCGGCGCGAGCTCCAACGGCTTCAACGAGAATCTGGCGCTGTTCAACGCCGGCAAGTGCGGTATGTGGATCGATGCGACGGTGGCCGCTTCCTTCGTCACCAACCCGAAGGACTCCAAGGTCGCCGACAAGGTCGGCTTCGCGCTCGCGCCCAACACCGGGCTCGGCAAGAACGCCAACTGGCTGTGGGCCTGGAATCTCGCGATCCCAGCCGGCTCCAAGAAAGCCGAGGCGGCCGAGAAGTTCATCGCTTGGGCGACCAGCAAGGACTACACAAAACTCGTGGCGTCGAAGGATGGCTGGGCCAACGTGCCGCCGGGCACGCGCACCTCGCTCTACCAGAACCCTGAATATCTGAAGGTCGCGCCGTTCGCCAAGCTGACGCTGGCCTCGATCGACGCCGCCGATCCGAACAAGCCGACCGTGAAGCCGGTGCCATACGTCGGCGTGCAATACGCTGCGATCCCGGAATTCCAGGGCATCGGCACCCAGGTGGGCCAGCAGTTCTCCGCGGCGCTCGCGGGCTCCATGACGGTCGATGCGGCGCTCACCGCGGCACAATCGGTCACCGAGCGCGAGATGAAGCGCGCCGGCTACATCAAGTGAACCCGAGCTCTCCCTCCTGAGCTCAAACTGGCGGCTATCCACCAGCCCAGCCCCGGATGGATGGCCGCTTTCTTCCCGCAAGCGGAGACGCGTGGATGGCAACCCGGCAAACGCAGTTTCTTGCGCGCGCGCTCCTGACGCCTGCGGTCGGGCTGCTCTTCATCTGGATGATCGTCCCGCTCGCGCTGACGATCTATTTCTCGACGCTGCATTACAGCCTGCTCGATCCCGGCTCCGAAGCGTTCGTTGGTCTTGAGAATTTCCGCTACTTCCTCACCGACCCCGCTTTCCTCGCTTCGCTCCAGAATACGCTGGTGCTGGTCGGCTCGGTGCTGGCGCTAACGATCCTGCTCGGCATTCCGCTGGCGCTGCTGATGGACCAGCCCGTGATCGGCCGCAACATCGTGCGGCTGATGGTGATCGCGCCGTTCTTCGTGATGCCGACCGTGAGCGCGCTGGTCTGGAAGAACCTGTTGATGCACCCGGTCTCCGGCCTGTTCGCCTGGCTCGCCAAGCTCATCGGGTTGACGCCGATCGACTGGTTCACCGACGCGCCGCTGCTCGCGGTGATCCTGATCGTCGCCTGGCAATGGCTGCCGTTCGCGACGCTGATCCTGCTGACCGCGCTGCAATCGCTCGACGAGGAGCAGAAGGAGGCGGCCGAGATGGACGGCGCCAGCGCGGTGTCGACCTTCATCTACATCACGCTGCCGCATCTGGCGCGGCCCATCACCGTGGTGATCCTGATCGAGACCATCTTCCTGCTCACCGTGTTCGCCGAGATCTTCGTCACAACCGGTGGCGGGCCGGGCCTGCAGACCACCAATATCGCCTTCCTGATCTATTCGCAGGCGCTGATCCAGTTCGACGTCGGCAGCGCCTCGGCGGGCGGCCTCGTTGCCGTCGTGATCGCCAACGTCGTCGCCTTCTTCCTCGTCCGCATCGTCGGCCGCAACCTGGAAGCCTGAATCATGGCGCGCAAGTCAACGACGCAGCAGGTGGTGATATCGACGATCGGGGCGTGGTTCTTCGGCTTCCTGATCTTCTTCCCGATCCTGTGGATGGTGCTGGCGAGCTTCAAGACCGAGCTCGAGGCCTTTGCGATTCCGCCGTCCTTCCTGTTCTTCCACTGGACCACGGAAAACTACGCGACCGTGCAGGAGCGCAGCGATTATTTCCTTCACGCCATGAACTCGGTCATCATCGCCGGCGGCTCGACGCTCATTGCGCTCTTGATAGCCATTCCCGCGGCCTGGTCGATGGCGTTCTCGCCGACCAAGCGCACCAAGGACATCCTGCTCTGGATGCTCTCGACCAAGATGATGCCGCCGGTCGGCGTGCTGGTCCCGATCTACCTGATCTACAAGACCTTCGGTCTGCTCGATTCCCGCATCGGCCTCGTCTTCATCCTCTGCCTCGGCAATCTGCCGATCGTGGTCTGGATGCTCTTCACCTATTTCAAGGAGATCCCGCGCGACATCCTGGAGGCCGCGCGCATGGACGGCGCCACCATCGGCCGCGAGCTCATCTACGTGCTGACGCCGATGGCGATCCCGGGCCTGGCGTCGACCATGCTGCTCAATCTCATCCTCGCCTGGAACGAGGCGTTCTGGACGCTCAATCTGTCGACCTCGAACGCCGCGCCGCTCACCACGTTCATTGCGTCTTATTCGAGCCCGGAAGGGCTGTTCTGGGCAAAGCTGTCGGCGGCCTCGACGCTGGCGATCGCGCCCATTCTCGTCCTCGGTTGGTTCAGCCAGAAGCAGCTCGTGCGCGGGCTCACCTTCGGCGCTGTGAAGTAGAAGGGCTGCCGGATCATGGGTCAGATCACACTTCAGGACGTGCAGAAATCCTTCGGCCCCGTGCACATCATCAAGGGCGCCGACCTCGACATTGCCGACGGCTCCTTCGTGGTGTTCGTCGGTCCCTCCGGCTGCGGCAAGACCACGCTCTTGCGCTTGATCGCCGGGCTCGAGGATGTCTCAGGCGGCAAGATCCTGATCGACGGCAAGAACGTCGTCGACACGCCGCCGGCCAAGCGCGGGCTGTCGATGGTGTTCCAGTCCTACGCGCTCTATCCGCATATGAGCGTGCGCGGCAATATCGGCTTCGGCCTGAAGATGGCGGGGCTGCCGAAGGACGAGATCAACCGCAAGGTCGAGGCCGCGGCCGCGACGCTGAACCTCACACCCTATCTCGACCGCAAGCCGCGCGAGCTCTCCGGCGGTCAGCGCCAGCGCGTGGCGATCGGGCGGGCCATCGTGCGCGAGCCCAAGGGGTTCCTGTTCGACGAGCCGCTGTCGAACCTGGACGCCGCACTGCGCGTGCAGATGCGCATCGAGGTGACGCGGCTCCAGAAGCAGCTCGGCACCACCGCGATCTACGTCACCCATGACCAGGTCGAGGCCATGACCATGGCAGACAAGATCGTCGTGCTCAACGCCGGCAAGATCGAGCAATATGGCTCGCCGCTGGAGCTGTACGAAAAGCCCGCCAACCTCTTCGTCGCCGGCTTCATCGGCTCACCCAAGATGAATCTCGTCACTGGCGAGCACGCATTGCAACGCGGCGCGGCTACCATTGGCGTGCGGCCGGAGCACCTCAAGATCGAGCGTGACGGCGGTGGCGGCTGGCAGGGGACGATCGCGGTCGCCGAGCATCTCGGCAGCGACACGTTCCTTTATGTCGATGCGGGCCCGCTTGGCATGCTGACCGCGCGCTACGTCGGCGAATTGAGCCTGCATGCCGGCGACCACGTGTCGCTGCTGCCGGACCCCGCGCGCATCCACCGCTTCGACGCGAGTGGCAACGCGCTTCGCGGCTGACGAGAAACGGCAAGAAGACGGCAAGCAAACGGCAAGAATCGGAAAGACGAAGAAGATGTACCTGGAAAAATTCAAGCTGACCGGCAAGACCGCGTTCATCACCGGCGGCGGGCAGGGCATCGGCCTTGGCTGCGCGGAAGCGCTGGCCGAGGCCGGCGCCAGGGTCGTGATCGGCGACCGCGACAGCAAGGTCGCCGACAGCGCAAAGGCCGAGCTGAAAGCGAAGGGCTACGACGTCGAGACCGCGATCATGGACGTCACCGATACCAGGCGCGTCGCGGAAGTGGCCAACGACCTCGTCGCCCGCCACGGCAAGGTCGACATCCTCGTCAACAATGCCGGCATCGCCCGCAGCGAGACTCCGGCGGAGACCGTCACCGACGAGCACTGGCTCAACGTCATCGACGTCAACCTCAACGGCACCTTCTGGTGTTGCCGCGAGTTCGGCAAGCACATGCTGAAGGCCAAGAGCGGCGCCATCGTCAATGTCGGCTCGATGTCCGGCTTCATCGTCAACAAGCCGCAGGAGCAGAGCTTCTACAATGCCTCCAAGGCCGGCGTGCACCATCTGACAAAATCGCTCGCCGCCGAATGGGGTGCGCGCGGCATCCGCGTCAACGCGGTGGCGCCGACCTATATCGAGACGCCCCTCAACGCCTTCGTGAAGAGCAACGCCAAAATGTACGACGCCTGGATCGGTGGAACTCCGATGGCGCGGATGGGGCAGGTCGAGGAGATCGCCTCCGTCGTGCTGTTCCTCTCGTCCGAAGCCGCGAGCCTGATGACCGGCAGCATCGTGCTGGTGGATGGCGGCTACACTTGCTGGTAGGCTTACGTCAAAACTGACGAGAGCTTCCGGGAGCGACAATGCCGCGAGCGTATATTGGCGTCGACGTGGGGACCACGAGCACGCGGGCAGGGGTGTTCGACGAGGCCGGCACCTTGCTTGCCACCGCGCGGCATCCGATCAGGATCTGGCACGAGGCCGGCGACATCGTCGAGCAGTCGTCCCAGGACATCTGGGACGCGTGCGTGACATCGGTCCGGGCGGCGATGGCGGAGGCTGCCATTGCGCCCGACAACGTCGGCGGCATCGGTTTCGACGCCACCTGTTCGCTGGTCGTCCTCGATAAGCAAGGTGCGCCGGTCACGGTCAGCGCCTCCGGCGAGGCGCAGCGCAACGTCATCGTCTGGATGGATCACCGCGCCACGGCCGAGGCGCGGCTGATCAACGAGACCGGGGACGCCGTGCTGCGCTATGTCGGCGGCTCGATCTCGCCCGAGATGGAGATGCCGAAACTGCTCTGGCTGAAGCGCCATCTGCGCGCGAGCTTCGACGCCGCAGGCCATTTCTTCGATCTGGCAGACTACCTGACCTGGCGCGCCACTGGCTCGCTGCAACGCTCGACCTGCACCGTCACCTGCAAATGGAACTACCTTGCCCATGACGGCGGCGGCTGGAGCGCGCCGTTCTTCAAGCGCATCGGCCTGTCGGACTTCGTCAACGAGAAGTACATCCGCATCGGCACCGAGATCGTCGCGCCCGGCACGCGGCTCGGCGCCGGTCTCACGCGTGCCGCTGCGGCTGAGCTCGGCCTGTCGGCCGGCACACCGGTCGGCGCCGCGCTGATCGACGCGCATGCCGGCGGCATCGGCGCGATCGGCGGCCGCGACGGCTCGGATGGCGCGACCGATGTCAGCGATCGACTCGCCTACATCATGGGAACGTCGGCCTGCATCATGGCGACGACCAAGGAGCCGTGCTTCGTGCCGGGCGTGTGGGGGCCTTATTATTCCGGCATGGTGCCGGACTTCTGGCTCAACGAGGGCGGCCAATCGGCCGCGGGCGCTGCGATCGACCATCTCCTGAAGTCGCATCCCGGTCATGCCGAGGCGAGTGCGGCGGCTCGGAGCGAGGGCGTCGACCTCATCGAGTTCCTGGAGCGCCGCATCATCGCGCGCGCCGGCGATGCCAGCCGCGCCGCGCTGCTCGCCCGCGACATCCATGTGCTCCCAGAGTTCATCGGCAACCGCTCGCCCTATGCCGACCCCGATACGCGCGCGGTAATCGCGGGCCTCGATCTCGACACCGACGTCGCGTCCATGGAGCGGCTGTTCGTCGCCGGCCTCTGCGGGCTCGCCTATGGGCTGGCCGAGGTGATCGAGGCCTTCGCCGCACACGGTGTCCGCGCAGGCATCATGATCATGGGCGGCGGCGCCAGCCGCAGTCCGCTGGTGCGGCAGATCATGGCCGACACCACCGGCCTCGTCGTCGCGCTGCCGCAGACCAGGGAGCCGGTGCTGCTCGGTGCCGCGATGCTCGGGGCGGTCGCCGGCGGCGCCTGTGCCTCGATCGGCGAGACCATGGCCAAGATGTCCGCGCTGGGGCGCAAGAGCGAGCCGACCGCGCCCGACATGGCGGCCTTCCACGCCCGCAAGCGCGAGGTGTACGAGCTGCTGCGCGAGGTCGACCGCGGCAGCCGGGCCGCGATGCGCGACGTTCCCGAGGGTTAGAACGAATGCTGATATCCTGCGGCGATGCGCTGATCGATTTCGTGCCGACGCGAAACGCGGAGGGACGTGAGGCAGTGATGCCCGCGGTCGGCGGCTCCTGCCTCAACGTCGCGATCGGCATGGCGCGCCTGGGCGCACCGACCGGCTTCGTCGGCGGCATTTCGACCGACCTGTTCGGCCGCATGATCGCGGACCACGCGGCTGCCTCGCATGTCGAGCTCGGTCTTGCCACCCGCAGCGATCACCAGACCACGCTCGCTTTCGTCCGCATCGTCGCGGGCGAGTCGCACTACGCGTTCTATGATGCCGAAACCGCAACGCGGAGCTGGACCTACCGGCGCGGGTCCATTCCATTCGATAAGGTTGAAGTCCTCCATATCGGCTCGACCACGCTGGTCAACGACCAGGGCGCCGCCGAGACCAAAGCCCTGATCGCGGACGCCCGCGCGTCCTCCACGATCTCCTTCGATCCGAACTGCCGGCCCAATCTGGTCAGGGACAAGCCCGCCTATCTCGCGCGCATGATGGCGTTCGCGGGGACCGCCGATCTCATCAAGATGTCGGACGTCGACTTCGCCTATCTCTTCGGCGAGGAGCCTTATCAGCAACGCGCGAGCGCGCTGCTGGGGCAAGGCACAAGCCTCGTCGTCATCACCCGCGGCAACAACGGCGCCATCGCCTGGCACGCGGGAGCAGGGCAGATCGAAGTGCAGGCGCCGCAAGTCGTCGTCGCCGACACCATCGGCGCCGGCGACAGTTTTCAGGCGGCGCTGCTGTTCGCCCTGCACAAGCAGGGACGTCTGGCGCGGCAGCAGCTCAGGGACATCAATGCCGACGAGCTGCGCCGCGCGCTGTCCTTTGCCGCCAATTGCGCCGGTCTCACCTGCACCCGCCCGGGCGCCGATCCGCCCTGGAGCCACGAGATCAATTGGCCCTTGTAGCCCGTCACAGCGGCGCAACCGCCTTCTCGGCGCATTTGAGGAAGGTGCGGATCAGCGGGCTGTGCGAGTCCCGCCGCCAGCAGACCGCGACGTCGAAGGAATCGGTGGCGTCCCGCAGCGGCCGGAACACGACGCCGCGCGGCGCGCCGAGCTGCGCGCAGGCGGGCAGGATCGCAAGGCCTTCACCGGCCAGAACCAGGCTCATCGCCGAATGCACCGTCTCCACCCGGCCGGCGATCGGCATCACGATCTGATGCCGCCGCAGCAGGGCCGCGACCACGGAGGAGGAGGGGTCCTGCTCCGGAGGCGGCAATGCGATCAGCGGACGGCCCTGGAGTCGTGCCATCGGCACCGCGCTCAGGCGCGCAAGCGGCGAACGGTTCGGCATCGCCAGCATGAACGGCTGCGTGCCGATCCGGGCCACCTGGATTTCAGGGTGGTGGATCGGCGGCATGCACAGCGCGACGGTGACGCTGCGGTCGAGCAGCCGCGCCTCGCGCGTCGAGGCGCTGAGCTCGGCGAAGTCGAGATCGACGCCGGGAATGGATCGCCGCAGCTCGGGGATGAGACGCGGCAGCATCGCGTTCGCGAGCACGAACATGTAGCCGACGGACAGCCGCCCCCGGCTGCCGGCCGCGACCGCGCGCGCGGCTTCGACGCCGTCGGCCGCCAGCGCCAGCGCCTCGCCGGCGCGCGCCAGCAGCGCCTGGCCCGCCTCGGTCAGGTCCATGCCGCGCGTACCGCGGCGGAACAGCGGCGCGCCGACCTCGGCCTCCAGCTTGCGGATCTGGACCGAGAGCGGCGGCTGGGCCATCCGCAGCCGTTCGGCGGCCTTGCCGACGCTGCGGGCCTCGGCCACGGCGACGAAATAGCGGAGCCGGCGAAGATCCATTGGCATACCGAAAACGTATGGGTTGCTGTCCAAAATGGTATTGGACGGCGAGTTAACAAAACTGTCATCCTCGCTGTCAATGCTATCGGCCAACGGCGGCCGGCTTCGGAGCGATGTGACGATGAACGGCGATCCTTGCTTGCTATCCGCAACCGAGCTGCGCGGCCTCATCGCCGCCAGGAAGATTTCGCCCGTGGAGCTCACCCGCGCCGTGCTCGCCCGCGCTGAGGCGCTCCAGGGCGAACTGAACTGCTTCATCACGATCTGCGGCGACGAGGCGATGGCGGCCGCGCGCGCAGCCGAGCGCAAGGTGATGTCGGGCGAGCCGCTCGGCCTGCTGCACGGCATCCCCGTCACCGTCAAGGACATCGTCAACACCAAGGGCGTCAAGACCACCTTCGGCGCCGTTCCCTACAAGGACAATTTGCCGAACGAGGATGCGGTGGCGGTCGCGCGGCTGCGCAGCGAGGGCGCGATCCTGATCGGCAAGACCACGACGCCGGAATTCGGCAGCAAGTGCCTGACCGACTCGCCCCTGTTCGGCCGCACCCGCAATGCGTGGGACGCCTGCCGCTCCTCCGGCGGCTCCAGCGGCGGCGCGGCAGTGGCGGTGGCGAGCGGCATCGCGCCGCTCGCGATCGCGACCGATGGCGGCGGCTCGACCCGGATTCCGGCCGCCTGCAACGGCGTGGTGGGCCTGAAGCAGAGCAACGGCGTCATCCCGCACAGCCAGGCGCTGGATGTGTTCGGCAACCAGACCTATGTCACCCCGACCACCCGCACCGTCGCCGACACCGCGCTGATGATGCAGGCCATGTCGGGCGAGGATCCTTGCGATCCCTGGTCGATCGGCGTCGGCGTGCCCGATTTCGTCGGCACATCAGCCCCGCGCGGCGATCTGCGCGGGCAGCGGATCCTGTACTGCCTGACGCCGCCGGGCCGTCCGGTGTCCGCGGAAGTTGCCGCCAGCTTCAAGGCCAGCCTCGACCGGCTGGCCGGACTTGGCGCCGAGCTCGAGGAATTCTCCGGCGAGGGTTTTGACATCGAGCCGATCTGGCGCGCCATCAACCACACCCTCTGGCGCACGCGCTTTGCAAAGCTCGCGGCCGAGCACAAGGACGAGCTGAGCGAGGCCTTCCTCAAGCAGCTTGCGCTCGCCACCGAAGTCAGCGGCGTCGACTACCAGGAGGCGATGTTCGCGCGCACCGCGCTGTTCCGCCGGGTGCAATCCCTGCTTGCGCGCGGCCACTTCCTGGCGATGCCGACCCTCACGCGCACCGCGCTGCCGATCAAGCAGGACCTGTTCGGCACCATCGAGATCGACGGGGCGCATTTCGACAGCGTCCGGCCGCACTGGTTCCCCTGGACCATGCCGTTCAACATGACCGGGCATCCCGCCGTCAGCCTGCCCTCGGGCTTTGGCCGCGACGGCCTGCCGATCGGACTTCAGCTCGTCGGCCGCTTCCGGCTTGATGCCGAATTGCTGCGGGTGAGTGCGCTGTTCGAAGCGTCAAGCGACCTTCTCTCCCGCTGGCCGGAATGACGACATGCGCATGCAGCCAAGCCCTTGCGTGCAAAGGACTTGCTTCCGGCGTCCGGACATGATGTTCGTGCCGCGGATGAGCTTTGAACCCGGTCGCGCATGAGCGTATTTGTCCTCCGACGTCTGTTGACCCTGCTGGCGACGCTGGTCGGCGCATCCGTGATCATTTTCCTGGTGCTGGACGCGCTTCCGGGCAATGCCGCGCAGATGCTGATGGGCGCCGACGCCTCGCCGGACGCGGTGCGTGCGCTCACCGTCAAGCTCGGGCTCGACCAGCCGCTGGCGGTTCGCTATCTGCAATGGATCAAGGGGCTCTTGGTCGGCGATCTCGGCAACTCCTATGTCTACGGCACGCCGGTCGGCAGCCTGATCGCGGAGCGGCTGGCGCTGACCATTCCGCTCGCGATCATGTCGATGCTGATCACGGTGACTCTGGCGCTCTCGGCCGGCATCTACACCGCCGCCAACCACAACAAGCTCGGCGATGTCGGCGTGATGTCGCTGACCCAGGTGGGCATCGCGCTGCCGAATTTCTGGTTCGCGATCCTGCTGGTCCTGTTGTTCTCGGTCAGGCTGCAATGGCTCTCGGCCGGCGGCTTCGCCGGCTGGGAAGACGGCATCTTGCTCGGGATCAAATCGCTGCTGCTGCCGGCGATCTCGCTCGCGGTGGTGCAGGCCGCGATCCTTGCCCGCGTCACGCGCTCGGCCGTGCTCGAAGTGCTGCGCGAGGATTTCGTCCGCACCGCGCGCGCAAAGGGCCTCGGCAAGCGCGAGGTGCTGTGGCGCCATGTGCTGCGCAACGCCATGATCCCCGTGATGACGGTGATGGGCCTGCAATTCGCCAATCTGCTCGCCGGCACCATCGTGATCGAGAACGTGTTCTACCTGCCGGGCCTCGGCCGCCTGATCTTCCAGTCGATCGCCAACCGCGACCTGATCGTGGTGCGCAATTGCGTGATGCTGCTCGCGACCATGGTCGTAGCAGTCAATTTCGTGGTCGACGTGCTCTATGCCTTCATCGATCCTCGCATCAAGGTCCACGACCTGTGAGCGCGCCCTTGACCACCCCGATTGACGCAGCGGTCGCGACGCGCCACCTGCCGGCCAAGACCTTCTGGGGCCGCGCGCTGCGCCATCGCAGTTTCGTGCTGGGCGGCACGCTCAGCCTGCTGGTGGTTGCCTCGGCGCTGCTGTCGCTGGTCTGGACGCCGTGGTCGCCTTACGAGATCGACATCGCCTCGAAACTCCGGCCGCCCTCGGCGGCGCATTGGCTCGGCACCGATTCCTTCGGCCGCGACATCGTCTCGCTGCTGCTCGCCGGCGCCCGTTCCACCATCATGGTCGGAATCATCGCGGTCAGCATCGGTCTCACCTTCGGCCTCTGCCTCGGCCTGATCGCCTCGGCGCGGCGCGGCTGGACCGAAGAGATCATCATGCGCTTCTCCGACTTCACCTTCGCCTTTCCGGCCGTGCTCTCGGCGATCATGCTCGCCGCCGTCGTAGGACCCGGCATGGTGACATCGATCGTCGCGATCGGCATTTTCCAGATCCCGACGCTGACCCGGCTGACGCGCGGCTCGGCCAACGCGATCTGGGCGCGCGAATTCGTGCTGGCGGCGCGGGCCTCGGGGAAGGGCAAGTTCCGCATCACCATCGAGCACGTGCTGCCCAACATCCTGTCGATCCTGATCGTGCAGGTCACCACCCAGTTCGCGCTCGCCATTCTCGCGGAGGCCGCTCTGTCCTATCTCGGCCTCGGCACGCAGCCGCCGCAGCCGTCCTGGGGCCGGATGCTGAACGACGCGCAGACGCTGCTGTTCCAGTCGCCGATGCTCGCGGTCTATCCGGGCGCCGCCATCGCGGTCGCCGTGCTCGGCCTCAATCTCCTTGGTGACGGATTGCGCGATCTGCTCGATCCCCGGCTGGCGCGGGAGCGATGACGATGGCCGAGCGCTCCGACATGCCGTTGATCGAAGTCAGCAATCTCGGCGTCCGCCTCAACACCAGCCGCGGGCCGGCGCAGGCCGTGCGCGGCGTCAGCTTCGCCTTGAAGCGCGGCGAGACGCTCGGGCTCGTCGGCGAATCCGGCTGCGGCAAGTCGGTCACCGCGATGTCGCTGATGGGCCTGTTGCCGGACAGCGCAATCGTCACCGGCAGCATCAAGCTCGACGGCAACGAGCTCGCCGGGCTCAAGGATGCGGATTACTGCCGCCTGCGCGGCAACCGCATCAGCATGATCTTCCAGGAGCCGATGACCGCGCTCAATCCGATGCACACGATCGGCCATCAGGTCGCAGAACCCTTGCGGCGTCACAAGAAATACTCGGCGTCGCAGGCGCGGCAGGAGGCCATCGCCTTGCTCGACCGCGTTGGGCTGCCCGATCCTGCGAAGCGCGTCGATGCCTATCCGCACCAGTTTTCCGGCGGCCAGCGCCAGCGCGTCACCATCGCGATGGCGCTCGCCTGCGAGCCCGATCTGTTGATCGCGGACGAGCCGACCACCGCGCTCGATGTCACCATTCAGGGCCAGATCCTCGACCTCATCGCCGATCTCGTCGAGGAGCGCGGCATGTCCATGATCCTGATCTCGCACGATCTCGGCGTCATCGCCGAGAACGTCCAGCGCATGATGGTGATGTATGGTGGCACCGTGGTCGAGAGCGGGCCGACCGACGAGGTGTTCCGCCGCATGGGCCATCCCTACACGCAGGGCCTGTTCCGCGCCCGGCCGAAGCTCGGCGCGCGCAAGGGGACGCGGCTGACGACGATCGCGGGCACGGTGCCGGAGCTCGCGGATCTTCCGGCCGGCTGCACCTTCTCCGCACGATGTCCGCTTGTGATCGATCAGTGCCGCGCGGCGCTGCCGCCGATGGTCGAAGTCGGCGCCGGCCATGGCGTGCGCTGCGTGCGCACCGATGTCTCGATGGCCGCGAATGTCGGGGCGTTGTCCGCATGAGCACCGCGCCTCTTCTCGACGTCAGGGATCTCGAGCAGCGCTACACGCTGCCCCGCGAAAGCCTGTTCCGCCCGCCCGGCCAGGTGCGCGCGCTCAACGGCGTCAGCGTGCAGGTCCAGGCCGGCAAGAGCCTCGGCATCGTCGGCGAGTCAGGCTCAGGCAAGTCGACGTTTGCCCGGGTGGTGATGGCGCTGGAGCGGCCGACGTCGGGGCAGGTCGCGCTGCTCGGCCGCGATCTGAACCAGCTCTCCACCGACGAGCTGCGCCGCGCCCGGCGCGATTTCCAGATGGTGTTCCAGGATCCCTACGGCTCGCTCGATCCGCGCCAGACCATTGCGCGCATCGTGGCCGAGCCGCTCACTGTGCTGGAAGGCGCCGACCGCACCACCTTCCGCGACCGCGTCGCCGCGGTGTTGCGCCAGGTCGGCTTGCGCGATGCCGACATGGACAAATATCCGCACGAATTCTCCGGCGGCCAGCGCCAGCGCATCGCGATTGCGCGCGCGCTGATCACGCAGCCGAAGCTGATCGTCGCCGACGAGCCGGTCTCCGCGCTCGACGTCTCCGTGCAGGCCCAGGTCCTCAATTTGATGCAGGACCTCCAGGAGCAGTTTGGCCTCAGCTACGTCCTGATCAGCCACGACCTCGCCGTCGTCGACTATCTCTGCGACGAGGTTGCGGTGATGTATCTCGGCCGGATCGTCGAGCAGGGCCGCCCCGAGGACCTGTTCGAGCACTGTGCCCATCCCTATACGCGGGCGCTGCTGGACGCTGTGCCGCGGGCGCGCGCCGGCGGCGGACGGCGCCGGCGCGGCGCCCAGGCAATCGCCTCGCAATCGGCGGCCGCCACGGGGTGTCCCTATGTCGCGCGTTGCGCGCTCGCCGACCAGCATTGCCGCGAGGCCCTGCCTGAGCTACGCAAGGTAGGCGGAACGCATCTCGCCGCCTGCCACAAGGCGGAGGCCGTGATGGCGTTGCCGCAGCCTGCTGCGGAGGGTTAGTCTCGGGCGCAGGATTGGCGTAGACTGGGAATTGAGAAGGCAGGGGAGTTACGTATGTTCAGGAAACTATCCATCGTCGCACTCACTGCCGCGCTTTTTGCGGCGCCGCTGCCGGTGCTTGCCCAAAGCAAGAAGGACAGCGTCGTCATGGCGATGACGCTGGAGCCGCCGGGGCTTGATCCGACCAACGCGGCCGCTGCCGCGATCGCCGAGGTCACGCTCTACAACATCTACGAGACGCTGACCAAGATCAGCGAGGACGGCTCCGTCTCGCCCCTGCTGGCCGAGAGCTGGACCGCGTCGCCCGACCTGAAGACCTACACTTTCAAGCTGCGCAAGGGCGTCAAATTCCACAATGGCGAGCCGTTCGACTCTGCCGCCGTGAAGTTCTCGTTCGAGCGCAATGCGGCGCCGACCAGCACCAATAAGGACAGGAGCCTGTTCCAGAGCTTCGAGTCCGTTGCCGCGCCCGACGCCGACACGGTCGTGCTCACCCTGAAAAATTCCGAGCCGAACCTGCCGTTCCTGATGGGACAGGCGAGTGCCTCGATCGTCGAGCCGAAGAGCGCGCCGACGAACGTCACGCAGCCCGTCGGCACCGGGCCGTATCAGCTCGGCGCCTGGGCCAAGGGTTCCTCGATGACCCTGACCAAATGGGCTGACTACCGTAACGCCGCCGCGATCAAGCTCTCGAAGGTGACGATCCGCTTCATCTCCGATCCGTCCGCGCAGACCGCTGCGCTGCTGTCGGGCGACGTTGACGCCTTCCCGCGCGTGTCGGCCCAGCGCACCATCGCACAGTTCAAGGCCGATCCGCGCTTCACCGTGCTGGTTGGCGGCTCCCGCGCCAAGACCATCGTCGCCATCAATCACCGCAAGAAACCGCTCGATGACGTCCGCGTGCGCCGGGCCATCCTCGCCGCGATCGATCGCGAGGCGATGATCGACGGCGCGGTGGACGGGTTCGGCAGGCCGATCGGCAGCTTCTACGTGCCGGGCGCCCTCGGTTTCGTCGACACCACCGGCATCAATCCCTACGATCCCGCGAAGGCCAAGAAGCTCCTCGCCGAGGCTGGCGTCACCACGCCGCTCGAGCTGTCGCTGAAGCTGCCGCCGCCGCCCTATGCGCGGCAGGGCGGCGAGATCGTCGCGGCCCAGCTTGCCAAGATCGGCATCGTCGCCAAGATCGAAAACGTCGAATGGGCGCAATGGCTGTCTCAGGTGTTCGCCGGCACTGGCCCGCACAATTTCGACCTCACCATCATCAGCCATGTCGAGCCGTTCGACCTCGTCAAGATCACCGAGCCGGACTACTATCTCGGCTACAACAACGCGGCGTACAACGCGCTCTACAAGCAGATCGTGTCGACGCCGGATGAGACCGCCCGCGCCAAGCTTCTCGGCGACGCCCAGCGCATGCTGGCCACCGACGCCGTCTCCGCCTACATGTTCCAGCCGCAGCTGATCACCATCACAGCCAAGAAGCTGAAGGGCGTCTGGAAGGACGTGCCACAATACGAGAACGATTTCTCCACCTGGCATTGGGAGTAGGGGCGGCGCGTAGCCCGTTGTTGTGCCCTCTCCGCTTGTGGGAGAGGGCAGCGACACCGGTAGACACGGACTCACCAGGGTGAGAGGTATCTCTCCGCGAGTCTGGAATTGTAGGTTGGGCAAAGGCGCACTTGCGCCGTGCCCACCATCGATCCAACATCGAAGCAGGAGCGTGGGCACGCTTCGCTTTGCCCACTGCTTCCTGCGAACGCTAATCTATCCCCCGCTCGATGGCGAAGCAGGGAGCGTTCTTGGCCGTGCGCGACGATTTCGGAATATTAGCATCATACCCCTGTTTTGCCCGACGAGTCAAATGGCGGGGATGCCCGTTGCTGCACTCTCTCCCCTTGTGGCGAGGGCAGCGACGTCGGGTGAGGGGCCTGTCTCTACCTCGCGGCCTGCCCGCGTAAGCCGTTGATTTTCCTATCCCCGGCTACTGTGCATGGGGTTGTTTTCGCACTTTTTGCCTGGCCGCCCCCGTCACGCCGCCGCAGGCAGGTCCGGATCCGCGATCGCGCCGGCAACACGGACGCGCACGCGCAGCGCGTTGCCGGGCAAATAGGCGATCGGCATGTCCTCGACGTCGACGGTCTTGAGGCTGTCGCGCGCTGCGCCGGCCTGAACGGCCCGGTCGGCTGCGATATCGCGGGCGGCCGCAATCGCGTCCTCGCGGCTGAGGTCGCGGAACACCTGATCGGCTTCGCCGGAGACCTGCGCGATCGCAGCGCCCACCGCATTGGCGCAGTCGCCATGCGGCACGCGCACGATCTCGGAAATGCCGGGCAGGCGATCCGGCACCAGGAAGGCGCCGCCGCCGACCGCGAGCAGCGGCACGTCGCCGGCTTCGGTCTTCATGCGGTCGATGTCTTCCTCGAGCTTGCGCCAGGCATCGCGCATTGCGGCCTCGATCAGCCGTTTCGGCAGATTGGCGACGCGGGAGCGGTCGCCGATGTCGATGAGGCCGGCGGCCACCGCGATGTCGGTGGCGGTGAGGCGCGAGCCGCCGAACACCAGCGCGTCCGAGGTCAGGCGGTAGCCGACGCTGAGCGGGCCGACGCGAACCGGATCCTCGTCGACATGGCTGCCGCCGCCGAGCCCGATCGACAACAGGTCGGGCATGCGGAACAGCGTGCGCACGCCGCCGACTTCGACGACGGCATTGGCCTCGCGCGGGAAGCCGTGTCGGAGCTGGCCGATGTCGCTGGTGGTGCCGCCGACGTCCACAACCATGGCATCGTCGAGGCCGGAGAGATGCGCGGCGCCGCGCATCGAATTGGTGGCGCCCGAGGCAAAGCTCATCACCGGGAACGCAGTGGCGATCTCGGCCTGCATCACGGTGCCGTCGTTCTGGGTCAGGAACAGCGGCGCATCGATGCCGCTGTCGGCGATCGCCTTGCGGAAGGCCGCGACAGTGGTGATGGCGAGGTCGTGCAGGGAGGCATTGAGCAGCGCGGCATTCTCGCGTTCCAGAAGTCCGATGCGGCCGAGATCGTGCGATAGCGTCACCGCGACGTCAGGGCAGATATCGGCGAGGATTTCGCGCGCCGTCGTTTCGCAGGAGGGATCGAGCGGCGAGAAGCTCGAGCACACCGCAACGGAGCGCAGGCCCGCATCCTTGATCTTTCGCGCGGCAGCCTTGAGGCCGGCGATGTCGAGCGGCATGAACGGGCGGCCGTCGTAATCGTGGCCGCCCTCCAGCATGAAAATCTCGCCATTGACGAGGGATGCGAGATCGGTGGGCCAGTCGCAGAACGGCGGCAGCGAGGCGCTCGCGGGCATGCCGATGCGGATCGCGCCGATCTTCTGCACATGGCGGCGCTGCACCACGGCGTTGATGAAATGCGTGGTGCCAATCACGACCGCATCGACCTTCACCGCAGCGGTCGGCTCGGCGCGCAGCGCTTTCAACGCGTCGAGGATGCCCGAGGTGACGTCAGCCGTGGTCGGGCGCTTGACGGAATGAACGACCTTCTCGTCGACGATCAGCACGGCGTCCGTGTTGGTGCCGCCGACATCGATGCCAATACGCTTCATGATAGCTTAAGCTCCAGCCGCAGCGGGCGCGAAGAGGGAACGGAAATCGAGGTCGTAGCCGAAGGCGCGCGGGCCGACGAATTCGAGACCCCGGGTGCTCGTCAGCACCGGCGGTGCGGGCAGGGCGACGACGGTGACGCGCTGGCCGTAGCGGATGGTCTCGGTGCCGATGCCGTGGCCGTTGACACTGTCGAGCACGCAGATCAGGTCGGGCGACGTCGCGATCGCCTCTTCGCCGCGCCAGGCCACGATCCATTCGTTCTGGAACGAGAGCTTGAGCCGGGCGCCACGATCGGCATCGCTGCCGTCGACCATCGCCGTGCCGCGCAAGAACCCTTCGGTGGTGCGCCGGGCGACGTCGACGATCTTGCCGGTGAACAGCTTCTTGCCGCCTTCGGTTTCGAGCAGCGCCGTGATCGGATCCTCGTGACGGCGATTCGCATCCTGCACGGCGCGGCCGATGCGGATCGCCTTGGTGGTGGTGAAATGGATGCCCCAGTCTTTCACCTCGCGCCCGGTGCGCGGCGCCTTGCTGGTCGAGGCGATCGAGCCCATCTCGACGCAGATCTTGCGGCTTGCCCGTTCCATCCACTTCCAGGTCGGCACCTTGGTCACGACTGCTTCGATGCCGCGGGGATCGTAAAGCGTGCAGGGATAGGGACGCAGGTCGCCGATCGCGACCGACGTCATTTGCGCTTCCGGGAAGGCGCGGCCCATGCAGTCGGCGTCCACGACGGGGATGCCGAGATGTGCGGCCGCCATCAGCGCCTGCACGCCGTTGCCGCCGCCGATCTCGACTGACATCACGGCGCGGAACTTGATGTTATTGATCTCCTCCTGCATCCGCACGGCGCGCGCGATATTGCGGCTGTCGGCGAGGCGTTCCTGCCCGACCAGCGGCGCGCCCATGTTGGAGACCACGGCGACCCAATCGTCGTCGTCGAGGTCGAGCGGCGACATCAATTGCACGCGGGTGCCCTCGGCATAGAGCCGGCGCAGATTGAGCAGGCCGAGATAGGGGCTGCCGCCGCCGCCGGTGCCGAGGATCCAGGCGCCGACCGCGAGCGACTCGATCTCATCGAGGCTGATCGTCTTCAACTCGGCTTTGCTCACGAGACCAACTCCTCGACGATACGGGCCGCGGCGGCAATGCCGAGGATCACGGGGCCGGGATAGGATGTGCGCACGCGTGCCTTGTTGGCACTGGTGTAGCTGATGCAATCCATCACCACGAGATCGGGCTCGAGGTCCGCCATCGTGCGCGCGGCTTCGTCGACCGTGGCATCGTCCGAGCCGGGACGCAGCGTGATGCCGACGACCTCGACGCCGTCGCGCTGCCATTTCTTGTCGATCAGCGCGGTCTGCTCGGGGAGCGGCGAGAACACGCCGAGCCGGCCGTTCGGCAGCACGGCCTCGACGAGGTTGTGCAGGATGGCCGAGGGCAGGATGACGAGGCCGTCGGCCGCGAGATTGGGAAATTTGCCGGTGCAGGCCATCAGCGTGACGCCGACGCCTTCGTGCTTGAAGCGGGTGATCTGCTGGCTGGCGCGCCGTTCCACCTCCTTCTTGCTGATGGTGACGCCGTCGCCGTTCGGAAGCAGGGTGAACAGCGTGTCGTAGCCGTCCATCGGCGGGATGGCGTCGATCTCGGCGCGGCTCATGCCGTCGAGCGCGCCGCGCAGCTCGATCTCGATGCCCGGCGTCAGCACGGCGGCGATTTCGGAGGCGACGGTGGGGCGCGGGCTCTGGCCGATCACGACCACCCCGATGCGCTGGTGCTTCAATGGCATGTTCATGTGGTCTAGTCCTTCAAGACGACGAGATCGGCCGGCGTCCAGTCGAGCGTGACACCGTTGCCGGGAACGAACAGGCGGCTCGTGCCTGCATTGGGCTGCTGCACGAGGACGCGATGGCCGCCCTCGAGCGTGATGCGATAGAGCACCGCACCGCCGAGGAAGTTGGTGTTCTCGACGATGCCGTGCGCGGAGCTGCCAGCTGCGGGGGCGGCGTCAGCGCGCGGGATCAGACGAATCTTCTCGGGGCGCAGCGCGACCGAGAGCACGCCGGTGCCGAGCATCTCGGTGGGCGGCAGGGCCAGGAGCAGGCCCTTGCCGACGTCCAGGTTCGGTCCGACGCGCTCGCCGCGAAAGATGTTGGTGTCGCCGATGAAGTCGGCGACGAAGCGCGTGGTCGGCTGATTGTAGATCTCGGTCGGCGTGCCGACCTGCTCGACACGGCCGCCGTTCATCACGGCGATGCGATCGGACATCGCCAGCGCCTCTTCCTGGTCGTGGGTGACGAAGACCAGCGTCAGGCCGAGCTTCTTCTGGAGCTGCTTGAGCTCGAACTGCATCTGCTGGCGCAGCTTCTTGTCGAGTGCGCCGAGCGGCTCGTCGCAGAGCAGGACGCGCGGTGCGATCACGATGGCGCGCGCAAGCGCGACGCGCTGCTGCTGGCCGCCGGAGAGCTGGGCGGGGCGGCGGTCTTCGAGGCCCGACAGCTCGACCATGGCCAGCGCCGCCTTCACCTTGGCCGCAATGGTCGCCTTGTCGAGCCCACGCATGCGCAGGCCGAAGGCGACGTTCTCGGCGACGGTCCGATGCGGGAACAGGGCGTAGTTCTGGAACACCATGCCCATGTCGCGCTTGTGCGCGGGCACATGGGTGATGTCGGCACCGTCGACACGGATCGCGCCCGCGCTCGGCGTCTCGAAGCCGGCGATCATGCGCAGCGTCGTGGTCTTGCCGCAGCCGGACGGGCCGAGCAGAGAGAAGAACTCGCCCTGCCGGATGTCCATCGCGACCGCGTCCACCGCGCGCACGCCGCCGTCATAGATCTTGCTGACGCCGGCGATTTCGATCGACGCGCTCATGCGCGGAAGATCCGGTTGACGCGCTGGTCGATCTCGTCCTTGCGCTCGTTGTACCACTTCCAGTCGACCTGGATCAGCTTCGAGACCTTCTCCGGCGTCGTGAGCAGCTTGGCGTCGTATTTGGCGTCGAGCTTCACCTTCTTGTTGGCCGGCGAGTACCACACGGTCTCGGCAAGGCGCTTCTGCACCTCCGGACGGAGCATATAGTTCACATAGGCGTTGGCGAGCTCCTTCATCTTGCTGCCGGGCGTGATGGTCAGAACCTGCTCCAGTGACAGCACGCCTTCGCTCGGCGAGACGAAGTCGGTTGGCTGGTTCTGCCCGTCATAGCGGTAGATGCCGGAATCGTGGATGACGCAGAGGCCGACCTCGCCCGACAGCAGCATCTTCTCCATCGCGCCGGTGAAATCGACGATCTTGATCGGCTTCAGCTTCTCCAGCGCCGTGTAGGCGGCGTCGAGATCGAGCTGGCCCTTGCCGAACAGTGTGCCGCACATCATCAGGAAAGCCTGGCCGAGGCTGTTGACGGGAATCACATAGCCGCCGCGGACGCCGTTGTATTTCGCGTCCCACAGCTCCTTCCAGGAGGTGATGCTGCCATAGCCCTTGTCGGTGCGCATGCCGAGGCCGATGGCGCTGGTGAAGATCGAGACACCGACGATCTTGTCGCTGATGGCATAGGGATAGACGTCGGCGAGGTTCGGCACCAGCTTGGGATCGATCTTCGGCTCGACCAGGCCCATTTCAGCGGCAGCCCACTGCTCGTTGGAATTGGTGTGCATGACGTCATAGATCGGCGCCGAGCGCGAGCTCGCCTGAAGCTTCGGCAGATAGGGGAAGGCGGAATCGATCTGGAGCTTGCACTTGAACTCGCTCTCGAAGGCGGGGCCGATCTCGGCCTTCATGATCTCGCCCCACTTGCCGCCCCAGCCGGTGATGCGCAGCGTCGGATCGTCGGCGCGCGCGACGTAAGGAGCAGCAATGGTGCCGATGCCGAGCGAGGCGCTTGCGGTCAGAAAGCGGCGGCGGCTGAACCGTGACGATCCCAGAGCTTTCATCATGTGTCGATTCCTTCGGATGCAATGAGCGGTTACAATTTGACGTAGGAGCGCAGGCCGACCGTGCGGTCGAGCCCGATGACGACGACAAAGGCCAGCACGATCGAGACCACCGAGGCCGCGCCGATGGTGCCGTCCAGATCGAATTTGAGATAGTTGAACAGCGTGACCGGCAGCGTCTCGTTGCCCGGTGAGACCAGGAACAGCGACACCGGAAACTGGTCGAATGAGACGATGAAGGCGAAGATCGCGCCCGCGAGCACGCCCGGCTTGATCAGCGGCAGCGTCACCTCGAAGAAGGTGCGCAGGGGACTTGCACCGAGATTTTGTGCGGCCTCCTCCAGGCGCGTATCGAAGTTGTGCAGAACGGCGAGCGTGGTGCGGACCACATAAGGCAGCGTCACCAGCGTGTGGCCGGCAACGAGGCCCCAGGTCGGCCGTCCCACGTCGAGCAGCACATAGGTCTGGAACAGCGCGAGGCCTGTCAGGATCGCCGGCAGCATCAGCGGCGAAAGCATGGTCGCCACGATCAGCCGCGTGCCCGGCAGATTACCGCGCGCGAGCGCCAGCGCAGCAGAGGCGCCGAGGATCGTCGCGGACAAAGTGGTCAGCACGGCGACCTCAAGGCTGAACCAGAGCGCGTGCATGAAGTCGCGTGAGGCGAAGAACTTTTCGAACCAGCGCAAGGATACGCCGACCGGCGGAAACTGGATGAACGGCGTCGGGTTCAGCGCGAACACGACGACGATCGCGATCGGCGCCAGCAGGAAAATCAGGATGGCGATGTTGATCGCGAGATAAAGGTAACGACCGTAACGCCGGGGGGCGGCCGTCCGCACGGGCGCTGCTCGCTCGGCTGCCGCGATTGAGGTGGAGCTGCTCATCGCCGGCCTCACTGCAATTCGCGCTGGCCGGAGACGAGGCCGAGCGCGCGGTTATAGGCAATGACGAGCAGAAGCGAGATCACGAGCAGCACGATACCCAGAGCGGCCGCGAAGCCGACATTGAAATTCGCCGAGATCTGCTGGTAGATCAGGATCGGCAGCGTCATGATCTGGAAGCCGCCGAGCAGGATCGGCGTGACATAAGCGCTGATCGCCAGTGCGAACACCAGCAGCGAGCCGGCGAGGATGCCGGGCAGGCTGAGCGGCAACGTCACCTCGATGAAGGCGCGCAACGGGCTTGCGCCGAGATTTTCGGCGGCCTGCTCCAGCCGCTCGTCGATGCGGCCGATCACACCGGTCAGCGTCAGCACCATGAAGGGCACATAGATGTGGACGAGGCCGACCACGATGCCTGTTTCGGTGTACATCAGCTTCAGCGGCTGGGCGATGAGGCCGAGCGACATCAGGGTCTGGTTGACCACGCCCTTGTCGGACAGCAGCGTCATCCAGGCGAAGGTGCGCACCACGATGCCGGTCAGCATCGGCGCCAGCACCGCCATCAGCAGCAGCGCATGCCCGGTGCGGCTCTTGATGCGCGCCATCCAGTGCGCCAGCGGATAGCCGATCGCAAGCGCGACCAGGGTGGTGACAAGCCCGATGCGGATCGTGGTCCAGATCACCTCGAGATAAAAGGGATCGTCGATCATGCGGGCGTAGTGACGCGTGGTGAAGGCGACCTTCGGCATCACCACCGGATTGCCGGTGAGCACGCTCATGGTCGCCATCAGCCCGATCGGCAGGAAGAAGAACAAGGCAAACAGCAGCGCGCTCGGCAGAATGAAGAGCGCAAGGCCGTTGGGGCGTTGGGCGGCGGTGCTGCTCATCGCGTTCCCGTCTTTACGCGCGCGGCGTCTTGATCGAGCGGGTCGCCGGTCATGCGCCGCAGCTTTGCGGCCATGGCCGCGAGCTCACGGCGAACATTGGCGCGCTCGGCGGCGGTGGTCGCCTGCACCGAATAGGACACCGCGATTCCGATCATCTCGCCGGTCTCGCCGCTCTTCAACGCAAAGCCTTGCGAGCCGACGCCTTCGATTGATTCGTCCCCGGCCTCGGATACGCCGGTACCGCGGATCTCGTTCAGGCGCGCCATCAACTGCTTGAAGTTCTGCGGCGAGTTGCGCGGCAGCTTTGGATAGGTCGCGGGCACCCGCGCGCGGATGTCCTCGTCGGAGAGGCGCGCCAGCATGGCGCGGCCGTTCGAGGTCGCAAGCGCCGGCGTGCGCTGGCCCGGCGGATTGACGACGCGCAGGGGATTCGAACCTGGCACGATTCTCAGCACGACCTGCTCGTAGCCGTCGAGCACGGCGATGTAGCCGGTGTGTCCGGTGCGGGCGCAGACCTCGCGCAGCTCGCGTTCGGCCATGCTGATGAGGTCGTCATGGGCGCGGTGCAGCCGGCCAAGTTCGAAGGTGAGCAGACCCGGCCGATAGCGGCGGGTGTGCGGGTCCTGTTCGAGCAGGCCGCAATCGCGCAAGGAGCGCAGCAGCCGCGAGGTCGAGCTCTTCGGCTTGCCGGTCAGCGCCATCACGTCCGCGAACGACAGATCTGGCCGCGCGCTGGAGAAGCAGCGGAGAATCTCAATCGCGTTCGTCAAGGCACTCATGGGCGGTGGTCCAAGGTAGTTCCAAAATGCGGAACCTTGTCCCAAATTCTAAGCCTGACGCGAAAACGGGCAAGCGGAAATTTCGCGCAGGCTGGCGCCCGATTGCGCAGCTGTGGCGGAAGGTCGCTTGTTGGGATTTCAAAAACGGCGCACCGCAATTTGGCGGTGCGCCGTTCCTTTCGGATCAGGCCGCTTCGGCGGCGACGTTGCCGATCCAGTCGCGGGCGAGCGTCACGTCGGCTTGCGACAATTGATGGCCCGCCGGTAGGACCTTGTGAGTTACGCTGGCGCCCGCCTGCGACAGCAGCGCTGCGAGGTGTGCCGAGTTGTTGGCCGGCACAATTGGATCAGTTTGGCCGGACAGGAGGAGGACGGGCTTGCTGCGAAGCTCGGCCTTGGGCGGATCCGACAGCGGCACCATGGCGCGCAGCAGGATCGCGCCCGCCAGTATGTTCGGCTTCAGCAGCAACAGCGCGGCTGCGATGTTGGCGCCGTTCGAGAAGCCGACAGCAACGGGCGCGACGATTCCGTAGCGCTGCCGCGCCTCGCTAACAAAGTCGCCGAGTTCGAGCGCGCGCCGGCGCACGTCCTCCTCGTCGAATACGCCCTCGGCCAGACGACGGAAGAAGCGCGGCATGCCGTGTTCGAGCACGCGGCCGCGCGGCGAGAGCAGGGCGGAGCCGGGCGAGATCATCTTGCCGAGCCCGAGGAGGTCGTTCTCGTCGCCGCCAGTGCCGTGCAGCAGCAGCAGTGGAGGAGAGCCCGCGCTTGTCGCGGGCTCGAAACGATGGATGAATGCACTCTCGGTCATGACGCGGTCTCTTCCAAATTCGGCAGCACGTCTTCGATCTGCTTGCGGTGGGGTTCGAGGAAGCCGGGCAGCTTCAGGTCGCGCCCGAGCGTCGCGACTGGCTCGTCGACGGCGAAGCCGGGGATGTCGGTCGCGATCTCGAACAGCACGCCGCCGGGCTCACGGAAATAGATCGAGCGGAAGTAGTTGCGGTCCTTCTGCTCGGTCGGACGCAGGCCGTGATTGCTGACAAGCTTCTGCGCCATCCGGCCCTGTTCGGCATCGTCAGCCGCTCGGAAGGCAATGTGGTGCACCGAGCCGCCGCCCTGATGCCCGCGCAAAAAGCCCTTGGCCTCGTAGATGTCGACGACGCTGCCTTCGACATTATCAGGTGCCTTGAAGCGGATCACCGATCCCTCGCGTCCGGTCTCCTTGAAGCCGAACACGTCGGTGAGCACGGCCGCCGTCTTCGCCGCGCTGTCGAGCAGTAAGGTCACGCCGTGGAAGCCGCGGATGGCGTGCTCGGCCGGCACGTCGCCATTGCTCCAGCCGGGCTCGTTCTCGGCGCCTGGTACCCCGACCAGCGCGAGCGCCATGCCATCAGGATCGGTGAACGGCAGCACGGATTCTCCAAAACGCTTCTCCAGCGCCTCGTAAGCAATGCCCTTCTCGATGAAGCGCTGCGTCCAGTAGCCGAGTGAGCGCTGCGGCACGCGGAAGGCGGTCTGATGGGTCTCGCCGACACCGCGACGCCCGGCCGGCGCGCCGGCCCAGGGGAAGAAGGTCAGGATGGTGCCGGGACGGCCGGTCTCGTCGCCATAATAGAAATGATAGGTGCCGGGATCGTCGAAATTGACCGTCTTCTTGACGAAGCGCAGGCCGAGATCCCGGGTGTAGAAGCCAAAATTGCGGATGGGATCGCCGGCGATCGCAGTGACATGGTGCAGTCCAGACATTGTCGTCCTCCTGAATTCGGGGAGCGGTCTTGCTCTGCCCGGAAATATCGTTCCGCTTTGGATTGGAGACAATCCATGCAAATATGACGTCTATGTCTACGATTTGGAAACAATCGCTGGAGATGGCCTTTGGATAAGGTCGCCAGCCTTCGGGCCTTCGTGAAGGTGGTCGAGAGCGGCAGCTTTGCGGAAGCCGGCCGCCAATTGCGGCTCTCGCGTTCGGCGATCAGCAAATACATCGCCGACCTCGAGGAGAGCCTCGGGGTGCAACTGCTGAACCGGACCACCCGCCATGCCAGCCCGACCGAGAACGGCCAGCGCTATTTCGAGCGTGCGGTCGTGATCCTCTCGGAAATCGAGGCCGCCGACCAGGCGGTGACGCAGGCACAGTCGGCGCCACGGGGACTGTTGCGCGTCAATGCGCCGATGTCGTTCGGCACGATGCGGCTGGGGCCGGTGCTGGCCGATTTCATGGCGCGATACCCGGAGCTTCAGCTCCAGATCGTGCTCAGCGACGATTTGCTCGATCCCGTCCAGGACGGTTTTGATGTGACGTTGCGGATTGCGGAGCTGGAATCATCCAGCCTGATCGCGCGCAAGATTATGCCTGTGGCGCGCATGATCTGCGCTTCGCCGGATTATCTCGCGCGTCACGGCACGCCCAAACATCCGCAGGATCTGCGCGAGCACGCCTCGCTGACCTACGGCTTCCTGCTCACCGGCAATCAGTGGAAGCTCACCGGCGCCGACGGCGATCACTGGATCCAGCCGGCCTGGTCGCTCTGCGTCAACAATGCCGAGGTGCTGCGCGATGTCGCGATCAAGGGCAGAGGCCTGGCGCTGCTGCCGGAGTTCATCGCTGCCGACGCTTTGCGGAAAGGCGAGCTGCGGACAGTGCTGGACAACTACCTGGCGCCGCCGCTCGCGCTTTATGCGGTCTATCCGCCGACCCGGCATCTGTCGGTGAAGGTGCGGCTGTTCATCGATTTCCTGGTCGAACGGTTTGGCCGCGAGGAGGAGGCGGGCGCGAGGACGCGTTGAGGCTGGGAGACGCGTCACGCGGTAAGCCCGGCACAAGTGCGAAAAGATCGGAGGGCAGCCTGAGGCGCCTTTGCGGACATCGATTCAGAGACCACGATCCCTATGCAGCCACTCCCGGCGGTTCCAATTGGCGCTGCGACAGCCGATTGTAGCGCAATTGTATCGATTATCGTCCGTTTGAACCAGACAGATCAGGGCTTTGCCCAAGAGCAGAGAATTTCTCGCCTGATACTCAATGATATCCAAAACAGCGTGCGCAAAGTCGCTGTCCGCCGCGACAAGTCGGTGAAAGCCTTTCAGGATCAAAGCACTTCGACCAGTGTTGGCGAATGGATACTCCCGGAAGCCATCGTTCAGCGCGTCTAAATTGCCTCGCCACGGACCGTATCCGAATTGCTCCTCCCAATGCAGGATCTCCGACAGCTGCGTTTGAAAGCTCTGCTTATCGTTGTTGCACGTTACCTCAGAGATCTCATAACCCAGTTGCTTCAGATCTTCCTTTGCGGCGCAAAGAACGGTCGGGTCCTAGAATAGTGTGACAGCTCCGTTTTGCAGGAGAATCCAATCGGCGCGATCCATGTCTGCGTCAGTAAACATCACACCACGGTATCAGGTGTTCCGACTGCTTTCCACGTTTGGCAATGCAGGCGCCATGAAGCGCGATGACCGCAATGGGGCACTAGCGGAAGCCGCGCTCGGGTCCTGACGGTCCGCTCAGGGAAAAGCCGAGCCGAGACACGTCAGCCCGGCTCTGCGTCCTATTTCCTGCCCTCAAGGAACTGGCGTACCGCCTTGATGGTCGCCTGCGGATCCTCTTCCATCAGCCAGTGTCCGGCGCCCGGAATCACGACCTCGGTGACGTCAGTCGCCGCATTCCGCATCACGACGGCCTCCATCGCGCCGAAGGACTTTTCGCCGCCGACGGCGAGCACGGGAATGGTCAGCTTGGTTGCGATCGCCTTCTTGTTGTCCTCGGCATCGGTGCGGATCGCCCTGAACTGCGCGAATGCCGCGTGCATCGCGCCCGGCCGCGCATAGAGTTCTGCGTAGTGCCGGCGCGTCGCTTCCGCGACCTTGGAGGGTGTACCCGCAAATTCATTCCAGAAGCGGTCGAGGTAGACGCGCTCGCGGCCCTTGACCAGCCGCTCCATGTCGGGGCCGCCGAAATCAAAGTGCCAGAGCTGCGGACTGCGAACGACCTCATCCCACGGTGGCACCCCGGGCACCGGCGCATCCATGACAACCAGCTTCTCGGTCAGGTCGCGGTATCGGGCTGCATAGGCATAGGCCACCATGGTTCCGATGTCGTGGCCGACGACGGCGGCTTTTCCGATGCCGAGCGCAGCCAGAACCGCTCGCAGATCGGCTGCCTGGGTCCATTTGTCGTAGCCATTATCGGGCTTGCTCGAGAGGCCCATGCCACGCAGATCAGGCACGATCACGGTGTGATCGCGCGCAAGATCCGCGCCGAGCTTTCCCCACATGTCGCCGGTATCGCCAAAGCCGTGGATCAGGATTACAGCAGGCCCCTGGCCGCCGATGCGCACATGAAGCTGCGTGCCGTTGGCCGCGATTGTTCTGGTTTTAAAGGTGGAAGGGAATTGTTCGATCTCGGCGCGCGCGGCCGGAGCGAGCAGCATGAGAAGAATAGCGAGGTATCTTGCGCGCACGGGCGACTCCATCCTGTATTTCAGTGGATGACCGTACGCTGTTCGTCAGGCCGCAGCAAATTGTCCAGCGCATTCATCGAGGCATCCAGAATCGCAGCGAGTTCTCGCGCGGCGCTCTCGCTCTCGTGGGGAGACATCGAGCCAACCGTCAGCTCCACCTCGCGGCAGTGCTCGAACAGACGGACAAGGCCGAGCGCGCTCGCCGCGCTGCCGAGCTGGTGGGTGAATCGCGCGAGCTGCTTGTGATCTCCATCCGAGGCGGCTTTGGCGATGTCCTTGATCAGCTTGTCGCTGGTCGCCCCCAGCAGCTGATGCAGCTTTTCGATTTGCGCGGGGCCGAGCAGCTCCCGCTGGTCGTCGAGGAAATGACGGTCGATCAATGCGCCGGCCGCGAGCTGTGCTGCGGCCGGCTCGTCCGGGGTGTCCTCGATCGCCTCGCGCAGCGCGTTGATCAGGATCGGCTTGCTGACGATCCTGGCGATGCCGGCGCCTGCGAGCCGTTCGCGGGCGCTGGCGGACACGTCGGCGGTCACAGCGATGATGCGCGGCATCTGTGGCAGATCGAGCTTGCCGATCCGCGACGCCGCCTCGACGCCGTCCATGTCGGGCATGTGCAGATCCATCAGGATGATGTCGAATGCCTGATCGCGGGCGAGCGCGACGGCCGATGCGCCGTTCGTGGCGATCGTGGGACGGTGGCCGAGCCGGTTCAGGATCGCTTCGCCGACCTCGCAATTGACGGGATCGTCGTCGACCAGCAGCACGCGGAGCTGCCGCGACGGCGGCGGGATCGCACCTTGCGCGATACCGCTCGCGGCGCGGCCAAGCGGCACTTCAAGCGTGAATGTGCTGCCGGCTCCCGGCGTGCTCGCAACCGTCAGCTCGCCGCGCATCAGGCGCGTCAGCCGCCGGGCGATCGCAAGACCAAGGCCGGTGCCGCCGAACCGCCGCGCGATGCTGTCGTCCGCCTGGACGAAATCCTCGAAGATGCGCTCGTGCATGTCGGCTGCGATGCCGATGCCGGTATCGCGGATCGTGACGTGCAGCAGGGTGTTGTCGTCATGCTGCTCCGCCGACGCGGTCAGGCCGATCCCGCCGCTCGGTGTGAACTTGATGGCATTGCCGATCAGATTGAGCAGGATGCGATTGAGCCTGACAGGATCGCCGTGCACGGAGGTATTGACCGTCGCATCGCAGGCGAGGTCGAAGGTCAGGCCCTTGCCGAAGGCTTGCGGGCGCATCAGATCGGCGGCGGTCTCGATCAGCTGGTCGAGACGGAAGTCGCGCGTCTCCAGCGTTTCAGCGCTGGCCTCGAGGCGGGCATATTCGAGGATGGCATCGACCAGCGCGATCAGCGTTTCGCCCGAGGCGGCGGCGGTGGCGAGGTGGCGGCGTTGCGCTTCGCCGAGGCTGCCGTCATCCAGCAATTGCAGCACGCCCATGACGCCGTTGAGCGGTGTGCGCAGTTCGTGGCTGACGACGGCGAGGAAGCGCGACTTGGTTTCGTTGGCCTGTACGGCAACGCTGCGCGCGCGCTCGGCGGCGTCATGCTCGGCAAGGGCGTGATCGCGCGCCTTCTCGAGCTCGGAGGTCCGCTCGACGACCTTGCGCTCGAGCGTTGCGTAGGATTCGCGCAAGTGAGCGGCCATCCGGTTGAACTGGTCGCCGAGCGCCTCCAGCTCGTCGCCGGTCTTGATCGCGAGGCGCAGTCCGAGATCGCCGCTGCCGATCCGCCGCGCGCCTTGCGTCAGGATCTGGATCGGCACCGTCATGCGCCGGCTGAGAACGAGGGAGACCAGCACCGCGCAGGCCAGCAGAACGACCAGAAGAAATGTCGATCGGCCGATCGACGCGTAGATCGGCGCATAAGCCTCGGTGAGCGGAAGCTCGACGAACACCAGCCAGCCGAGCGAGGGCACCGTCGCATAGGTCGACAGCACGCGTTGGCCTGACAGGTCCTCCTTGACGAGGCCGCCCGAGGGCGGGCCGACTCCGTCGAGCGCGGCCCGCACGTCAGCGTGGCCGGACAGATCGCTGCGGCGAAGCGCCGGCCACAAATCGGGATGCGCGATCAGGACCCCCATGCGATCGACCACATAGGCCTTGCCGGTGTTGCCGACCCTGATCCCCGCGACGAGGTCCCAGATGAAGCGCAGATTGACTTCGGCGACGACCACATTGGGCGCAGGACCGGTCCCTCGCGTGGCGATCGTCATGAACGGCTCGGTATCGCCGAAGAAGTAGACCGGCCCGTAATGGGCCCGGCTTTCATTCGCGCCGCGGAAGGCGGCCGAGGCGGAGAGGTCGATCTTGCTGCCGACCCTGTCCGCGACGCGGCGCGACACGCGCACCTGTTCGCGGCCCTGCGCATCGAGCTCGGTGATTTCCGCGATCGCAGGCGAAAGACGCAGCAGGCGGATGGCGTTCAGGCGATCGTCTTCGTTGGTCGACAGCTCCGGGGGCAGGCGCGAGAGCCACCTGATCTGGTTTTCGATCTGGCCGATGAACTGGCCGATCTGGATGGCCGCGGACGCTGCCTGCTCGCGCTGGGTGGCCGCGAGGAGCTGCTTCTGCTCGCGATAGGAGAACCAGACGTCGAAGCCGGTGCTGATGGCGAGCGCGGCAAAGGCGAGGGCGACGATCGAGTAGAGATATTTGCGGAACAGCCGGCCGGGAGGCGTCCGCAAATGTCCCTGGTCGATCGTCTCGTTCACTCGCGGATCTCGTCGGCGCGCGCGAGCAGCGTGAACGGTATCGTCAGTCCAAGCGAGCGGGCGACCGTGCGGTTGATCAGGAGCTCGTATTTGCGCGGCGATTGCACCGGCAGATCACCGGCCTTGGTGCCGCGCAGGATGAGATCGACATAGTCGGCCGAGCGCACCTCCAGCGTCGGCCCGTAGCTCATCAACCCGCCCGCATCCATGAAGTAATGAAACGGATAGATCATGGGGACGCGATATTTCGCCGTTGCCGCGATGACCGCCTGCCGGTTGATGACCAGGAAGCTGTCGACGAGCGAGATCATCGCCGCCCTCGGCGGTTCGGCAAAGCGGCTGATTGCTCCCTCGATGTCCGCTGGCGCGCCGACCGGGGCGAGGACCACGCCCACGCCTGCTGCCGAAGCTTCCTGCTCGACGGAGTCGAGGTAGAAACGTCCGCCGCGCGGCGTTGTCGCCGGATTGTACAGGACACCCACGCGCGCGATGTCAGGCACGGCCTCGCGGATGAGCTGAAGCCATTTGCCGCCCATCTCGGCGGTGCTGCTGGTGAAGCCGGTGACGTTGCCGCCGGGATGGGCGAGACTTTCGACGAAGCCGTTGCCGACCGGGTCGTTCGCGGTCGCAAAGACGATCGGGATCGTCTTGGTGACGGCCATGACGGCCGCGGTTTCGACCGTCGAGCCGGTCAGGATGACGTCCGGCTTGAGCTCGATGAGCTCGCGGACCGCGGTCTTCATCTTGTCCGGCCCGCCGAACGTCGAACGAATCTCGAAACGGAAATTGACCCCTTCGACCCAGCCTCGCTGCTTCAAGCCTGCAATGAGACCGCCGAGGCGAGAGGTGACGTTGCCGTCGGACATGTTCCTTCTGGTCAACTCGTCGTCGAGCGACAAGCTCGTCAGCGAGGCGACGATGCGCATGCGATCCGGCGTTGCGCCGAGCGCAATGAAGCTCGCGGCGGCTGTGCCCGCGAGCCGAAGGAAATCGCGGCGGGCGACCGCCGGCACAACGCGGGCAGGAGCGGACCGCTCGGTCATGAAATGTTTCGCAAAAGTTGTCCCTGGGCCTGTGCATATCGCGAAAGGCTAACGACCACAATTGATGAAAAATGCGCGTGTGAATGTTCATTCGCAGCCACGGGCAGCCCGATACCGTGTCCCGACGCGGCAAAGGAGGCGCAGTTCACCGTTAACTTCAGTCAGCCGGTCCAGGTAACGCAGAATCCGGCTGGCGCAGTTCAATGCCGCCGAACTCGAAGGCAAGAGGGTGAGTGGCTTCGCAGCCTGCTAGCGCCGCAGCGTAAATTCCCCCGCGCGGCGCCGGTGCTCCCATTTCGCCTGCTCGAGCTCAGGCTGGTCGCATTCGACTTCCGGATAGCCGATGCAGAGATAGGCGATGAACTTCCAGGTATCGGGTACGTCGAGAATGGCGTGAATGCGATCCGGGTTCAGGATCGAGACCCAGCCGAGCCCGACGCCTTCCGCGCGCGCGGCGAGCCACATCGCGGTGATCGCCGCGACCACAGAATATTCCGTCGTTTCCGGCATCGTCGCGCGGCCGAGGCCGTGGCCGATGTCGCCGGTCTTGTCGGCGAACACGGCGAGGTGGCCGGGGGCCTGTTCGAGGCCCGACAGCTTCAGCGTGGCATAGCGCGCGGCGCGTTCGCCGGAATAGCAATTCAGCGCGTCCGCGTTGCAGGCTTTGAAATCGTCGATCACGGCGTGGCGCCTTGCAGCGTCATCGACGATGACGAAGCGCCAGGGCTGGCTGAGGCCGACCGAGGGTGAGAGACAGGCGGTTTCGATCAGGCGATCGATTGCGCCCACCGGCAGCGCATCGCTGCGGAAGCGCCGCACGTCACGGCGCCACACGAACAGCTCGCGCAAGCGCTGGCGGAAGGTGTCGTCGAACTCGACCATGGGGTCAGTGTCCCATCTGGAAGGCCGCGGCAACCAGCAGGATCAGGATCTCGCCGAGCTGCTCGAAGGCCCCAAGGATGTCGCCGGTTTGTCCGCCGATCTGGCGGATGGCAAGTCGCGCCAGCAGCAGCCCGGCGAGCGACAGCAGGATCAGGCCGGCCAGGGCCTTGCCCGGGCCGAGCGCAAACGCGAGGGCAAATGTCCCAACAGCGAAGGCGACGGCGACGCTGCGGCCCGGCGGCGTGCCTGCACCCGCCGACAGACCGTCAGGCCGTGCCGGTGGGACCAGAGACATGAAAGCCGGCACGCCCGCGCGGGCAGCCGCGTGCGCGGCGCATAGTGCGAGCGTGACGGCCCACGGACTGGCGAGTGCGGCGAGCGCGCTCCACCGCAGTCCGAAGGACAGGATCAGTGCGCAGACACCATAGGTCCCAATGCGGCTGTCGCGCATGATCTCCAGCTTGCGCTCGCGTGTCCGGCCGCCGCCGAGCCCGTCGGCGGTATCGGCAAGCCCGTCCTCGTGCAGCGCGCCGGTGATGAGCGCGGTCGTGGCCAGTGCGAGCAGGGCGGCAAGGTTCGGCGTCAACCCCAACCGGCTGGAGATCTTGTAGGCCACAGCGCCCGCGAGGCCGACCATCAGTCCGGCAACCGGCAACGCCCAGGCCGCTCGTGCCATGGCGCCGTCGCCCGCGGGCTTCGACGATGCCACAGGAAGGATCGTCACGAACGATGCCGCCATCCTGAGATCGGCAATGACGTCTTTCAAAAATTCGGCGCGCGGCATCATTTCAGTTTCATCGGCAAGCCGGCGACGACGAACTCGACCTCGTCGGCGACATCAGCGATGGTCTGGTTCATGATCCCGGCGGCGTCGCGAAAGCTGCGCGCCAGCGCGTTGTCGGGCACGATGCCGAGGCCGACCTCGTTGGTCACGAGCACGACCGGGCTTTTCAGGTGGGGCAGGGCGCCAGCGAGCTCTTTCACGTCGTGCTCCCAGTCGCGCTCGGCATGCATCAGGTTGGAGAGCCACAGCGTCAGGCAGTCGACCAGCCGCGCGCCGAGGCCATCGGTCGCAGCCAGCGCCTGCACGAGATCGAGCGGCACTTCGCGCTCGGTCCAGCCTGTTCCGCGTCGCGCGCGATGCCTTGCGATGCGATCTTCCATTTCCGTATCGAGCGCCTCGGCCGTCGCGACATAGACGGGCTGGCCCGGGAAGGCGCGCGTGCGCATTTCCGCACGCTTGCTTTTGCCCGATCGCGCTCCGCCCGTGATCAAGATGACGGCCATGAAAGTCTCCTATCGGCCAGCACTAATCACCAAACGCCGCCAAAGACAAAGCCGAAATCCGCCGCGGAGGGACTTGCGCTCGGCCCGGGCTTTGCGCAACAGGAGGCGAGACGGGAGACATGTGTGGGTTTTGCGGGTGCGATGGTGGTGGCGATGGCGGTGGATGCCCTGCTGGGCTGGCCGTCATGGCTGTTCGCGCGGATTGGCCATCCCGTGACCTGGCTGGGCTGGCTGATCAGCGCCATCGACAGCGGCTGGAATCGTTCGTCCGATACGCCGGCTTTCCGCCGCGTCGCTGGCATTGCCGGGGCGCTCCTGGTGATCGCGATCTCCGTCGCTCTCGGCTGGGTGCTTCAGTCCTTGCTCCCATGGGGATGGGTGCAGATCGTGCTGGTCGGCATCCTCGCCTGGCCGCTGGTCGCGCTGCGCTCACTGCATGATCACGTCGCGGCCGTCGCGACGCCTTTATTGGGCGGCGACATTGCCGCCGCGCGCGACGCGGTGTCGCGCATCGTCGGCCGCGATCCAGCGGTGCTCGATGAGGCCGGCATCGCGCGCGCGGCGATCGAGAGTCTTGCGGAAAACGCCTCCGACGGCATCGTCGCGCCGGTGTTCTGGGGCGCGCTGTTCGGCTTGCCCGGCATTTTGGGCTACAAGGCGATCAACACGCTGGATTCCATGATCGGCCATCGCAGCGAACGGCACGAAGCCTTCGGCTGGGCGGCCGCCCGCATCGACGATGTCGCAAACTTCATTCCGGCGCGGCTGACCGGATTCCTCTTTGTGCTGCTGGCACCGCGGCGATCGGAGGCATTGTCTTGCATGAGGCGGGATGCGCGCCGTCATCGTTCGCCCAATGCCGGCTGGCCGGAAGCGGCGATGGCGGGTGCGCTCGGCATGCGTCTCAGCGGCCCACGCATCTATCACGGCAGCATCACCAACGAGCCTTGGCTCAACGAAGGTGCGCGCGATCCGCTCGCCGCCGATATCGGCGCGGGACTGACGGTCTACCGCCGCGCCATGCTGCTGCTCGCAGGCCTCCTTGCGATCCTCAGCTTCGCGTGAAAGAACAGGGCATGCGTGAGCACGGTGGAAATCTCGATCTGGCCCAGCAGCGTTTTGGCGGGCGCGCGGAAGACTGGATTGATCTGTCGACCGGGATCAACCGGCTGCCTTATCCGGTAGGGGAGGTGAGCACGCGCGCATGGAGCGCACTGCCTTCGCGTGCGGAGATTGAGGCGCTGCATCAGGCCGCGCAGCAGGCTTACGGCACGCGCGCGCCGATTGTCGCGATGGGCGGTGCACAGGCGGCCATTCAACTGTTGCCGCAACTCGGCGCTCGTGGCCGCGCCCGCATCCTCGCGCCAACCTATAATGAATATGCCGGGGTGCTGTCGGCTGCGGGGTGGGATGTCGAGGAGGCCGGGGACCTTGACGCGCTGGCGGGCGCGGATCTCGCTGTTGTCGTCAATCCCAACAATCCCGATGGCCGGTGCCGCACGCCGAATGAGCTGCTGCCGTTGCTGGCGCGTGTCGGCCGTCTCGTCATCGACGAGAGCTTTGCCGATGCCGTCCCGCAGCTGTCGCTTGCATCGAAAGCAGATCGGGCGGGACTCCTGATCCTGCGCTCCTTCGGAAAGTTTTATGGTCTGGCTGGCCTGCGGCTTGGATTTGCGCTTGGCAATGCGACCGATATTGCCAAGCTTGCGGCTGCGTCGGGGCCATGGCCGGTCTCGGGAGCGGCGATCGCGATCGGCTGTCGTGCATTGCGTGATGATGCCTGGGCAACGGCAACCTCGGCCCGGCTTGCGCGCGACTGTATCCGTCTCGACGACATGGCACGCGTGCAGGGCTGGACGCTGGTTGGCGGCACGCCGCTGTTTCGTCTTTACGAAACACCTGACGGGCTTGCCGCACAGGAGACGCTCGCGCGCAGCCAAATCTGGTCGCGCGTCTTTGCGCAAAAGCCGAGATGGCTGCGTCTCGGGCTTCCCGGCAGCGAAGCCGAATGGACGCGCCTTGCCGAGGTCCTAACGCGCTAGCGCGAGCAGGCCTTCGACGTCCAGATGCTTTTCGATGTGATCGGCGAGCGCGTCGAGCGCGCTCTCGACCCTCGCGTGATAGGGCTCGTCACCGGCGGGAATGTCGAGCCTTGCGAGATACGCCTTGCGAAAATCATCCGACGTGAACAGACCGTGCAGATAACTGCCTTGCACGCGCCCATCGCGGGAGACAGCACCTTCCGGCTCGCCGTTCAATTTCGCAAACGGGCGGACGCGATCGGGCCCGTCGGTCCGGCCGATGTGGATTTCGTAGGCCTCGATCGGCTGCTTCGTGGCGGCGTGCACGGCGGCGACGCGCGTCAGCGTCTTCTGCGGGCTCATCACCGTTTCAACATCCAGAAGCCCGAGGCCCGGCGTGTCGCCTGCGGGGCCTTCGATGCCATCGGGGTCGGCGACGCTGCGCCCGAGCATCTGATAGCCGCCGCAGAGGCCGAGCACATGGCCGCCCCTGCGATAATGTGCGAAGAGATCAATATCCCAGCCCTGCGCACGCAGGAAGGCGAGATCGCCGCGGGTGGATTTCGAGCCGGGGATGATGACGAGCTTTACGTCGCCGGGGATCGCTTCGCCCGGTCGCACCATCACGAGATCGACACCGGGCTCCAGTTTCAGCGGGTCGAGATCATCGAAATTGGCGATCCGCGACAGCGCGAGGCAGGCGATCTTGCATTGCCCGGGTTTGCGCGCATCACTCAGGCCGAGCGCGTCTTCGGCCGGCAGCTCGCCGGCGCGTGCGAACCAGGGCAGCACGCCGAGGCCGTGCCAGGATGTTTTCTCCTCGATCAGCTTGTAGCCATCATCGAACAGCGCGGGATCGCCGCGGAACTTGTTGATGACAAAACCCTGGATCATCGCGGCATCATCAGGGTCGATCACCGTCTTGATGCCGACGAGCTGGGCGATGACGCCGCCGCGGTCGATGTCGCCGATCAGCACGACCGGCACGTCGGCCTTGCGGGCAAAACCCATATTGGCGATGTCGGCCTTGCGCAGGTTCACCTCGGCCGGACTACCGGCGCCTTCGACCAGCACGAGATCGGCGCGGGCCTTCAGTCGCCCAAAACTCTCCAGCACGGCGCCCATCAGCGAGGGCTTCATTGCCGCGTATTCGCGCGCACGCGCGGTGGCGATGCGCTTTCCCTGCACGATCACTTGTGCGCCGACATCGGTCTCGGGCTTGAGCAGCACCGGGTTCATGTCGGTGTGCGGCTCGACGCCGGCGGCGAGCGCTTGCAGCGCCTGGGCGCGGCCGATCTCGCCACCGTCGACGGTGACCGCGGCATTGTTCGACATGTTCTGCGGCTTGAAGGGAAGCACGCGAAGGCCGCGCCGCGTGAAGGCACGCGCGAGGCCGGCGACGATGAGCGACTTGCCCACGTCCGAGCCGGCTCCCTGGATCATCAATGCGCGTGCCATCGAGTCCTGCTCAGAACTCGACGCCGGCTTGCGCCTTGATGCCGGAGCGGAAGGGATGCTTGACCAGCGTCATCTCGGTGACGAGATCGGCGATCTCGATCAGCTCGTCCTTGGCGTTGCGCCCAGTGAGCACGACGTGAGTCATCGGCGGCTTCTGCGTCGTCAGGAATTCGACGACCTCGGCGATATCGAGATAGTCGTAGCGTAGCGCGATGTTGATCTCGTCGAGCACGACCATGCGCAGATCGGGATCGAGGATCAGCTCCTTGGCCTTCTCCCAGCCGGCGCGTGCGGCGGCGATATCGCGGGCACGGTCCTGAGTCTCCCAGGTAAAGCCTTCGCCCATCGCATGGAACTGGCAGAGGTCGCCGAAATGGCTGGTGAGCAGGCGCCGCTCGCCGGTGTCCCAGGCGCCCTTGATGAACTGCACGACCGCGCAGGGGAAGCCATGGGCGACGCAGCGGACGATCATGCCGAAGGCGGAGGAGGACTTGCCCTTGCCGGCGCCGGTGTGGACGATGATGAGGCCCTTTTCGCCGCTCTTGGTCGCCATGATCTTGTCGCGGGCGACCTTCTTCTTCGCCATTTTCTGGGCGTGCCGGGCGTCGGTTTCCTCAGCTGTTTGGGTATCCGGTTCAGGTGTCATCGGTCCCGGTCCTTCGGCTTGACAAGAGGCGGCCGGGGGCAAATGGTGGCCCGGCGTTGGTTCCTGTCCTATGACAGGCGAAGAGGGAATGCGATAGGGTCCGAATCGGCAAGATTTGGGCCCAAAATGCAGCCGCCCCCGCGACCGTGACCGGAGAGATGCCCGAAGCCACTGATCCCGCAAGGGATCGGGAAGGCGGGGATCGAAGGGCTAAAACCCTGCTCCGCAAGCCGGGAGACCTGCCAGCGCGGACGAGTTTTGGACCGGCGGACGGGGTGTTCCGCGACGGGGAAAACGGACCCTCGCAAGAACGGTTCGTGGGCCTCTTCGCCTCCGCTGTTTATTCTGGAAGAGGCGATGACCGTCACACTTCACGTCTGTATCACCTGCCGTGCTGGCGAGACGCCTGGCGAGGGCGAGGTCACGCCGGGCAAGCGCTTGCATGGGGCGATCCTCGAGGCCGGCGTGCCCGAGGGCGTCAGTGTGGTTCCCGTCGAATGCCTCTCTGCGTGCAGCCAGGGCTGCTCGGTCGCGCTCAGCGCGCCGGGCCGCTGGTCGTACGTCTACGGCCGCCTGTCGGATGCGAATGCGCAGGACGTGGTCGCGGGCGCTGCGGCCTATGCGGCCGCGCCTGATGGTCTCGTGCCCTGGCGCAGCCGTCCCGAGATCTTCCGCAAGCAGTCGCTTGCCCGCATTCCTCCCCTTACCATTGTGCCAGAGGCCGCCGAATGAACTCGCTCGCTAAAGTCCCGGTGACGGTGGTCACGGGTTTCCTCGGCTCCGGCAAGACGACGCTGATCCAGCATCTGCTCGCCAACCCCAACGGCAAGAAGCTCGCGGTGCTCGTCAACGAGTTCGGCAGCGAGGGTGTCGACGGCGAGATCCTGAAGTCCTGCGCCGATGCGAACTGCCCGGAAGAGAACATCGTCGAGTTGGCCAATGGCTGCATCTGCTGCACGGTTGCCGATGATTTCATCCCGACCATTGAGAAGCTGCTGGCGCGGCCGGTGCGACCCGATCACATCCTGATCGAGACCTCGGGTCTGGCGCTGCCAAAGCCGCTGCTGAAGGCGTTCGACTGGCCGGAGATTCGTTCGCGCATCACGGTCGATGGCGTGATCGCGCTCGCCGACGCCGAGGCTGTCGCCGCTGGCCGTTTTGCGCCCGACCCGGCTGCGGTGGAAGCGCAGCGCGCGGCGGACGAGAATCTCGATCACGAGACGCCGCTGTCGGAAGTGTTCGAGGACCAGATTGCGTGCGCCGACATTGTGCTGCTGACCAAGGCTGATCTTGCGGGTACCGCAGGGATCGAAGCCGCCAAAGCTGCCATCACCGCCGAGATGCCGCGCCGCGTGCCGATGCTATCCATCACCGACGGCGCGATCGATGCGCGTGTCATCCTCGGCCTCGGCGCTGCCGCGGAGAACGATCTTGCCGCGCGCCCCTCGCACCATGATGGCGAGGAGGACCACGAGCACGACGATTTTGCTTCCGTCGTGATCGATCTTCCTGAGGTCACCGACATCGACGCACTGGTCGCATCGGTGCAACGTCTTTCGCGCGAGCAGAACGTGCTGCGCGTCAAGGGCTATATCGCGGTGGAAGGCAAACCGATGCGCCTCTTGCTGCAAGCCGTCGGCGAGCGCGTGCGCCACCAGTTCGACCAGCCCTGGGGCGCGGGTATCAGGCGGTCAAAGCTCGTCGTGATCGGCGAGCACGGCGATATCGACGAAGCCGCTATCAGGGTGGGACTTGGCATCTGATGCACGTCGTCTTCCGCGAGAGCCGCGGTCTCGAGGAGACCGCGACGCCAAGGGACATCGGCCAGGACCCGGCCGATCTCGTGGTGCTCTCGTATTCGGATTCGGACCTTGCCGCGTTCGCGGCCGGCTGGCGACGCGGCCGCAACAGCCTGCCGTCGCTGCGGCTCGCCAATCTCGCGGAACTCCGCCATCCGCTTTCGGTCGACACTTACCTCGAGCGTACGCTTGCGCAGGCGCGTGGCATTCTGGTCCGCCTGATCGGCGGTGAGTCCTATTGGGCCTACGGGCTCGCGGCGCTCCAGCAACTCGCGAAGGCGCGCGGTATTGCGCTGGCCGTGCTGCCAGCCGATGGTCGCGACGACACACGGCTCGATGCGTATTCGACATTGCCGGTCTCGACACTACGGCGGCTCAAGGTGCTCTGCGACACCGGCGGCCCCGTCGCAGCCCAGGCCGCGATCGCGCAGCTCGGGCTGGCCTCTGGCCTCTATGCCGGCCCGGTCGTCGGCGAGATGACCGTGCCCGAGATGGGCTTTTACGATCCAGCACACGGCGTCATTGCTGCACCGACAGGTGGCGAGGGGAAGCCGCTCGCGCTTGTGACTTTCTATCGCTCCTATCTCACCGCTGCGGATACCGGCCCGGTCGACGGGCTGATTGCTGCACTGCGCGAGAGGGGATTTGACGCGCACGGCGTGTTCGTCACTTCGCTGAAGGCTGCGGGCGTTGCTGATTGGCTGCGGGATTATCTCGCGAAAAATCCTCCAGTGGCGATCGTCAATGCGACCGCGTTCTCCGCGATGGGCGACGACGGCACGGCACCGTTCGATGCCGCACCGTGTCCCGTGTTCCAGGTCGCTCTCTCCACGGCGCGGCGCGAGGATTGGGCGGAATCGCTGCGTGGCCTGTCGCCCGGCGACCTCGCGATGCATGTGGTGCTGCCTGAGGTCGACGGCCGCCTGTTTGCGGGCGTCGTGAGTTTCAAGTCGGCTGGGATGCGCGATCCCGATCTGCAATTCTCGCATCTGGCCCATCACCCGGATCAGGAGCGCGTGAAGGCCATCGCCGCGCGCGTCGTGGCTTGGCGGCGCCTTGCGGAGAAGCCCGTCGTTGAGAAGCGGATAGCGATCGTGCTTTCGAACTATCCGGGTCGTCCGCACCAGATCGCGCATGCGGTTGGTCTTGATGCGCTGGCCTCGGTCGAGGCCTTGGTGTCCGATCTTGCGGAGGCGGGCTTCGATGTTGCGCCGGTTCATGCACTCGGCGAAACGCTGCTGATGCAGCACTTGACCTGGAGCGTCGACGACTACCGCGCGGCGCTCTCAGGCCTTCCGCAAGTCCTGCAGGATGATCTCGCGCAAGCCTGGGCCGGGCCGGAGAGCGATCCCGGCTGCCGCGACGGCGCGTTTCATTTCGCGGCCATCACGTGCGGCCAGTCGATTATCGCGGTCCAGCCGGAGCGCGGCGATGCAACCACGCGCGATGCCGACTATCACGATCTCGCCCGCATGCCGCGCCATGCCTATGTCGCGTTCTATCTCTGGCTTCGGCAACAGAGCTGTGATGCCATCGTGCATATGGGCGCACATGGCACGCTGGAGTGGCTGCCTGGGAAATCCGTGGCGCTTTCGTCCGCGTGCTGGCCTGAAGCCCTGATCGGCGATCTGCCTGTTATCTATCCCTTCATCGTCAATGATCCCGGCGAGGCCGCGCAGGCCAAGCGGCGCATCGGCGCCGTCACCATCGGCCATCTGCCGCCGCCGCTTGCGGCGTCGGCCGTACCGGAGGGCCTGCGCCGGCTCGAACAATTCCTCGACGAATATTCGACCGCCGACGGTCTCGATCCCGCCCGACGCCAGCGCCTGATCGCCGCGATTCGCGACGAGGCGCGTGTGGCGGGCCTCGAAGACGATCTTGGTCTCGATGCATCGGCTGCGCCGGCGGAAGCCATCCCGCGGATCGATCGCTTCGTCTGCGATCTCAAGGAGAGCCAGTTCGGCGACGGCCTGCACGTGTTCGCTCGCGGCGCCTGCGGCGAAGCGGAACGGGATGCGTTGCGGGCTGCTCTTGCGGGGCTGCGCGTCGCTCCGGGACCGTCGGGCTCGCCCTATCGCGGGCGCCAGGACGTGCTGCCCACGGGACGCAATCTCTTCACCGTCGATCCGCGCGCGGTGCCGACGCCGTCGGCCCATGCGCAAGGTATCAAGCTCGCCGAAGAGCTGCTTCGTCGCCATTTGCAGGATCACGGCGACTGGCCGAAGGGACTCGTTGTCGATCTCTGGGGCTCGGCGACGATGCGCACGGCAGGCGAGGAATTCGCGATGGCTCTGCATCTGGCCGGCCTCGCGCCGCGCTGGGATCACGCCTCCGGCCGCGTCACCGGCTACGACATCATCGCGCCGGCTGAACTCGGTCGTCCCCGCATCGACGTCACGCTGCGCGTGTCGGGCCTGTTCCGTGATGTCTTCTCGGGCCTCGCGCAATTGTTCGAGGCCGCCGCCGAAGCACTTGCGGCGCGCGAGGAGGAGGGCGACGAGAATCCGTATCGCCATCGCACCTCCCGTGTGTTCGCGCCGCGCCCCGGACAATACGGCGTCGGCCTCTCGGCGATCCCGGATGCCTTCACGCCCGAGACGCGCGATGCCGCCGGCGAAGCCTGGCTGTCGGCATCGTCCTGGGCATTTTCCGCCGACGGCGAGATCAAGCAGGATCGCGCCGGCATCGAGGCGCGGCTCGTATCCGCCGATGCTTTCGTCCACGTCCAGGATCTGCCGGAAACTGATCTGCTGCTTGCAGCCGACTATGCCGCGCATGAAGCCGGCGTTGTGGCGGCGGCCGCGCATCTCGGCGCGGCAGGACCGTCGATCTATCATCTCGATACGACGCGGCCCGAGCTGCCGCATGCGCGCACGCTGACCGAGGAGATTTCCCGCGTCGTCCGTGCGCGCGCGGCCAATCCGGCCTGGATCGCCGGCATGATGCGCCACGGTTTTCGCGGCGCTGCCGAGATCACCGCGACGCTGGAGCATATGGCCGCATTCGCGCATCTGGCGGGCGCCGTGCCGCCGCACCTGTTCGATCTCTATTATGATGCGACGATTGGCAATGACGACGTCCGCGCCTTCATGGCCCATGAAAATCCGGCGGCGTTGGGTGCGATGGAGGCCTGCTTCACCCGCCTGCATGAGGCCTCGCTCTGGCGAACGCGCCGCAATTCGATCGCGGCTGCGCTGCGGGAGGCGTCATGAGCGCGTCGGTGGTCAAGGGCTGGTGTCCCGGCGCGCTGCGGCCGATGCAATCGGGCGACGGGCTCGTGGTCCGCGTTCGTCCGTTCGGCGGACGGCTCGAAGCCGCGCAGGTCGCCGGGCTTGCCGAGCTCGCTGAACGCTACGGCAACGGTCTCATCGACGTGACCAGCCGCGCCAACCTCCAGATCAGGGGTGTCAGTGAACAGAGCCATCGCCGGCTGCTCGATGGGCTTGCGTTGCTGCGGCTGCTCGACCCCGATACCGACATCGAAGCCCGGCGCAACATTCTGGTGACGCCGTTCTGGAACCCCGATGACGAGACGCAGGCGCTGGTTGCCGAGCTCGAAGAGTCGCTCGCGAGCAGTGCGCTCGAACTCCCCACAAAATTCGGCTTCGCCATCGACGATGGAAAGTCGCGTGTCCTCGCCGGCGATTCCGCCGATGTACGCATCGAGCGCGATCGTGCAGGCAGGCTCCTGGTGCGGGCCGACGGGATGAGGCTCGGCCGCTCTGTCGGACGTGGGGAGGCCGTAAGCACGGCGCTCGCGCTCGCGAACTGGTTCATCACGTCCGGCGGGATCAAAGTCGGACGAGGCCGCATGGCGGCCCACATCGCGGCCGGCGCTGTATTGCCTGAGCAGTTGAGCGGCGAGACCGAACCTGCGCCCGTGATGGCCGCGTCGCGGCCAGGGCATTATCCGCACGGCGCGCTGGTCGGTATCGCATTCGGGCAGATGCTGCACTCAACGCTCCATCAATTCTCCGGCTGCGGACATGCGCTGCGCATGACGCCGTGGCGGATGGTGCTGAGCGAAGGCAAGCGCGAGATGCCGAGCGGGGCGGGCCTCATCACCGAGCCCTACGATCCCGCGCTGCGCGTCATCGCCTGCAGCGGCGCGCCGCGCTGCCGCGAAGCTCATGCCGACACGCGTGCGCTGGCTGCGGCGCTGGCGCCGCGCATCGCACTCGATACGCGGCTGCACGTGTCCGGCTGCGCCAAGGGTTGCGCCAGTTCCGGCGCATCCGCAGTGACGCTGGTTGCGACCAGCGCCGGCTTCGATCTCGTCCGCGACGGCTCGACCCGCGATGAGCCGGCCTTGCGCGGGTTGAACGGCGCCGACATCGTCAGCGATCCCTCCATCCTGGTCGGAGGACACTGATGCCGCATCTTTATGAGACCGATGGCGCGGCGATCTACCGGCAGTCCTTTGCGACCATCCGGGCCGAGGCGGACCTGGCGCGCTTCACGCCGGACGAGGAGCAGGTGGCGGTGCGGATGATCCACGCCGCCGGCATGGTCGGCCTCGAGGCGCATATCCGCTTCACATCAGGCATGGCGACCGCTGCGCGCGCGGCCTTGCAGAGGGGCGCACCGATCCTGTGCGACGCGCGCATGGTCTCGGAGGGAATTACGCGGGCGAGACTTCCCGCAGCCAACGCCGTCATCTGCACGCTCGGCGACGAAGCGGTTCCCGCTCTCGCGCAGGCCATGTGCAACACGCGCTCGGCGGCGGCGCTCGAGCTCTGGCGGCCGCATCTCGACGGCGCCATCGTTGCGATCGGCAACGCGCCGACCGCGCTGTTTCACCTGCTCAACATGCTGGAGGATCGCGACTGCCCGCGGCCCGCGGCAATCATCGGCTGCCCCGTTGGCTTTGTCGGCGCGGCGGAATCCAAGGCCGCGCTGATGGCCGATCCGCCGGTGCCGGCGTTGACGGTCGAGGGCCGCCTCGGCGGCTCCGCGATCACGGTTGCCGCCGTGAACGCGCTGGCGAGCCGGAGCGAATAGCGATGGGACGCATCATCTGCTGCGGTCTCGGCCCCGGTGATCCCGATCTGATGAGCGTGCGCGCCGATCGCACGGTACGGGCTGCGAAGCACGTCGCTTATTTCCGCAAGAAGGGCAGGCCGGGCCAGGCGCGGCGCATCGTCGAGGGCATGCTGGCGGCCGACGTCACCGAATATCCCATGGAATATCCTGTGACCACCGAGATTGCCTTCGACTGCCCTGAATACGTTCAGCTGCTCGCCGGCTTCTACGACGAATGGGCCGAGCGCCTGGCGCGGCTTTCGCGCGCGGTCGATGTGGTCGTGCTCTGCGAGGGCGATCCCTATTTCTACGGCTCTTTCATGCATCTGCACACGCGTCTGCAAGGCCGTGTCGAGATCGAGGTGATCGCGGGTATTCCCGGCATGGTCGGCTGCTGGAATGGCGTCGGACGACCGATCGCGCTCGGTGACGACGTGACGACGGTGTTGATGGGCACGCTCCCGGAAGACGAACTCGAACGCCGCATGCGCGATTCCGATGCACTGGTCGTCATGAAGACCGGCCGCAATCTCCAGAAGGTGCGGCGCGCGCTCGCGACCGCCGGGCGGCTGGACGATGCCTGGCTGGTCGAGCGCGGCACCATGCCGGGCGAGCGCGTGGTGCGGCTTGCCGAGATCGATGCCGCCGATTGTCCATACTTTGCGATCGTGCTCGTGCACGGCAGGGGCCGGCATCTGGACGCGGCCGAATGACGGGAACGCTGACCATCGCGGGCCTCGGCCCCGGCAGCGGGGCGATGGTGACGCCCGAGGTGTCCGCCGCGCTGGCCTCCGCGACGCATATTCTGGGCTATGCGCCCTATGTCTCGCGCGTGCCGCCGCGACCGGGTCTCAAGTTGCATCCATCGGACAACCGCGAGGAAGTGCAACGCGCGAGCGAGGCGCTGCGACTTGCGGCCGAAGGCGGCCAGGTCGTCGTCGTCTCCTCCGGCGATCCCGGCGTCTTCGCGATGGCGTCCGCAGTGTTCGAGGCGCTGGAACAGGCGCCGCAATATCAGGCGCTGCCGATCCGCGTGTTGCCTGGTATCACCGCGATGCTGGCCGCGGCCGCGCGCGCCGGCGCTCCGCTCGGCCATGATTTCTGCGCGATCAATCTCTCCGACAATCTCAAGCCTTGGGCGGTGATCGAGAAGCGGCTGCGGCTGGCTGCTGAAGCTGATTTTTCGATTGCGATGTACAATCCCCGCTCAGTGAGCCGGCCGGAGGGGTTTGGCCGCGCGCTCGCGGTGCTGAAGGATGCCGGCTGCGGCGCGCGTCTCGTGATTTTTGCGCGCGCAGTCAGTGCGGCTGACGAGAAGATCGAGATCGTGACGCTGAACGATGCGATACCCGAGATGGCCGACATGCGTACGCTGGTGATCGTCGGCAACTCTCAAACGCGTCGCGTCGGTCACTGGGTCTATGCGCCGAGGCAGGTCCGATGACCAAGCCATTGCAGGATCTCGGCGACGCTCTCGACTCGCAATCGTTCAGGCAATTGTGGCCGCGAGATCATGATCACGGGCAGGCCAAGTTCCCGCGCAGCATCGATCTTGGCGCGCGCGCCATCGCCGCCGGAATTGCGGGCGACGATCCATGCGATGCCGCGCGCGCGAAGCATCTCAAGCTCGCCGTCAAGCGTGAATGGTCCCCGCGACACGATCACGTCGGCCGGGAAGGGCAGCGGCGCTTCGGGCGGGTCGACGAAGCGCAATGTGTAGGCGTGCTGCTGTTTGGCCGCAAACGGCGCGATATGCTGGCGACCAATGGCGAGGAACACATTCGCCGGCGTCTCCTGCAGCGCGGTCGCCGCAGCGTTGACGTCGGCGACTTCGATCCAGTCGTCGCCGGGCATCTTGTCCCAAGGCGCACGTTCGAGCGCGATCAGCGGCGTACCGGTTTCCTTGCACGCCCGGACCGCGTTGCGACTCATCTCGGCGGCGAAGGGATGCGTCGCGTCGATCACGTGCGTGATGCCCTCCTGGCGGATGTAGTCGGCAAGCCCGCTCACGCCGCCGAATCCGCCGATGCGGGTCGGCAGCGGCTGATCGGCAGGCGCGCGGGTGCGACCGCCATAGGAATAGACGGCCTCAAGCCCTGCGCGCGCAATCGCCGCTGCGAGCAAGCTCGCGTCGGCTGTTCCGCCCAGAATGAGGGCGCGATTCATGGCTGATTCCTTGGCTGATCCCTGGCTGACCATCATTGGTATCGGCGAAGATGGCCTTGCCGGGCTGTCGGAGGCAAGCCGAAAGGCGCTCGCCAAGGCAGAAACTGTCTTCGGCGGCGAGCGTCATCTTGCGCTTGCTGATGTGGGTAGTCGCGGCCGCCAATGGCCGGTGCCGTTCGACGCAGACATCGTGCTGAGTTGCCGCGGCCGGCCGACGGCGGTGCTCGCCTCCGGCGATCCGTTCTGGTATGGCGCCGGTGCAGGCCTTGCCGAAAAACTTGACGCCAGTGAGTGGACCGCGCATCCGGCGCCCTCGACGTTTTCACTCGTTGCCGCGCGGCTTGGCTGGCGCCTCGAAGCCATGACCTGTCTTGGGCTTCATGCCGCGCCGTTCGAACGCCTCGTGCCGCATCTGGCGCGAGACGCGCGGATCGTCTGTCTCGTGCGTGACGGCAAAGCTGCCGGCGATCTCGCGAGATGGCTGACGGAGCGTGGATGGGGCGCTTCGGCATTCTGGACTCTCGCCGCGCTCGGCGGGCCACATGAAAGCGCTCGCGAGTATCGTGCTGAGAGCTATACACGCGCTGACGCGGGAAAGCTGGTTGCGGTGGCGCTGGAGGCGAGGGGGGCGGACGGTCTGTCTCGCGGCTCGGGGCTGCCGGATGTTCTCTTCGCGCACGACGGCCAGATCACCAAGCGGCCGGTGCGCGCGCTGGCGCTGTCGGCGCTGTGGCCATGTCCTGGCCTGAGTTTGTGGGATATCGGCGCCGGCTCGGGCTCGATCTCGGTCGAATGGGCGCTGTGCGGCGGGACGGTGATCGCCGTCGAGGCGCGCGATGATCGGGCTGCCAATATCCGCAGCAATGCGGAGGCGTTCGGGCTGGCGCATCGGATCACCGTCATTACGGGGAAGGCGCCCGAAGCTCTTGCTGCTCTGGAAGCGCCGGATGCCGTGTTCATCGGCGGCGGTCTCGACATCGCAATGTTCGATGCTGTGTGGTCACGCGTCGCACCCGGTACGCGGCTCGTCGCGCATGCCGTGACGCTGGAGACCGAAGCTCTGCTCGGTGAACTGCATCAGCAGCATGGCGGCGAGTTGATGCGGGTCGAGATCGCGCACGTCGCTCCACTCGGCCGCTACAGGTCATGGGAGACGGCGCGGCCGGTGGTGCAGTGGAGTACGGTCCGATGAAGGTCGCCGGACTCGGATTCAAGAGGGATGTCACGCTGGCCTCGCTGCGTGAGGCGCTTGTGGCGGCCGGCGGCCCTGCCGGCCTTGCGGCCGTGGCGACCGTCAGCGACAAGGCCGACGCAGAAGTGCTCAAGCAGCTCGCACGCGAATGCGGCGTGCCGATCAAGGCTGTCCCGGCTGATATGCTGGCCGGTATCGACACGCCAACGCAGTCGAATCTGGTCGCTGAAAAGTTCGGCACGGGATCGGTCGCAGAGGCCGCGGCGCTCGCTGCGGCTGGCCCTCGCGCACGATTGATTGCGACGCGGGTGGTCTCGCAGGATCGCACCGCGACCGCGGCGATCGCGGAAGGAGACGGCGCATGACGGTGCACTTCATCGGCGCCGGGCCGGGCGCTCCCGATCTGCTGACGCTGCGCGGCCGCGACCTGATCGCGGCCTGTCCGGTCTGCCTCTACGCTGGCTCGCTGGTGCCCGAAGGCGTGCTGGCGCATTGCCCGCCCGGTGCACGGATCGTCAACACGGCACCGCTGTCACTCGACGAGATCGTCGCGGAGATCGCCGCCGCGCATGCGGACGACAAGGACGTCGCGCGTCTGCATTCCGGCGATCTCTCGATCTGGTCGGCGATGGGCGAGCAGCTCCGCCGCCTGCGCGCGCTCGGCATTCCCTATACGGTGACGCCGGGCGTTCCGTCCTTCTCGGCGGCCGCGGCTGCGCTGGAGGCCGAGCTGACGTTACCCGGCCTTGCTCAGTCGGTCGTGCTGACGCGCACGCCCGGCCGCGCCAGCGCGATGCCCGAGGGCGAGAAGCTCGCCGCATTCGCTGCGACCGGCGCAGTGCTTGCGATTCATCTGTCGATCCATCTGCTCGACAAGGTCATAACCGAGCTCATACCGCATTACGGCGCGGATTGCCCGGTCGCGATCGTCTGGCGCGCGAGCTGGCCCGACCAGCGCGTCGTCCGCGCCACGCTGGCGACGCTCGATGCCGCCGTCGGAGCTGAGATGGAGCGCACTGCACTCATTCTGGTTGGCAAGACGCTCGGCGCTGCGGATTTCGACGAGAGTCGCCTCTACGCCGCCGACTATGACCGCCGCTATCGGCCTGTTGGCACCGCGCCGCGCTTTCCGGAGGGAGCGTGATGCCCGCAAGCCTCGTCATCTCCGCGCCGGCCTCCGGTGTCGGCAAGACCACGCTGACGCTGGCGCTCGCGCGCGCCTGGCGCAATCGCGGTCTCCAGGTGCAGTGCCTCAAGAGCGGGCCCGATTATATCGATCCCGCCTTTCATGCTGCCGCGACGGCGCGCGCCTCCGTCAATGTCGATAGCTGGGCGATGGATCGCGCGACGATCGGCCATCTCGTCAGCCGAGGCGCGGATGCCGATGTCGTGCTCGCCGAGGGCTCGATGGGCCTGTTCGACGGTGTCGCCGCGCGCGGCGTCTCCGGCACCGGTGCGACAGCCGATATTGCGGAGATGCTGGGCTGGCCGGTGGTTCTGGTGATCGATCCCTCAGGGCAGGCACAGACCGCAGCGGCGATCGCTGCTGGTTTGCGCGACTACCGCCCCGGCGTGCGCCTTGCCGGTGTCGTGCTCAACCGCGTCGCCAGCCCGCGCCATGAAGATCTCGTACGCCGTGCGCTTGTTGATGCCGGCATCGCCGTGTTTGGCGCGCTGCCGCGCCATGCCGAGATCAGCCTGCCGAAGCGGCATCTCGGTCTCGTGCAGGCCGAGGAGCAGGCCGAGATCGGCAAGCTGATCGACGAGGCCGCACGCTTCGTTGCCGAGCATGTCGATCTCGATGCGGTGCTGCGATCGGCAGCCAGCTGGTCACCGCAGCCCGCTGCGAACGGCCTCAACGTGACACCGCCAGGCCAGCGCGTCGCGCTTGCCCGCGATGCCGCATTCTCCTTTGTCTATCCGCATATGCTGGAAGCCTGGCGCGCGGCGGGCGCCGAAATCCTGCCGTTCTCGCCGCTCGCTGATGAAGCCCCCGATGCGGGCGCCGACGTGTGCTGGCTGCCCGGTGGTTATCCTGAGCTGCACGCAAGCAAGATCGCGGCCAATGCGCGCTTTCGCGGCGGCCTGCGTGCCTTCGCCGAGACACGGCCGGTGCATGGCGAATGCGGGGGGTATATGGTGTTGGGAACCGCTTTGACCGATGCCGACGGCATCAGCCACGAGATGACGGGCCTGCTCGGGCTGGAGACGAGCTTTGCCAAGCGCCGTATGCATCTGGGCTATCGTCTCGCCGCGCTCACTGCACCGATGCCGGGGCATCAGGTCGGTGCACGCTTGCGCGGCCATGAATTCCACTATTCGACCATTCTTGCCCAGCCCGATACGCCGCTGGCAGTCGTGCACGACGCGACGGGCGCGGTCATCGCCGAGACCGGTTCGCGGCGGGGGCAGGCCACCGGCACCTTCTTCCATCTGATCGCGGAGGACCGGTGAGCGGTTTTGTCTCCTTCGTCTCCGCCGGCCCCGGCGACCCCGAGCTTCTCACGCTCAAAGGCGCCGCGCGCCTGCGTGAGGCCGATGTGGTGCTCTATGACGACCTCGCTTCCGGCGCGATCCTCGATCTTGCCCGTCCGGGCGCCAATCTCGTCGCGGTGGGGAAGCGGGCCGGGCGGCCCTCGACCAAGCAGCACCACGTCAACCGCCTGCTGGTCGACTATGCCGCGACAGGTGCGCGTGTCGTCCGGCTGAAGTCCGGCGATGCCGGCATTTTCGGCCGGCTCGAGGAGGAGCTCGAGACGTTGCGTGAAGCCGGCATCGGCTATGAGATCATTCCCGGCGTCACCTCGGCCTGCGTGGCCGCCGCGCAAGCCGGCATTCCCCTGACCCGGCGCCACACCTCGCGCCGGGTGCAGTTCGTGACCGGGGCCGATGTCACCGGCGAGCTGCCGCAGAACCTGAATTGGGCGGCGCTGGCCGATCCGGAGGCGACGACCGTGGTCTATATGGGCCGGCGCACCTTTCCGGCGCTTGCCGCAAAATTGATCGCGCACGGCCTCGCGCCAACCACCCCGGCGCTGTTCGCCGAATCCCTCGGGCGCCCTGACGAGCGGCTGGTTCGCACGACCATTGCCGAGCTTGCCGAGCAGCTTGCGCGGGGCGGAGCGGCCTCGACGGCCGCCGTCATCTTGTTCGGCGCGCTGGCGGGCGAATACCCGTCATGACGGCTTCAATCGCCCTTCAGCCCTTGACGCCCGGCTGGCGAAAGGGGCACACAGGACGGGCATGGTGCTCGAGGTGGTGCAAAGCGCCGGAGCATAATCGGGAATGGGGATGGGCGGACCAAATTGCGGCGCCCAAAACCCCAGCCGCCCCCGCGACTGTAAGCGGTGAGGGGACTCCCATCAGCCACTGGGCCGCAAGGTCCGGGAAGGCGGGAGATCCCCAGTGAACCGCGAGCCAGGAGACCGGCCGTGCACGTATTGAGGCCAACGCCGTCGGGTGTGACGGCAGGAAGGAACTGAGCCATGCATATCGAACCCGGAGTCGTCTCGGGCGCCAAGCTCGTGTTGAGTTACGCAACAGGCATCGCCGTCGGCGGCGTTGCGCTGAAGCTCGCGGTCGAGACCGTGCGCGAGCAGGGCATCACGTCGTTCGCGGCGCGGACGCTCGCCACCACGGGCCTTGTGTTCGTCTTCTTCGAGATCCTGCCGCACTTCCCGGTCGGCGTCTCCGAGGTGCACTTCATCCTCGGCTCGACCCTGTTCCTGCTGTTCGGCGCTGCGCCTGCGGCCTTCGGCCTCGCGTTCGGACTGTTGTTCCAGGGCATCTTCTTTGAGCCGCCCGATCTGCCGCAATTCGGCATGAACGTCACCACGCTGCTGGTGCCGCTGTTCGGGATCCAGGCGATCGCCACGCGGATCATTGCCCGCAACACCGCCTATGTCGATCTCAGCTATCGCCAGGCGCTGGCGCTGTCGACCACGTATCAGGCCGGCGTCATCGCCTGGGTCGCGTTCTGGGCGCTCTATGGCTCCGGCTTCGGCGCGACCAACCTCGTCAACATCGCGACCTTCGCGGCCTCCTATGCGCTGGTCATCGTGATCGAGCCGCTGGCCGATCTCGGTGTGCTGGCGCTGGCGAAGTCGCTGCGCGGCGTCACCGCGCCGGGCCTCGTCACGCCGCGCCTGCACAACGCGGCTTAAGAGACAAAGGGGCGGCCGTCATGGCCGCCCCAGCACGCGCGATGCTCACGCTCTCCCTGATAGGCATCGGTTGCGGCGATCCCGAGCAGCTCACGCGCGCTGCGATCACTGCCATCAACGCGGCTGATCTCGTCCTGATCCCGCGCAAGGGAATCGCAAAGTCCGATCTCGCCGATCTCAGGCGGACGATCTGCGCGGATGTGCTCAACAACAACACGACGCGCATCGCCGAATTCGATCTCCCCGTGCGGGATACAGCCGAGGCGGATTACCGCAAGGGCGTTGACGATTGGCACGATGCGGTTGCTGCGACCTGGTCGCAGACGATCGCCGGCCATCTCGACGGTGAAGGCAAGGTTGCGCTGCTGATTTGGGGCGATCCCTCGCTCTACGACTCTTCGCTGCGCATTGCGCGTCGGCTCAATCCCTTGCCTGATATCGAAGTCATCCCCGGCATCACTTCGATCCAGGCGCTGTGCGCGGTGCATGCGCTGCCGCTCAATGACATCGGCGAGTCGTTCCTGGTCACGACAGGGCGACGTTTGCGCGAAGGCGGTTGGCCGCAGGGTGTCGATACTGTCGTGGTGATGCTCGATGGCGGCACCGCGTTCCAGTCGCTCGATCCGGCCGGGCTTCATATCTGGTGGGGCGCCTATCTCGGCATGCCCGATCAGATCATCCTATCCGGCGCGCTGGCCGAGGCTGGCCCACGCATCGTCGCTTTGCGGCAGGAGGCGCGCGAGCGGCACGGCTGGATCATGGACAGCTACATTCTCAAGCGCAGGCCGTAAGCGAGGCAGCATGCTCCCCGAATGGGTCTACAAAAAGTGCCCTGAGATATCCGCGGTCCATCGCGACGCGGCGATCACGCGGCAGGCGCAACTGACGAAGCCGACCGGCGCACTTGGCAGGCTGGAGCAGCTCGCGATCGGGCTTGCGGGCCTGCAAGCGGCCGAGCAGCCTCGCGCCACACGCGTGCCGATCATCATCTTCGCCGGCGACCACGGCGTCGTCGCGCAAGGCGTGTCGGCCTATCCGCAAGGAGTGACCATCGCGATGATGGCGAATTTTGCCTCCGGCGGTGCCGCGATCTCGGTGTTGGCGCGTGAGCTCGGCTCCAGGCTCGAAGTCGTCGATGCCGGCACGCTGGCACAGGAGGCGATGCCGGGCATCATCACCGACAAGCCGCGCAATGGCACCCGCGATTTCAGCGTCGAGGCTGCGCTTACGCCTGCGGAGCTGGCGTTTGCTTTCGAAGCTGGCCAGCGCGCGGTCTCGCGCGCTGAGGCTAGCCAGCCCGATCTTCTGATCTTCGGCGAGATGGGCATCGGCAACACCACGACGTCGGCGGCGATTGCCGCGGGCCTGCTCGGCATCAGCGCCGAGGAGATCGCGGGCAGCGGCACCGGCGTCGATGCGGCCGGCCGCGCACACAAGGTGCACGTAATCGATGCCGCGATTGCACGACATGGCGTTGCGGGCGCTGCGGCGGAAAAGATCCTGTGCGCCGTCGGCGGCCTCGAAATTGCGGCCATTTGCGGCGCCATCATTGCGGCTGCGCAAGCCCGCATCCCCGTGCTGATCGACGGCTTCATCGTGTCGGTCGCGGCGCTCGCAGCCGTGCGGCTCAATCCATCCTGCCAGCCGTTCCTGCTCCCCTCACATCAATCGGCGGAGCAGGGGCACCGGCTGGTGCTGCGCGCGCTGAACGTGCAGCCGCTGATCAGCCTCGATCTCAGGCTCGGCGAGGGATCTGGCGCCGCCATCGCGCTGCCGCTGGTGCGGCTCGCGTGCAGCCTTCACAACGGCATGGCGACCTTCGCGCAGGCCAATGTGCCGGATCGTCCGGCCTGATCCGGCTCACACGACGCGCCGATTGACCGATCCGACGCGCCAGCCGGTCGCGAGCCGGTCGATCCTGGTGAGCGACAGCGGATCGATCACGAAGCGCAGGGCCGCTTGCGGCGCAAGGTCCAGTGCAATGCACAGCGCAGCGCGGATCGTGCCGGAATGCACGATCAGTGTTGCCGGCCCAGCTTCGATCTTCGAGAGTCCCAGCCGGACGCGCGCGACCTGATCCTCAAAACTTTCGCCGCCCGGTGGTCGTGTATGAGCCGGCTCGCTCCAGAATTGCGCGTAGGCGTCGCCACCCGTTGCGGCAAGCTCGTCATGCCTGCGGCCGGTCCAGCCACCGAAATCCTGCTCACCGAACTCGGTGACCAACACCGGATCGAGCTCGAGCGCGCGGGCCGTCTCGACCGTGCGACGCGACGGGCTGGCATAGCTCGCGCAATCCCGCGGCAATTGCCGCAGCAGCGCTTCCAGTTGCGCGCGGTCGGTCAGATCCGCGGGCGCGTCGGGCGCGTGGATCGTCCCGGCGATGCCGTCGACGGGTGCATGTCGGATCAGCCAGAGGAAGGTCTCGCCTTCCATGCTCATCTCCAAGGAAGTTGGTTGCTGTGGCAATAACGCCGCAGCTTGTACATTGACTCTGTCTTGATCGTAATCCTAGATGCTCGCGACGGTTTCCCCGCGAGGGGATGAAAAGGGAATGCGGTGCGGGGACATTGTCCCCAATGCCGTGGCTGCCCCCGCAACTGTAAGCGGCGAATCTTGCATCACGAGCCACTGGGTATCTCGGTCCCGGGAAGGCGATGCAAGGTAACGACCCGCGAGCCAGGAGACCTGCCGTCAGCCGTGGTCACACGCGAAGATGTCGGTCGGGGAGTACAGACATTCGGCTTCATCGGAGGCTTGATAGGCCGAAGATGAGACCTTGGTTCGCGGTGACGTGCCACTGACGTCATACCGAGGTCCACGACCGTGTTTCCTATTCATATTGCACGACCGCGCGCATTCCTGCTCGCATCCGCCGCGCTCACATCCTTTGCCGCTCTTGATCTCCCAGCCGCGCTGGCGCAGCAGGCGCGTGAACAGTTGCCGCCCGTGGAGGTGTCACCCGCCCAATCGCGCAAGCAGGCCAAGCCGGCTGGCCGGGAAGGGCAGAGTGTACGCCGCGCAGCAGCGCGCAGGCCAGCGGCCGCATCCGCAACGCCCAAGCCGGTCGTGCCGACCGCGGCAGCACAGACGCCGCTCAATAGCAATGCCGTGGCCGAAAGCGCCTCACGCCTTGGCCTGACCGTGCGCGAAACGCCGGCGACCGTGGAAGTGATCTCGGCCGAAACCATGCGCGAGCAAGGCTACCGCACTGTCTCCGACGTGGCGCAGGGCGCGGTTGGCGTCACCGCTGGCGACAACCCGGCCGAGCCTTCGGCTTTCTCGATGCGCGGCTTCACCAACAGCCAGATCAACACGCTCTACAACGGCATCAAGATCGGCCCGCAGAACATGACCTCGCGGATCATGGACACCGCCAATCTGGAGGCAGTGGAATTCCTGAAAGGCCCGGCCTCGCTGATATCAGGCGAGGGCGCCGCCGGTGGCGCGATCAACTTCGTCACCAAGCAGCCGCACACGGGGCCTGTTCGCAACGAGGCGGACTTTTCCTGGGATTCCTTGAACTCGTTCCGGGCGCATTACGGCTCGGGCGGCAGCACCAATGTGCAGGGCCTCGACTACCGGTTCGACATCAGCCGCTCTTCGCTCAATGGCTTTGCCGACGACACCAATACCAAGACGCTCGATGTCTCCGGCCAGCTCAACTACCGCATCTCCGACAGCCTCAAGGTCTGGGGTGCGATCGAGTACCGCGAGGATCGTTCAAAAGCCTATTGGGGCGCGCCGCTGGTGCCGGTCGCCTATAGCGGCTCGCACGCGACGACGGGGATCGTCTCGGGCACTTACGTCTCGAGCTTCAACCCGTCGAATCTCGGGCCGATCACGATCGATGATCGCACCTTCAACACCAACTACAACGTTCTCGACAATCGCAACGTGGCGCAGGAAGTCTGGCTGCGTGGCGGCTTCGAGCTGAAGCTGGCGCCCGACCTGACGTTGAAGAGCCAAGCCTATGCTTATGGAGCGGAACGCTCGTGGTTCAACAACGAGGTCGAGGCATTCAACACCGCGACGAATACGGTGGACCGCAGCCGCTTCTATGTTGCGCACAGCCAGCGCCTTGTCGGCAACATCACCGACCTCACTTGGGATGCCAACATCGCAGGCTTCGACAATCGCCTGGTTACGACGCTCTCGTCGAGCTATCTCGATTTTGTTCGGCCCGGCGCCGCTAAACCCCCCAGCGATTCCGTTGATCTCGTTGATCCCAACCGTGGCTTTTACGGCCTGCTGACGACCAAGCAGCAGACCGCTCGGATCGACAACGAGGCGCTGTCGTTCGAGGACCGGCTGAAGCTGACGCGGACCTTCGCGCTGATCGGCGGCTTGCGGGTCGAGCATATCGGGCTCGACCGCAATTCGACCGACTCCGCCGGCCTTGTGAACGCGGGTTTTCCGTTCACGAAGGACTGGGCGCCGGTGACGGGCCGTATCGGTTACACCTGGGAGGCCGTACCGGGCCTGACGTTCTTCAGCCAGTACGCGACTGGGGCTGATATCTCCGCCAACAACATCTTCCTGCTCCTGCCGACCCAGCCGCTCGACCTGACGACGGCGCGCACTTATGAGACCGGCGTCAAGCATCTGTTCTGGGACAACCGGGCGGAGTGGTCGTTCTCGGCCTACGACATCCTGCGCAAGAACGTCTACGCCGCAGCCGGCGGGCAGGCGCTCAATATTGCCGGTCGGCAGGAGTCGAAGGGCGTGGAGCTTGCCGCCTCGGTGCGCCCGATCGAGCCGCTGCGTCTGTGGGGCAACATCGCCTATGTCGATGCGCGCTACGCCGACTTCGATTTTGTCGGCGGCTCCTTCTCCGGCAACACACCGCCGAACGTGCCGCGCGTCGTCGCCAATGCCGGCGCGTCCTACCGGTTCTTCACGCCCTGGCCGGTGGAACTCGGCATCACCGGCCGCCATGTCGGTGATCGCTACAACACCGACGCCAACACGGTAACGCTGAAGGCCTACACCGTCGCGGACGTCTATGCCTTCGTCGACATTCCCAAGACGGTGTTCAACGCGGTCGACCAGGCCCGGCTGACCTTCCGCGTGCGCAACATCGCGGACAAGCGTTACGCGATCTGGGGCGATCCGTTCTATCCCGACCAGATCCTGCTCGGCGCGCCCAGAACCTATGAGCTCTCGGCCGCGTTCAAATGGTAGGGCGCTGACCACATGATGGGCGCGATCGTCCTCTTGCATCGCTGGCTCGGGATCGTGTTCTGCCTGCTGTTCGCGATGTGGTTCGCGACCGGGATCGTGATGCACTTCGTTCCGTTTCCGTCGCTGACGGAAGCGGAGCGATTTGCCGGCCTTGGGCCGGTGGATCATGCAGGGAACGCCATAGCGGTTGCTGACGCGGTGGCGGCAAGCGGCATCACCGATGCCACGCGCGTGCGACTGGTTCAGCGGGGCGACGGGCCGGTCTACATCGTGTCGGGGCCCTCGCGCCTGCGCGCGGTTCGCGCCGCTGACGGGCAGGATGCATCGGTGCGGTCGCCCGAGGTCGCACTCGCCATCGCGCAGGCGCATGCGCGCCGTCGCGGGCTCGATGCTGCGCATGCGGCTGTCGTTGCAGAGGCGGACTACGACCAATGGAGCGTGTCGAACGGCTTTGATCGCCACCGGCCGCTGTTTCGCGTGGCCCTTGGCGACGACGCGGGAACGGAGGTCTACGTCGCGTCGCGGACCGGCGAGGTCGTGCTGGATACGACGCGGGGCGAACGCGGCTGGAATCTCGCCGGCAGTGTTTTGCACTGGATCTACCCGACGGTCCTCAGGAGCAATTGGGCGCTGTGGGACGGCGTGGTCTGGACATTGTCGCTGCTGGGCCTGATCGCGGCGGTGCTGGGCGCGGTGCTCGGTGTCGTGCGGCTCAGGATTCGCGGGCGGCAAATCTCATCGCCTTATCGGGGCTGGCACGCGCTGCATCACGTCATCGGTCTCGTCGCGACAACTTTCGTGCTGACCTGGATCTTCAGCGGCTGGCTTTCGATGGACCACGGCCGGCTGTTCTCGCGCGGGCAGTTGACCGCCGCTGAGGTCGGCGTGACGAACGCCATGCCGGACTGGAAGACAGCCGCCGCGCTCGATCGGAAGCCGATATCGTCCTCGGCTCGCGACGTCGAATGGCTTGGCTTCAACGGCGCGGTCTATCGGCGCGAGCGGATTGGTCTCGACAAGCAGGTCCTGGTTCGGCCGGACGGCCGAGAAGCAGGCGTGCTCAGCGTGCAAGAGGTCGAGAGCTTGGTGAGGCGCCTCGCGGCCGGTTGCGACGCGCCGTCCATCCTCGCGGGTAACGATGACTATCCGGCGTTACCCATCGTCCCGGGTGCACCTGTTTACCGTTCCCGTTGCGGCGACCTCTGGTTCGACATCGACAGTGCCGACGGCAGCGTGCTGCAAAGGCTGGACGCGTCGCGGCGGGCCTATCGCTGGGTCTACGGCGCGCTGCACACGCTCGATTTCCCAATCCTGATTGCGCATCCGCGTTGGCGCGATGTCCTGATCGTGGGCCTCTGCGCGCTCGGGCTGGTGTTCTCGATCACCGGCATCGTCATCGGCTGGCGGCGGTTGCGTCTGTCTTTCGGCAGCCAGCACGCCTGATCAAACAAAAACTGCGAAAACAACCCCATGCACAGTAGCCGGCGATAATGGAATCAACGGCTTACGCGGGACTTTGAGATGACTTGACCGGTCGGGCAAAACAGGGCTATATTGCTACTATTCCGAAATCGTCACCAGGCCTGCAACTGCGCCTCGATCTGCCGAGCGGCGCGCAGCAGCGTGCGGTCCTGGCCGCGCCGGGCGATGATCTGGAGACCGAAGGGAAGGCCATGCGCGTCACGCCCGCACGGAATCGAAATCGCCGGCAGGCGGGCGTGATTGACGAAGGGCGTGAACACCGCATGCCCGCGCGGGCTGGCGGGGCGGCCGCCGATCATGTCGGGTCCGAGTTGGGTGAACGGCCATGCGACGCAGGGGACTGTTGGCGCCAGCAGCAGGTCGGTATCGCTGAAGAAGGCCGCGAATGCATTGGCTATCGCGGCGCTCGCCACCAGCGCGCCGGCGACGTCGGTGCCGGACCAGGACAGTCCTCGCTCGATCTGCTTGGCGATATCAGGATCGAAGACGGCTGGATCCTTGCGAAAGGCATCACCATACAGCGCGGCGAGGCCCGCATGCTGAAGCGGCATGATGGCGTCTTCCGTTGCGCCGGCCGGCCAGACCGGATCGCGGTGCGTGATGCGCAGGCCCGTGGCGGCGAGACGCGCAACGGCAGAAGCGATGCCATCGGCGACGACATCATCGACGGCGACGTCGAGCCCGAGACGCGGCGAGAACGCGATGCGCAAATCCGCGATGTCTTGGGCCTCTTGCGCTATGCCGGCGGAATCCGGATCGCGCGGATCGATGCCCGCCATCGTCTCGAAGGCCAGCGCGATATCGGCGACATCGGTCGCGATCGGTGCAATGACGGAGAGGCCGAAGAACGGCTCGGCGAAGCCGGGCCCATAGGGGATCGCGCCGTAAGATGGCTTGAAGCCGGAAACGCCGACATGGGCCGGTGGCCGGCGGCTGGAGCCGCCGGCATCGGTGCCGATCGCGAGCGGCACGAGGCCGGCTGCAACGGCGGCGGCCGGCCCGCCGGATGAGCCGCCGGGCGTCAGCGCGGGATCGAGCGGATGCCGCGTGGGCCCATACAGCTGAGACGTGGTGACGCCCTTGCTGGCGAACTCGGACGTGGCGCCCATGCCGACGACGGCCGCGCCGGCATCGCGTAACCGTTCGATCGCGATCGCATCGCGCGGTGCGACAAAATCCCTGAACAATCGTGAGCCTTGCGTGATGCGCCAGCCACCGACCCAGATGTTGTCCTTGACGATGACGGGAACACCGGCGAGCGGCAGTGTCTCACCGGAGCGCAGGCGATCGTCGACCGCGGCGGCATCGGCGAGCGTGCGTGCGGGATCGACCGTCACCACTGCGTTCAAGGACCTGGCGGCGTCTATGCGGTCGAGGGCGGCCTTCGCCGTCTCGACGGCGCTCGTTCGCCCGGCCGTGACGTCGGCCGCAATCTCGCGTGCGCTATTTTTTCGCTTTGTCATGGCCTCCCCACGCCAGTGCAATTGTGCCTGCGAGCGCAAGACACGCCAGGGTAAAGAACGCCGCGCCGAGACTGGCTGCGCCATCGAGGATCGACACCAGCGCCGGTGCGGCGAGCAGGCCCAAATAGGACGCCGTCAGCACCGCGCCCGTGGTCTCGCCGATCCGGTCCTGCGGGGCGAGGCGGGCGATCTCGGCGACGAAGACGCCGTTCCAACCCGAGGCCGTCAAGCCGAACAATGCGGCAACGACGAATTGCCCGGTGCGACCGAGCGATGCGCCATCGAGGCCGAGCAGCGCCGCGCAGAACGCCATGCCGAGGCCGATGATGACGAGCACGGCGCGGGAAGCGTCGAGGCGCATGACGAGATAGCCCCAGCCGAGCCGGCCGACGAGGCCGCCGGCTTGTGCGCAGGCGAGCGCCATGCCGGCCTCGATGTGGGTCAATCCGAGTTCGCGGGTGCCGAGCGTGACGAAGACGGTGTTGAGCGACACCTGCATCGCGCTGAACGGCATCGAGGCCAGCGCCAGCATCGCGATCCGCCGGTCCGCGGTCACCAGCGCCAGCCGCGCACGCAGATCGAGCTTCGGCGGTGGCACGATCTTGATTGCATAGGCCGGCCGCAGCCGTTCGAACAGCACGATCGCGAGCAGCGCGCAGGCGCCGACCGCCGCATAGCACCAGGCCGGCCCGAGCCAGATGGCGATGGCGGGCAGGGCCAGCGAGCCGCAGACCGCGCCGATCTGGTTGCCGGTCTGGCGCATCGAGAAGACGAAGGCGCGCCGCTCGGCAGTCACGAGCCGCGCCAGCAGGGCCGCGCTCGCGGGCGTCTCCGGCCCCATGGCAAGACCGAGGCAGAGGCCCGCTGCGAGCAGCGCGGCGGTCGATCCGAGCGAGGCCAGCGCCATGCCGACGACGATGGCCGCTGCGCAAAGAGTTGCGATCCGCAGCGAGCCGAGCCGGGCGATGAGGCCGCCGCCCCAGAACGAGGCGGGGATGCCGACCGCGAATATCGCACAGGAGAACATCGAGAGCTGCCAGACCTCGATATGGGCACGTGGCGCCACCACACCGGGCGCGAACATCGCGAGGGCGACGATGGCCTGAAGCGAGGTCATCGCCGCCAGGGCGGGCAGCAGCGCGGGCGCTGGCCGAATGGCCGTGTTTGCGTCTAACATGGCGGCGCGCTCACGGGAGGAACATGGTGGCAGGCGGTATTTCCATTCACGCGGTCGACGTGGCGAGCGGCCGGCCGGCGCAGGGGCTGCGCGTCGAGATCTGGCGGATCGATCCGGACTCTTCGCGTATCGCAGACGGACGACTTGGTGCCAATGGCGTGCTCGATCATCCCATCACGCAAGGCGCTGATGTGACGGCGGGCGAATACGAAGTCCTGTTTCATCTCGGCGAATTCTTTGGCGACAGCTTGGGCTTCCTCACGGTGACCCCGTTCCGCTTTCGCATCAAGGATGTCAACGAGCATTTTCATCTGCCGTTGAAATTCACGCGGTGGGGTTTTTCGCTGTTTCGTGGTGCCTAGGACATTCGCATCTGGATTTCACGAGGACGGCGCGGGCTTGCTTCGCCTCTCCCGCTTGCGGGAGAGGCCGACGCGCTCGCAGAGCGCGGCGGGTGAGGGCTCTCTCCACACAGGGATATTCTCCGCAATTCTCGACAATCCCGATGCGGAGGTACCCTCACCCCAACCCTCCCCCGCGAGCGGGGGAGGGAGCCCACTGCCGATGCCGCCGCAACGTGCACGCCATATGCGATAGCCCTGCCCAGCAAGGGAGAGGGAACGCAGCTTCATTGCGGAGCCAGGCGAGGCTCATCCCATCAGCCTTAGTTCGTCAGCCGCCGCGACAGGCCGGTGACGCGCTCCATCACCGCGACCAGCGCGACGGTCGCGATGATCAGCACGCCCGACAGTGCGGCGATCGTCACGTCGAGCTTGCCCTCGAGATCCTGCCACATCCGGATCGGCAGCATGTCGGTGGCGGCATCGCGCAGGAACAGCGAGACCGGCACGTTGTCGAAGGACGACATGAAGGCGATGAAGGCACCCGCAATGATGCCGGGCCGGATCAGTGGCAGCACGATGCGGCGGAAGGTGTAGATGCGGCTCGCGCCCAGTACCGCCGAGCTTTCGAGCAGGGTCGGTTCCAGCTGGGCGAGCGCGGCAACCGTGTTGCGCACGACATAGGGCACGCAGACCACGGTATGGCCGATCACCAGCGTCAGCGGCGACACCGGCAGGCCGACCAGCGAGAACAGCATCAGCGCAGCCAAACCAAAGGCCAGCGCCGGCAGCACCAGTGGCGACATGAAGAGGGAATCGAGCAGCCGCGCCGACAGTTTCGGCGAGCGCGAGATTGCGAGCGCTGCGGCGACGCCGAGCACGACGGACAGGCCCGTTGCCCACAGCGCGACGATGAGGCTGTTCTTGGCCGCGAAGTGCAGCTGCCAGGCGTCCCACAGCTCGGCGTACCAGCGCAGCGAATAGCCCGGCGGCGGGAAGCGGAGCGAGAAGCCGCTGGTGAAGGAGACGATCAGCACCACCAGCGAAGGCGCGATGATGATGATCAGCGCGATGATCGCGATCACGGTCATCACGAATTCGAAGCTGAACGCTTCCAGGGTGCGCTTGCGTCCGCTCATCATGCACCTCCATAGCCGCGCGACAGGCGGCCGAGCGTCGTGAAGACGGAGACGACGGCGAGCACGGCGAGCAGGAAGATGATCGAGATCGCCGAGGCAAAGGGCCAGTTCTGCAGCGTCGAGGCCTGCTGATAGAGATACATCGGCATGAACAGCATCTGCCCGCCGCCGATCAGCGACTGGGTGATGAAGGCGGTGATCGCCGCGGCATAGGTCAACGTGCAGCCGGCGATCACGCCGGGCAGGGACAGCGGCAGCACGACCCTGAAGAAGGTCCGCCAGCTCCCGGCGCCGAGCGAGCAGGAGGCATCGTCGAGATTGGGATCGATGCGGCCGAGCGCGGTGATCAGCGGCAGCGTCATGAGCGGCATCTGCACCTGCGCCAGTGCGATCACCACGCCGAACTGGGTGTAGAGCAGTTTGAGGGGCGTATCGATGATCCCAAGGGATTGCAGCGTCGCGTTGATGATGCCCTGGCGGCCCAGGATGACGATCCAGGCGAAGGTACGGACCACGACGCTGGTCAGCAGCGGGAGCAGCACGATCAGAATGATGATGGTCTGAAACTTTGGTCCGACCCGCTGGTAGAGCCAGGCGATGGGAAAGCCGAGCACGAGGCAGACGGCCGTCACCTCGGCGCCCAGCAGCAGCGTCGAGCCGAGCACGCTGAGGCTGAAGGGATCGGTGAGGAAGTGCAGATATTGGCCGAGCCCCCAATGGAGCGCGGCCGTGTCGTTGTGCAGCGAGAGCCAGAGCAGTTGCAGCAGCGGCGCCACGAAGAAGACCAGGAAGAACAGCGCCAGCGGCGCTGCCAATCCCATCCCGTAGGAGGTGACGTCCCGTGAGGCCGGTGCTGTGCCCATGACGAGGTCCTAGATCTTGATCTCGCGGTTGAAGCGTTCGATCCAGGCCGAGCGCTGCTCGTTGATCTTCTTCCAATCCTGGAACACGAATTTCTGCTTCAGCTCGGCGGTGTCCTTGGCGAGCACGCGCGCGATCTCGCCGCCCATCGTCACCTTGGAATTGGTGGGAACGATCAGATAGGGCGGGTTCATCAGCGTGGTCTGTACCTCCGGCGTCAGCGACGCCTCGATCAGCTTGAAGGCAAGCTCGCGGTTCGGCGAGTTCTTGACGATGTGGATCGTGGTCTTGAAGGCGATGGCGCCTTCCTTCGGGGCCACGAACTCGACCGGCACGCCGCGTGCTTTCAGGATCTGGATGGCGTTGAAATTGCCGGGCGAGATATCGATCTGGCCCTGCTGGAACAGGGTTGCGAGCGCGCCGGGATTGGCGGCGACGGCCGCGAGATTGGGCTTCAGCTCCTCGATCGCCTTGAAGCCGGGATCCACATTGGCTTCCGAGCCGCCGCGCATCTTGGCGATCTCGACCAGCCAGCCGGTGCCGAGCGTCGAGTTGAGATTGGTGATGCCGACGCGGCCCTTGAACTCGGGCTTCCACAGATCGGCCCAGGAGGTCGGCGGCGTCTTGACGGCTTCCGGATTGTAGGTGAGGCCGACGACCTGGAAGAACGGGGCGGGACCCATCGGCTCCTGCGCTTCGGCGATCAGGTCCTTGTAATAGGCGCTCTTCTCGACCGGATAGGGTTCGACCAGGTCCTGGCCGATGGCGACGAGGGCCGGACCGGGATCGTGCAGCATGACGTCGATCGGCGGATTGGCTTTTGCGGCATTGACCTTCGCGATCTGGTCGACCGAGAGCATGGGGTCGAGCACCATCGCGGCATCCGCGTTGGCTTTGCGGAAAGCCGGCACCAACACGGCCTTGTGCGCTTCCTCCCAGCTTCCGGTGAAGGTCGCGAACACCAGCGGTCGGGCCTGGGCGTAGCTCAGCCCGGGAAACGCCTTCATGGCGCCGAGTGTGAGTGCGGTCGTCATCAGGCTTCGGCGGTTCATGATCATGGTCGAACTCCCTTTGAACTGGATCTAAAGCGTTCTGGACTGGATCTAAAGCGTTGCAGGAAAGGCGTTGGCGAGCGATGGGGCGAGCGGGGCGAGGCGCACGGCGGCGCCGCTCTCCAGTGCGCGCGTCTCACCGATGCGCGCCTGGGAGACCTTGACGCCGAAGCCGTCGGCGGTCGTGACCTCGTGCACGACGGTAGCACCCAGCGGCAGCGACATGCCGACGACGCCGGCAAAGCCGGTCTCGTCGCCGACGAATTGCAGATGCTCGGGCCGGATGCAGACGGTGACGCGACCGCCTTCGCTGAGGGTACCGCCTGCGGGCCGTGCGATGATCTCCGCGCCGGCATCGAGGCGGACCTTGGCGGCTGTGCGGTCCGCCGAAACCACCACACCGGGCATGCGGTTGCTGGAGCCGACAAAAGTGTTCACGAACAGCGTCTGCGGCCGGTCGTAGATGTCGGACGGCGATCCGAACTGCTCGAGCTTGCCGTGGCTCAGCACCGCGACGCGGTCGGCCATCGAGAGTGCTTCTTCCTGGTCATGCGTCACGATCAGCGTGGTGATGCCGGAGACGCGCTGCAGCCGCTTGATCTCGATCTGCATGTCGAGCCGCAGATTCTTGTCCAGCGCAGCAAAGGGCTCGTCGAGCAGCAGGATCGACGGCTTGATTGCCAGCGCGCGGGCCAGCGCCACACGCTGCTGCTGGCCGCCGGAGAGCTGCCGCGGCAACCGCTCGCTCATGGTCGGCAGCTGCACCAGCTCCAGCAGCCGCTGCGCCTCGCGCTGGCGCGTCGCCTTGTCGACGCCGCGAGCGGCCAGTCCATAGCCGACATTGTCGCTGACGGTGAGATGCGGAAACAGCGCGTAGTTCTGGAACACGATGCCGACCGCGCGCTTGTTCGGCGGCAGCGCGTCGACGATGTCGTCGCCGATGATGATCCGCCCCTGCGTCTGCGCGATGAAGCCGGCGATGATGCGCAGCAGGGTGGTCTTGCCGCAGCCGGAGGGTCCAAGCAGCGCGATGATCTCGCCACCCTTGATGTCGAGATTGATGTTCTCGACCGCGAGCGCGCCGCTCGGATAGCGGTGGGTGACGGCGTCGACGACCAGCGATCGGCCGCCTTGCATTTCAGCCATGGTGTTGCCTCCCGTTACCCCAGAGGAGAAAGCAAGTCTCGTGCCCGCCCCGCTCGCCTTTCGATGCGAGGTTTGGCATTGTGGGGCGATGACATCGATTTGCGATCTCTCCGCCACAACCCTTGCGCGCGCGATTGCCCGCGGCGAGCTGTCCTCGCGTGAGGCCGTCGAGGCGCATCTGATGCGGATTGCGCACAGTGACGTGCAATTGGCGGCCTTCGTCACGGTCGATGCGGAGGGCGCCCGCCGCGCCGCGGACATCTGCGATGCCGCATCCGCACCAACCGGCCCGCTGCATGGCGTGCCCGTAGGGATCAAGGACCTCACCGACACTGCAGGACTTACGACCACGTACGGATCGGCTCTGTTCCGCGATCACGTCCCGGCCGAGGATGATCTCGTGGTCGCGCGGCTGCGGCGCGCCGGCGCGATCATTTTGGGAAAGACCAACACGCCGGAATTCGGCTTCGGTGCGGTCTGCACCAACCGGTTGCGCGGGCCGACGCGCAATCCCTTCGATCCCGCGCTGACCTCCGGCGGATCGTCCGGTGGCTCTGCCGTTGCGGTCGCGGCCGGCATGGTGCCGCTCGCGCATGGCACCGATTTCGGCGGCTCCGTGCGCACGCCCGCAAGCTTCTGCGACATCGCCTCGATCCGGCCGACACCTGGCCGCATCCCGTCGCCGCGCCGTCCGCTCGGCTGGGACATGCTGGCCACCCACGGCTTCCTCGCGCGCGGTGTCGACGATCTCGAACTGGCGCTGTCGGTTTGTGCTGGAGGCGATGCGCAGGACCCGCTCTCGACCGGCGTCGTCGATGACGATCGGCCGGTTGCGGGACGTCCGCGGATCGCAGTGACGCCCGATTTCGGTGTCGCGCCCGTTGCGCGCGAGGTGCGTGCGCGTTTTGCCACTGCCTGCGAGACGCTCGCGAGCGTTGCCGATGTCGTGCCGTCCTCGCCCGATTGTAGCGGTGCGATCGAGACCTTCCGCACGCTGCGCGCCGCGCATATCGCCAACAGCTATGGCGAGCTGCTGAGGACGCGCCGCGCCGAGCTCACATCCACGGTGATCTGGAACATCGAGGCGGGCGCGAAACTTTCCGCGGAGGATTATCTCAACGCCGAGCGCCGCCGCACCGCGATCTACCGCAGCTTTCGCGAGCTGTTCACCCGCGCTGATTTCCTGGTTGCGCCAGCGGCATCCGTCTTTCCCTGGCCGAACGAGATCAGCGACGTCACAGCCATTGATGGCACGGCGCTGGAGACGCCGATCGATTATCTCGCCGTCACCTTCATCGTGTCGCTGGTCGGTTTCCCGGTCCTGACCCTGCCGGCGCGGCGAGGGGAGAACGAGCTGCCGTTCGGCATCCAGATCATTGCCCCACCGGGATGCGAATCCCGCCTGTTTGCCTTCGGCCGTACCATCGAAAACGAATTGGGTTTTTCGCATCGCCGGCCGCCCCTCTGATCAGCTGTCGCGATGCTCGAGCCGGGCGGCGAGCGCGTCGGCAAGACCAATGGTGGGTTTGGCGGCGGGCCGGCGGAATGTGCCCGCCGTCGCCTTGCGCAGACGTAGCGCGACAAGTGCCTCGGCCTGCTTCACGGCAGCGACCACCTGATCCACGACAGGAACGGGGATCCGGTCGGCGACGCGCTCGGCGAGTCCCGAGAGCGGCGCGCCCGCAAAGATCAGCACATCGGCATTGTCTTCGACGATCGCGCGCTGGGCGAGTTCGACCAGTACATCCTCCTTCTCGGTGCCGACTTCGGAGATGGCCTGGAACGGCGTGTCGAGCATGCGGACACCGGCGCAGCGCTCCCGCAGCCCGTGGTCGCGGACGCATTCCTCGTACCAGGGCCCCAGCGCCTGGGCGAAGGTGACGATGGCAAAGCGGCGCCCGGCCATGCAGGCCGTCAGCATCGCCGCTTCCGCCATGCCGACCACGGGAATGTCAAACGTCTCGCGCGCGGCGAACAGGCCGGGGTCACCGAAGGCGGCAATGATCGCGGCGTCGACCTTGCGGTGCTGCTCGGCCAGCATCTCCAGCGCGATGGCGCCGCCGATCTGCGCTTCGGTGCGGGTCGAGATATAGGGCACGCCGCGGGTCGCGGTGCAGGGGATGATCTCGGTGCCGGAGGAGGCCGCGCGCTGCCCGACATCCGTCATCAGGTCGGTGACTGCGGTGCTGGTGTTGGGGTTGAGCAGCAGCAGCTTCATGGTTACGCCGCCGTCAGCTTGGGTTTGGGCGCGAGCGTTTCGAGCAGGGCGGTGCCGGTCTGGCGGACGTGGGCGCCGAGCAGGCGGCCGGCCGCTTCACTGTCGCGCGCCTCGAGGGCGGCGAGGATGCCGGCGTGCTCGTCGACGGAATTGCTCCAGCGCCGGTCGGCACCAAGCGCGAGATAACGTGCGCGTTCGGCGCGGGAGATCAACGTCTCGTGCGCCTCCCGCAGCGGCGTGTTGCGGGCCATGCGGACGATGGTGTTGTGGATCTCGCCGTTGATGGCGAAGTAATCGTCGAGCTTGCCGTTGCGGTGGTGACCTTCCATGCGGGTCTGAAGCGTGCGCAGGCGGGCAAGATCGCGGTCAGTGGCGCGCACCGCGGCGAGCTCGGCGGCAAGCCGCTCGATGCCTGCCAGCGCCTCGAACAATTCGCAGATGCCGTCGACCGCGAGGCCCGCGATGCGCGGGCTGCGGTTGGGGCGGAGCTCGATCAATCCTTCCGCTGCGAGCACTTTCATGGCCTCGCGGAGCGGCGTGCGCGACACGCCGAGCTCCTTCGACAGTTTTGTCTCCTGGGTCTGCGATCCCGGCGGCAGCTCGCCGCGAATGATCATCGTCCGCATCCGCGCAGCCGCACGCTCATGCAGGCCCATCCGCTTGAGTTTGGGCGACTTTCGTCCCTTCGGCGCTTCCGATTTTGGCTGCACGCGTGCCTCACTTCTCAAATTGATCTTAGCCGTTTCCGGCTCCTTGGCGTGCCCAAAATACCGACGTATCTCGCTGAAAACAATGGCATAGCGCGCAAATTGTATGCAGTGTGCAAAAACCGGATTGCGCTACGGCGAAGGGCGGCGGATGATCCTGCGCAACGCGCGAGATCACGCGCCTTCGAAACGGAGTGAGCGATGCGGACGAGTTTGCGATGGGGCCTCGTGGCGATGGCGGCGATGTTCGGCGGAGGCGATCTCGCCATTGCGCAGACCGCGAAGATCAAGCTCGGCTACGCCAAATGCGCGCACTGCCTGCCGATGTCGCTGATCCCAGGCATGGCGAAAAGCGTCGAGGTCGACGCCACCGGCTTCAACTCCGGCAACGACGTGCTGACCGCGCTGATCTCGAAGAGCATCGACGTCGCGCAGGTGACCTACCTCCATTACATCACGGCGCTCGACAAGGGCTTTGATGTCGTCGCCGTATCCGGCCAGATCAACGGCGGCTCGGAATGTCTCTCCTCCGCGAAGCTGAACCTGCCGCCTGATGACTGGACGGCGTTCAAGGCGATCGTCGCCAAGGGCAAGAGCGACGGTCAGATGCTGAAGGTCGCGGCCTCCCGCGGCAATGCGCAGGACATTCACATGCGCGGCGCCCTCCTCAAGCAGGGCGTCGATCCCAACAAGGACATCCAGTTCATCAACATTCCCAATCCGTCCGATCATCTCGCAGCCTTGCAGCGCGGCGAGGTCGACATGATCTGCTCGGTCGAGCCGTTTGCCTCGCAGATCAGGCTTGCCGGGGCCGGCAAGCACTTTGTGCTGCCGTATGACCAGGCCGCCGGAAATCTGACCAACCTGATCGTCACCCGCTCCGACGTGATCGCCAGCCAGCGTGCGGGTGTGCAGGGCGTCGTCACCGCCGTGGTCGAGCTCGACAACAAGCTGATCGCCGACAAGACGCTGTGGATCGACGTCATCAACAAGCTCACCGGCCTCGACAAGAATGTGGCGACGGAAGCCTTGAAGAATGCCTCGCCCGATCCGGCGATCCATCGGTCGCAGACGCTGGCGATCGCCGCGATGATGCGCGACCTCAAATACATCTCGAAGGACGTCTCCGCAGAGGCGGAGAAGAACATGGATTATTCGTTCCTGGAGAAAGCCACGGGAAAGCCCAAGAATGACCTCGGTTACTGACGCCCCGCCCGCAAGGCCGGCGTTTCGGCTGACGCGGGCGTTTCAGGGGCTCGAGCGCGTCGTCGTGCCGGCGCTGCTGATCGCGGGCTGGGAGGCTTTTGCCCGCAGCGGCGTGCTGCCGCCGGCGTTGCTGCCGGCGCCGAGCGCGGTGCTGCATGCGCTCGGCGACTGGGTGTTCGGCTTCGACGAGACCACGCAGACCTATTCCGGGCACTGGCTGCGCGATGCGCTCGCCAGTGCTCTTCGCGTGTTCGGCGGCTTTGCGCTGGCAAGCCTGCTCGGCATCCTCGCCGGTGTCGCCATCGGCTGGTCGCGCCTGTTCGAGAAGACGCTGGAGCCGACGCTGCAGATGCTGCGGCCGATCCCGCCGGTGTCGTGGATTCCGCTCGCCATCATCTGGTTCGGCATCGCCGACAAGCCGGCGATCTTCCTGGTATTTCTCGGCGCGTTCTTTCCCGTGCTGATGAACACCATCCATGGCGTCAAGACCGTGGACCACAATCTGGTGCGCGCCGGTGCGATGATGGGCGCGAGCCAGCGGCAGATGCTGACCGACATCGTGCTGCCGGCGGCGCTGCCCTCGATCTTCGCCGGCTTACGCATCGCGGTCGGATCGGCCTGGATGCTGACGGTCACGGCCGAGATGGTCGCGGTCAAGAGCGGCCTCGGCTACGTCTTGTGGGATTCCTACTACTTCCTGCGCTACGACATCGTGCTCGCTGCGATGATCTCGATCGGGCTGCTCGGCTATCTCTCCGACCTCGGCATCAAGGCGATCATGGCGCGCACGCTGCGCTGGCAGCAAACCACCACCGTGCAGGGCAGGGCGGGCTGATGGCGGCCATTGAGCTTCGCAACATCGTCAAGGTGTTCTCCGACAAGCGGCGCGGCCGCGACCTCCTGACGCTGGACAACATCGATCTCGACATCGAGGCCAATGATTTCGTCTGCCTGCTCGGCCCGTCCGGCTGCGGCAAGTCGACCCTCCTGAACATCATCGCCGGCTTCGAACAGGCAACGTCCGGCCGCACGCTGGTCGGCGGCAAGCAGGTGGAGCGGCCGGGCTCCGACCGCGGCGTCGTATTCCAGCAGCCCACCCTGATGCCGTGGCTGACGGCGATCGACAACATCGCCTTCCACCTCAAGCTCAAGGGTGTCGGCAAGGCCGAACGCCATCACCGCGCCATGGAGTTCATCGATCTCGTCGGCTTGCGCGGTTTCGAGCATCATCATCCCTCCGAAATGTCCGGCGGCATGAACCAGCGGGTCGGCATTGCCCGGGCGCTGCTGATGAACCCGAGCGTCATCCTGATGGACGAGCCGTTCGCGGCGCTGGACGCCCAGACCAAGCTCGAAATGCAGGAGGAACTGGTCGCGATCTGGCAGAAGCGCCGCTGCACCATCGTGTTCGTCACCCACAGCGTCGACGAGGCGCTGGTGCTCGGCAACAAGATCGTGGTGATGACGAAGCGGCCGGGCCGGATCCGCGAGGCCGTCAATTTCGACCTGCCGCGCCCGCGCGACATCACCAGCCCCGAATTCAACGACGCCAAGCGCCGCATCCTGTCCCTGATCCGGGAGGAGTCGACGCGCCTTGCGCAGGCGTCGTAAGGTAGAGCCATGCGCAAACGTCTCGGCATGATCACGCCGTCCTCCAATTCGGTGCTGGAGCCCGTCACCAGCGCGATGCTGGCGGGCGCCCCCGGCGTCACCGCGCATTTCTCGCGCTTCCGCGTCACCGAGATCGCGCTGGATGCCGCGGCGCTGAGCCAGTTCGATGCCTCGGTGATGCTGCCGGCGGCGGACCTGCTCGCCGATGCCAAGGTCGACGCCATTGCCTGGAACGGCACATCCGCAAGCTGGCTCGGCATCGACCGCGATAGAAGCTTGTGCGAGGCGATTACGGCGCGCACCGGCGTGCCCGCGACGACGTCCACGCTCGCCTGCATCGACGCCGCCCGCGCGCTCGGCGCCAAGCGTGTTGGCCTGGTCTCGCCCTATACGGACGACGTGCAGGGACGGATCGGCGATGTCTGGGCCGAGGAGGGCGTCGCCCCGCATGCCGAGCGGCATCTCGGCCTCCGCGACAACTTTTCCTTTGGCGAGGTCACGCCTGCGACCATTGCGGACATGATCCGCGCGGTGGCGGCAGAAGGCGCCGACGCGATTGTCATTCTCTGCACCAATCTCGACGGAGCGGCGCTGGCCGCTTCGCTGGAGCGGGAATTGGATATCGCCGTGCTGGACTCGGTCGCGGTCACGCTGTGGCGGACCCTGAGCCTTGCCGGCGGCGACATTGCGGCTCTTGCGGAATGGGGCCGGATATTCCAGACAATGCCAGTCATCAAGTGACGGAGACTCCTGTGACGCAGCTCGATCTCGCCATTCGCGGCGGCACCATCGTGACGGCCAGCGACGAGTTCCGCGCCGATATCGGCATTCGCGGCGGCCGCATCGTCAGCATCGCCGACAGCATTGAGGGTGCTGCCCGCGAGATCGACGCGACAGGCCTGCTGGCGCTGCCGGGCGGCATCGACAGCCACGTCCACATCTCGCAGGCCTCGGGCCCCGACGTGGTGATGGCCGACGACTTTGCCTCGGCGACGCGTTCGGCAGCCGCCGGCGGCAACACCATGGTGCTGCCCTTCGCGCTGCAGGAGAAGGGCACATCGCTGCGCACCTGCGTCGAGAACTACCGCAAGCTTGCCGAAGGCGAGTGCTACATCGACACCGCGTTTCACCTCATCATCTCCGACCCGACCGCAATCGTGCTCGGGCAGGAGTTGCCGGCCCTCGTCAAGGACGGCTACACCTCGTTCAAGGTGTTCATGACCTATGACGACCTCGTGCTCAGCGACAAGCAGCTGCTCGAAGTGTTCGACGTCGCGCGCCGCGAGGAGGCGCTGGTGATGGTCCATTGTGAGGGCTATGACGCCATCCGCTTTCTCACCAGCAAGCTGGAGCGCGAAGGCCATATCGCGCCCTATTATCACGGCACCTCGCGGCCGCAGGCGGTCGAGCGCGAGGCGACGCATCGCGCCATCAGCCATGCCGAGGTGATCGGCGTTCCCATCATGATCGTGCACGTCTCAGGCCGTGAGGCGATGGAGCAGGTGCGCTGGGCCCAGCAGCGCGGATTGCCGGTGCACGCGGAAACCTGTCCGCAATACATCACGCTCACGGCCGACGACATGAAGGGCCTGAACATGGACATCACGGGCGCGAAGTATGTCTGCTCGCCGCCGCCGCGCGATGCCGAGAGCCAGCAGGCGATCTGGGAGGGCATCACCACAGGCGTGTTCCAGACCTTCTCGTCCGACCACTGCCCGTTCCGTTACGACGACCCCAAGGGCAAGTTGACGCCGAATTCCCGCACCTCGTTCCGCTGGGTGCCGAACGGCATCCCCGGCGTCGAGACGCGGCTGCCGATCCTGTTCTCCGAGGGCGTCTCGAAGGGGCGCATCAGCTTGCAAAAATTCGTCGAGCTGACCGCGACCAACCATGCGCGCATCTACGGTCTCTATCCGCGCAAGGGCTCGATTGGCGTCGGGTTCGACGCCGACATCGTGCTGTGGGACCCGAAGCTGAAGAAGAGGATTCAACAGGCCGATCTGCATCACGGCGCGGACTACACGCCGTGGGAGGGCTTTGATGTCACCGGCTGGCCCGTCACCACTATCGCGCGCGGCCGCGTCGTCTACGAGCAGGGCAAGATCGTCGGCGACAAGGGCGCGGGCGAGGTGCTCAGCCGCGGCAAGTCGAGCCTGGTGTAACGGGGCCGCCGGGCGCACAATCCTGCGACCGTCACCCTGAGGTGGCCGCTTCTTCAGCGGCCCTCGAAGGGCGACGGCCGAGCTGCACCGGCTTGGCCGTGCATCCTTCGAGGCTCCCGATGGGGCGCGCTGCGCCCCATCACTCGCGCCTCAGGATGACGGGACTGGTACTGTCGCTGTTGCGACCGGCTTGAAGCGAAGCAATCCACTTGCTCAGTTCGTCGGCCCTTCGCCACGGATCGCGAACGTCGTGGCCTTCAGCTTGGTCATGCCGAACTTGTCGAACAGTTTGTCATAGGTGCCGTCGGCGCGGGTCGCCGTCAGCGCGTCGGCGAAGGCTTGCGCGAGCAGCTTGTCGCGGAAGGCGAAGGTGATGTCGGTGCCCGCGATGTCGCGGACCCAGATTTTTGCGATGCCCTTCTGCTCCAGCGCGTTGGCGGTCTCGTTGATGTTGAGGGCTGCTTCGAGCTGGCCGGCGCGCAGCGCCGCCGAGGTCGCCGTGACCGTGGTGAAGGTGCGCAGTTCGATCGGCTTGAGGCCCTTGGCAACCATCTCGGTGTTGAACTCGCGCGCCTTGCGCTCGGTATAGGTCGCCGATTCCACGCCCACCACGCGGCCGGCGAGATCCTCGAATTTCTCCAGCTTCAGGCTGGAGGCGGGGTCGGTGTAGATGCTGATCGCCTGCTGCGCGTAAGGCACGAGGTAGAGCATCTTGGAGCGCTCCTCGGTCCAGAACAGGCCGGTGTTGATGGCATCGAAGCGGCCCGAACGCAGCGCCGGGATCATCGGCGGGAAGTCCATGCGCAGGAACACCGGCTCGAGGCAGATGCGCTTGGCGATCTCGCGGGCGAGCTCGACATTGAGGCCTTGCAGTTCGCCCTTGTCGTCGACGAATTGCTGCGGCGGCAGCGTCGGGTTGATCGACATCTGCCATTTCGGCGCCTCGATCAGGCTCGATGCCGGCACCTTTGGCGTACAAGTCTGGGCGTTGGCCGCCTGGGTCAGGCCGAGCAGCAAAGCGAGGGCGGAGAAGGTCTTGGGAAATCGCATCTGAATACTCCAATCAAATCGTGGGTGGCAGAGGAGCCGTTCTCCGGTCCGACGTCTTCTTCGTTGTCACGTGGCCGCCGTCGCGTCGGCTTGCCGGGTCAGGATCAGCGAGATGTGACGGGCGGCCGTCACCACCTCGTCGCGCTGGTTGAGAAGATCGAGCGTCTCGACGACGATGCCGCGCTCGGGATTCTTGGTTGGCCGCTTCTCGACGAAGCGGAAGCGCACGCGCAAGGTGTCGCCGGCGACGATGGGGCCTTTGAACTTCACCTCGTCCCAGCCGAGCGAGGCGACCGAGGTCTCCTCATACAATTTCAGCTCCGACTTCAGCCCTTCCATCAGCGACAGGCCGAGCAGGCCGTGGCCGATCACGGCGGGAAAGCCGCGGGACCTCGCATAGCCGGCGTCGATATGAAGCGGATGGTGGTCGCGCGTGACGTCGGCGAAGACCGCGATATCGGCCTCCGTCACGGTGTGCGCAGCGGTCTCGAACTCCGCGTCGAGCGCGATGTCTTCATAACGGAGATTGATCGGGGGGCTCGTGTCCATGCTGATCCCTCAGGCGACCTTGCGAGGCCGCGCGGGCATGGCCATAAAACTCTGCGCGATCCCCATCGGGCCGGAGCGAAAGATGCGCGGGTCCATGTCCTTCAGCTGCGGGCTGATGCGCGGCTTGAAGCCCATATGCGCGAGGATGTCCTCCTCCAGGCGAACGCCCGGCGCGATCTCGGTCAGCGTCACGCTGCCGTTCTCCAGCTCGAACACGGCGCGCTCGGTGATGTAGCTGACGTGCTGGCCGCGCTGTCCGGCGAGTGAAGCACTGAAGCTGATCTGGCCGACCTGGGGCACGAATTTGCGGAAAGCGCCATCGCGCCGGATCGCGAGGCGGCCGTTCTCGACGCCGATGTCGAACTTGCCGCCGGTCATGGTGCCGCTGAAGATCAGCCGCTTGGCGTTCTGCGTGATGTCGATGAAGCCGCCGGAGCCGTCGCGGCGTTCGCCGAAGCGGGTGACATTGACGTTGCCGGTTTCATCGACCTCAGCGAAGGACAGGAAGGCGCAGGAGAGGCCGCCGCCATCGTAGAAATCGAACTGATAGGCCTGGTCGAGGATGACGCGCGGATTGATGGCGGTGCCGAATTCGCGGGCATGGCCGGGCACGCCGCCGACCACGCCGGATTCGACCGTCAGCGTGATCAGGTCGGAGATACCTTCCTCGGCCGCGACATTGGGGATCATCGCGGAGATGCCGACGCCGAGATTGACGACGTCGCGCGGGCGCAGCTCGAAGGCGGCGCGGCGGGCAATCACGCGCCGCTCGGTGAGCGGATCGGGCGTGATCATCGCCTCGGGCACACGCGTCTCGCCGCAGCGTGCGGGGTCATAGACCGTGCCGTAAGTCTGCATCTGATCGGGCTCGAGCACGATATGGTCGATCAGGAAGCCGGGGATCTTCACCATCTGCGGATGGATTGAGCCGCGCTTCACGATGCGCTTGACTTGGCAGATCACGGTGCCGCCGGCATTGTGCACGGCCTGCGCGATCGAGAGATCCTCGCGCGTCGTGCCCTCGTGCTCCATGCTGATATAGCCGTCTTCATCGGCGGAGGTGCCGCGGATGATGGCGACATCGGGTGGGGTGGGGACGCGGTAGAGCAGGTACGACTGGCCGTGCAGCTCGAGCAGATCGACCAGCGGCGCGGTGGTGCGCTTGTTCATGCGGCCGCCGTCCTGGCGCGGATCCATGTAGGTGTTGAGGCCGACATGGGTGAGCACGCCCGGATGCTTTGCGGCCATGGCGCGGCAGAGCTGGCTCATCACGCCCTGCGGGAAATTATAGGCGTCGATCAGCTCGTCGCGGACGAGCCGCATGAACGGCACTTGAAGGCCGAAATTGCCGCCGATCACGCGCGCGATCAGGCCTTCATGGGCGAGATGGCAGAGGCCCTTCTCGGTCACCGCGCCAACGCCGGTGATGTTGATCAGCGTCAGATTGTGCGGACCCTGGCCGCCGAGGAAGCGCTGCTCCAGCGCATCCAGAATGGCTTCGGCTGCACCCGTGCCGCCATTGCCGCCGACGATCAGCGTGTCGGCGTCGCGGATCAGGCCTGCGGCCTCTGCCGCGGTGATGATGCTCAGCATGCGCGCGCGCCCCGCATCACGCGGCCTCCTTCTCGACCTGGCGGGCGATGATCAGCCGCTGGATCTGGTTGGTGCCTTCGTAGATCTGGGCGAGGCGCACGTCGCGGAACAGCCGCTCGATGCGGTATTCGCGCGAATAGCCGTTGCCTCCGTGGATCTGGAGCGCGTTGGAGACGTGCTTCATCGCCATGTCGGTGGTGAACAGCTTTGCCTGCGCCGCCTCCTTGGCGATCGGCTCGCCGGCATCGTGAAGCCGCGCAGCGTGATGGATCAGCAGGCGCGAAGCCGCAATGTCGGTCGACATGTCCGCGAGCATGAACTGCACCGCCTGGAAGCCGATGATGGCCTGGCCGAACTGCTTGCGGTCCTTTGCATAGGCGGTGGCGTCCTCGAACGCGGCCTGCGCCATGCCCAGCGCCATCGAAGCCATCATCAGCCGGCTGAAGTTGAAATTGCTCATGGCCATCTTGAAGGCCTGGTTCTCCGGCCCCATCACGCTGTCGGCCGGCAGCTGCACGTCGGAGAAGGTGATCTGGCAGTCGTCGAGGCCGTGCATGCCGAGCAGCTCCTCGTTCTTGCCGCGGGCGATGCCGGGCAGGGCGCCGTCGACCAGCAGGCATGAAATGGAACGGTGGCCCGCTTCCGCGCCGGTGCGCGCGAACACCATGATGCGGTCGGCGACGCCGCCGAGTGTCACCCAGGCCTTGGTGCCGTTGAGCCGCCAGCCATTGCCCTCGCGCACGGCGTTGGTGCGGATGCCCGCGACATCCGAGCCGTGATCGGGCTCGGAGACGGCGGTGGCGGGAATGATGTCGCCGCTGAGGATCTGCGGGATCAATGCTTTGTGCGCGTCGGTGCCGTGATGGTCGAAGAACAGCACGGCTTCGACAGGGATCGCGAAGGCATTGGCGACCGCGCCGGAGCAGCGCGCCAGCTCTTCCATCGCGATGCAGGCTGCCACCGCGTCGAGCCCGGCGCCACCGGCGCCTTCCCGCAGGCAGATGCCGAACAGGCCGAGATCGGCCATGCCCTTGTAGAGCGTGCGGTCGAAACGGTCCTCGCGGTCGATCGCGGCGGCGCGCGGCAGGATCTCCGCTTCCGCGAAGCGGCGGGCGGTGTCGCGGAGAGCCTTCTGATCCTCTGTGTAAAAGCGGTCCATGGCGTGCTCCCGTCAGTCGCTGGCGAGCTTGGAATCGTGGGAGACTTCGCTGCGGTCGCGGTCGCAGAAATAGACCGCGACATCGTCGCCCGGCACGCCATAGGCGCTGCACACACCGCGGGTCAGGGCGATGGCGGCGGCGCGGCGCTCGGCCTCGCTACGCCGGAATGCGTGCACCTTGAGCAGGATGCGCTGGCCGTTGGCCTGGGCGCCGAACGTGCCGGCATGCGCGTAGTCGTCCGCGGCAATGGGCAGGAAATAAAGGGTGACCGTATCAGCGGTGACGCCGAACGCCGACATCAGGCCGTCGGTCACGGACCTCGCCAGCGCGGCCTTGCGCTGCGACGGGACTTGCGGGGCGAGCACTTCGACATAGGGCATCGATCAGACTTTCGCGGGCTTCGTTGCAGGCGATCTGGCCGCAGACGATTTGGATGGGGATGATTTGGGCTTGCCGGATCGCGCCGGCGTCGGGGCGTCGATCTGGCGGCAGGAATCACGCTTGATCAGCCGGGCGCCGACGCGATATTCGCGAACGCCGTCATTGCCGTTGCCATTCCCCCTGGCGTCCATGCGCTGCAGCAGCCGGTCGACGGCGAGATTGGCCAGATCGCGCGCGCCGTTGTCAACGATGCTGATGGCCGGGCGATGCCATTCGAACCACGGCATGTCCTCGTAACAGAGCAACGAGAGGTCATCGGGGATGGCGATGTTCCGTTCCGCGGTGACACGGAGCACGCCGAGCGTCGCCTCATGGTTGGCGACGAAGATGGCGCTGGGCGGGCGGGAGAGGTCGAGCAGCTTGCGCGCGCCGGTCGCGCCGGTCTCGGGTTCGAAATGGCCGGCATGAATCAATGTGTCGTCCTTGGCGATGTCTGCCTCGCGCAACGCGCGGACATAACCGGACAGGCGCTCGCGGCCGGACGTGGTGTCCTGGCGGCCGACGATCAGGCCGATGCGCTTGTGCCCAAGCTCGATCAGATGGCGCGTGCCGAGATAGGCACCTTGCGGATCGTCGGCGAGCACGGTCTCGAGATCGGTCGCGTCATCGCGCCGCACCAGGCAGACGATCGGAACGTCGTTTGCCAAGGCTTTGAGCTGCGGGCCGTTCTTGCCAGTGGGCACCACGATCAACCCGTCGATGCGATGATCGACCAGCGTGGTGAGCGTGTCGCTCTCCTGCTCCGGATCGTCGCCGCCGATGCACAAAAGCATCTGATAACTCAGCGCCTTCAGGCGCGCCTGCACCACTTCGGCCATGACCTGGAACGAGGCGTTGGTGAGGTTGTGGACGAGGAGCGCCACGAGCCGCGATTGTCCCGTCTTCAGTCCGCGCGCGATCGGGTTCGGCCGGTAGCCGAGCTCGCGCGCGATGCGCGTCAGGCGCTGCTGCGTGCGCTCGCTGGTCAGGCCTGTCCCGGTGAGCGCACGGGAAGCAGTGCTGACCGAAACGCGGGCCGCCTGTGCCACATCTTTGAGCGTGACGCTCATCAAACCTGCCGATAGACTGCAAACGATTGCAGAAAGCTATGAGCTTATTCTACGCGTATCAAGCTCAAAAAATGGATGGTGTTGCCCAATGCAGAGCCAGTTGCGCAATCGTTTGCAAGAAATATGCGGATATTCCGCAGGTGGCCGCCGGTCCCTGAATTCACCCGATTGTCCGGCGGTTCCCTGATGAAGATGTTTCGCGGCACCTACACCGTCATGATTACCCCGTTCACAGCGGCAGGCGAGGTCGACGTCGCGGCCCTGCGCGCTTTCGTGGATTGGCAGATCGCGGAGGGCATTCACGGGCTGATCCCGCTCGGCTCGACCGGCGAGTTCCTGTCGCTGGACGATGACGAGAAGGCGCTGGTGGCGGAGGTTGTCATCAAGCAGGCGGCCGGGCGCGTGCCCGTGCTGATCGGCACCGGTGCGGAGGATACGCGCGAGGTCGTCCGTCTCAGCCGCCGTGCTGAAAAACTGGGCGCGGACGGCGTGATGATCATTCCGCCGTTCTACTCAACGCCGACCGACGACGAGCTCGTCCATCACTACAAGACGGTGGCGGATGCGATCTCGCTGCCGATCATGGTCTACAACAATCCGGCGACGGCCAATGTCGATCTCAAGCCGCCTCTGGTGGCGCGCATCGCCGAGATCGACAACTGCCTTTATATCAAGGAGTCGACACTGGAGGTGACGCGGGTGCGCGACATCATCCGCCTCTGCGGCGACAGGATGACCGTGTTCGGCGGCATCCTCGGCTTCGAATCCTTCGTCGAAGGCGCGCAAGGCTGGGTCGCGGTTGCCTCCAATGTGGTGCCGTCGCAGATGGCGCGGATCTTCAGCCTGGTCGCCGATGACGGTGACATCAAGCAGGCGCGCGAGCTTTATCTGAAATATCTACCGGTGATCGAGTTCGTCGGCGGCCAGGCCTATGTCGCCGGCAGCAAGGCGCTGCTCGGTCATATGGGCCTTGCGGTCGGCCATCCCCGTTCGCCGCGATTGCCGCTTCCGGCGGCGCAGGATGCGGCTGCACGCGCTTTGGTCAAGACGTTCGATCTGGCGTGGCGCGGTGCGCCGGGTGCTGCTGCTTAATTGGGTGTGAACCGATGAACCTGCTCGACGGCGTCAAGATTCTCAGCTTCAACCACTATCTCGCAGGGCCGCTGGCCGCGCAGACGCTCGCCGATCTCGGCGCCGACGTCATCGCGGTCGAGCCGATCGAGGGGGCGTTTCAGCGCAACTGGGCGGTCGCCAATCATTTCGTCGCCGGCGACAGCGTCAATCATCTGGCGACCGGGCGCAACAAGCGCAGTATCGCGGTCGATCTCAAGCATCCCGATGGCATCGCCGCCGTGAAGAAGCTGGTCGCGACCTCCGATGTCGTGATGGAAAATTTCCGGCCGGGTACCATGGCCAAGCTCGGTCTCGGCTACGACGTGCTCAAGGCGATCAACCCCGGCCTGATCTACGCGGTCGCAACCGGTTTTGGATCGGACGGGCCCTACAAGGATCGTCCCGGTCAGGACCTGTTGCTCCAGGCGATGTCGGGTCTCGCGATGCGGACGGGACGCGCTGACGGCGAGCCGACGGCGGTCGGTGCCGTCATCGTCGACCAGCACGCGGCGTCGCTCTATGCCATGAGCATCCTTGCCGCGTTGTTCGCTAGGACCAAGACCGGCAAGGGACAGCTCGTCGAGGTCAACCTCTACCAGGCCGCCCTCGATCTCCAGGTCGAGCCGCTGACGGCATGGCTGAACGGCGCGCCGTCGCCGACATCGCGCGGCCCCGCCGGAATCGCAGCGTGGTTCAGCCCCGGGCCCTACGGCATTCACGCCACGGCCGACGGCCATATGGCGATTTCCATGGCCGCGCCCAAGGCGCTGGCGGCCGCGCTCGACAGCGAGGAGTTGAAGCAGTTCGGCGAGGCCGACAGTTTTTCGAAGCGCGAGGAGATCACGCGGATCGTGGCTAGCAGGCTGAAGCAGAAATCCACGGCGGATTGGTTGCCCTCGCTTGAAGCCGCGAAGATCTGGCACGCACCGGTGCAGGACTATGGCGACCTCGTCTCCGATCCCCAGCTCAACCATCTCGGCGTGTTCAAGTCCGCTGAGAGCACAGGCGGTGCACCGATCCGGATGGTCGCCCATCCCGCGCGCTATGACGGCCAGTCGCCGGAGGTGCGGCTGGTGCCGCAGCGGCTGGGCGCGCAGACGCGCGAGGTGCTCGGCGAGATCGGCTACGGCGCCGCGGACATCGACGCGATGATCGCCGGCAAGGCGGTGGGAGTGGCGCGATGATCGATTTCTCAATCCCTGAGGAGACGCGCCTCCTGGTCGATACCGTCCGCCGCTTTGTCGAGACGGAAGTGCAGCCGCTCGAAGATATCGTGGAGCAGACGGCCACGGTGCCGGCCGACAAGCTGGCGGTCACCAAGGCCAAGGCGCAGAAGCTCGGCCTTTATGCGATGAACATGCCGGCGGATGTCGGCGGGGGCGGCCTGTCCTGCATCGAGCATTGCCTCGTCGAGGAAGAATTCGGCAAGACCTCCGACGCGCTGATCCGCCGGGTGTTCGGCCAGGTCTATCCGATGCTGATGGCCTGCAAGGGCGATCAGGTCGAGCGCTATCTCAAGCCGACGGTGAAGGGCGACAAGATCTGCGCCATGGCGATCACCGAGCCGGGTGCCGGCTCCGACGCCGCCTCGATCAGCACGACCGCGCAGCTCGATGGCGATCAATGGGTGCTCAACGGCACCAAGCATTTCATCAGCGACGGCGACATCGCCGACTACGTGATCCTGATGGCGCTGACCGACAAGGACAAGCGAGCGCGCGGCGGCATCACGCTGTTCCTGGTGGATCGCGGCGCGCCCGGCTTCAAGGTCGCGCGCACGCAGCCGATGATGGGGCATCGTGGCTACGGCCATGCCGAGCTGAGCTTCGAGGACTGCCGCATTCCCAAGGCGGCCGTGCTCGGCGAGGTCGGCGGCGGCTTCAAGCTGATCATGCAGAGCGTGCTCCAGATCCGCCTTGCCCATATCGGCGCGCGCGCCGTCGGCATGGCGCAGCGTGCGCTCGAGATGATGCGCAAGCATGCCGGCGAGCGGCGCCAGTTCGGCCAGCTGATCGGCGACTTCCAGATGGTGCAGAAACTCATTGCCGATTCCGCCACCGAAATCTTCGGCGTCAAGATGATGGTGATGAACGCTGCCTGGGACATCGACCAGGGCAGGGATGCGCGCGACAAGGTCTCGATGATCAAGGTCGCGGCCTCCGAGATGCAGGGCCGCGTCGTCGACCGCGCCATCCAGGTGTTCGGCGGCATGGGCTTCAGCAAGGACCTGCCGCTGGAGCGCATGTACCGCGATGCCCGCGTCACCCGCATCTATGATGGCACCTCCGAAATCCACCGCATGCTGGTTGCACGCAGCACCATCAAGAACGGCCTGCAGCTCTAGGGAACGCTCCATGTCTCACGCACTTCTCAAGCCCGGCGCCGCCTTCGCTTTCCGCAAGACCATGACGGTCGCCGAGCAGGCGATGTTCACCGGCATCAGCGGCAATCTCGGCGGTCTCTATGTCGATGCCGTCCGCGCCAAGAAGGCGGGCGCCTCTAACATGGTCGCGTTCGAGCTCGCGGTCGGCGGGCTCGCCACGACGTGCCTCAGCCAGCTTGGTGGACCAACGCGGCGGATCGGCAGCATCGCGCTGAACTTTGCTGCGCCTGTCATCGTCGGCGAGTCCGTCGAAGCCAGAGCCGAGATCGTCTCGGTGGCGGGCGACGACGCGGTGTGCCGGATCACCTGCACGCTGTCCCCCTCAGGGACGACTGTGGTGGACGGTACCGCGACGCTGGTTCCGTTCGCGAAGGGCTGAGCCATGTACGAGCCGAAATCCTTCGACGATCTGAAGGTGAATGACAAGGTCAGCCTGAGCAAGACCATCACCGAAGCGGACGGCGCGCTCTATATCGCCGCGACCGGCGATTTCGGCCCTGTCCATGTCGACGAGGTCTATGCGGGCGCGACGCGCTTCGGCCGCCGGCTTGCGCCGGGGATCATGGTCGCGGGGCTCTGCACCAGCATCCTCACCAGCGAGCTGGTCGGCACCATCGGCGTCTCCGTGGAGGACCGGTTCTGGTTCACCGGCCCGGTGTTCTACGGCGACACGCTGACCTTCGACGTCTGGATCGCCGAACAGCACGACGAGACCCGCACCATCATCTGGGAGGCCAGCGCCCGCAACGAGGGCGGCCTCGAAGTGCTGAAGGCACGGGCGAGCCTGAAATTTCCACGGCGGAAACCGTCATGAGCAAGACGATGACAAAACCTGATCTGCGCGGCGTCACGGTCGCGACCGTGCTGCCCTTCAAGGATGACAGCTCGATCGATTGGGACGGCTATGCCCGCGTGCTCGATTATTGCGCGTGCCCGGACGGGATCGCGGCGGTGTTCGTCAACGGACATGCCGGCGAGGGCGGATCGCTCTCGGATGACGAACGGCAGGCCGTGATCGAACGGACGCGCAGGCAGATCGGCGGCAAGCCGCTGCTCTCAGGCATCATCGCGCATTCCACGGCGGAAGCGATCCACCAGGCGCAGCTCGCGGAAGCTGCCGGCGCCGATTGCGCCGTGTTGTTTCCGCCCGCACCGCTCGGCGGCGGTGCATCGGCGACCTCGCGCGCGCCGCTGGCCTTCGTGCAGGCGGTCAGCTCAGCCATCGGCATTCCCGTGTCGATCTTCCAATATCCGCTGGCGTCCGGCGTCGGCTATTCGCCGGAGACCCTGGCGAAAATCGCAGCCCTCGATAGCGTCATCGCCATCAAGGAAGGCAGCGATACCATGTTGGCCTATGATGAGAACCGCCGGGCGGTGAAGCAGGCCGATGCCTCCGTCGCGATCCTGCCGTCGAATTTCAACTGGTTCCTGCCGCAACTCGCCGTCGGCGGCGACGGCATTCTCTCGGGCCTCGTCAGCCTCGCGCCGCATCTGTTCGCCGCACTCTGGCAGGCTTCGCTTGCCGACGACCTCAAGGCGATGCGCGCTGTCAACGAACGGCTCTATCCGATCGTGCGGTCGATCTACGGGCCGGCGCCGATCATGGACATGCATACGCGCATGAAAGTGGGGCTCAAGGCGCTCGGCGTGATCCGCAACGCCGATCCGCGGCCGCCGCTGCTGCCGGTCCTTCCTGCGCTGTGCGACGCCATCGCAACGACCGTCGGCGCGGCGCGCGCGGCCGGCGATATTCGTCTGGCGTGAGGAGCCCATGGCCGACGAAGCCTTCATTCACATCGTGCGGGTCGATATCGACCCCGAGCACGAGGCTGCGTTCAACACCTGGTACGAGCAAAAGCATTTTCCCGATCTGCTCGCCTGTCCAGGCTGGCTGTCGGCAAAGCGCTTCGTCTCGGTTGGCGAGGGCCCGAAATACGCGGCCATGTACGAGGTCGCGGGACGCTGGGCGTTCGAGACGCCTGAGTTTTTGAGAGTGAAGGGATTCGGCCCGTTCGAATCCCTGGTGAAGAATTTCATGCGGATCCAGCTCAAGCCGATGTCGGGACCGGCTTGAGGGGATGAAGACGATGCTGCCTGTCGTGTCGCAAGATCCGGCCGGCCGCATCCAAGAACGTTGAGGGGAAAGCCGGGCAAGGGACTGCATCGATCATTGGCGTCTTACTGGAGGTAATACATGGTCTCGACACTGCTTCGCTTGAGTGCTGCTGCCGCGCTCGTTTTCGCATCCGCATCCGCGCATGCGGCCTGCACGCCCGCGATCGCCGACAGCGATCTGATTGCGCCGGGGAAATTGCAGCTCTCGATCAACCCGACCAATCCGCCGCAGCAATTCGTCGACAAGGACGGTCAGTTGCAGGGGCTCAACGTGGAACTCGCGGCCGAGCTCGGCAAGCGGTTGTGTCTTCCGGTCGAACTCGTCCGGATGGATTTTCCGGCGATGATCCCGGCCATGAACGCAAGCCGCATCGACGGCATCGACACCGGCATGTTCTGGACCGAGGAACGCTCGAAGCTGATGTACATGGTGCCTTACGCCATCCAGGCCATTTCGGTCGTGGTTGCACCCGACAGCGGCACAAAAATTGCTACCGAAAATGATCTGATCGGAAAAACATCCGCCGTCGAGGTCAGCACCTACCAGATGAACTGGCTCAAGAAGCTCAGCGATACCAACGTGGCGAAGGGCGGCCCGGCCATCGAGATGCGCACGTTCCCGACCGCGACCAATGTCGTCAGCGCGCTGCTCGCCGGGCAAGTGGACAATGCACTGCTGGTGGACAGCGTCGCGCGCGATCTCGTCGGCCGCGGCCGCGTGAAGGAAGTTTTGAGCGGGCTCGGCACGGCGCGAACCACGCTCGGCTTCCGCAACAAGACGGTGGCCGATACCGTCGTCAAGGCGCTCAACGCCATGCGGGCCGACGGCTTCTATCAGGCGCTGTTCGACAAGTTCGGCCTGACGGCCATGCCGGCTGATCAGCCGCTCGCGATCGCCGGTCCCGGTCCAGCCTGAAACACGGAGACGAGCCGATGAGCCATTTCAGTCCGACGGCCGCCGTCAACTACTTCTTCAACTACTTCCTGATGAAGGGTGTGCTCGTCACCATCGGCTTGACGGTGGCGGCGGTCATCGGCGGATTGATCCTCGGCATGGGCATCGCGTTGATGCGCATGTCGTCCAATCCGCTACTTTCAGGCTTCTCGCGCTTCTACATCTGGTTCTTCCGCGGCACGCCGCTGCTGATCCAGCTCGTGGTGATCTACAGCGGCTTGCCGCAGCTGGGCATCAAGTTCTCCGTGATCACCTGCGCGCTGGTCGGGCTCATTCTCAACGAGGCGGCCTATCTCGCCGAGATCGTGCGCAGCGGCTTCATGGCGGTGTCGGCGGGGCAGCGCGAGGCCGCCTGGGCGCTCAGCCTGTCGCCCTGGGTCACGTTCCGCCGCGTGACCCTGCCGCAGGCGTTCCGGCTGATGATCCCGCCGCTCGGCAATTCCATCAATTCGCTGCTGAAGGCGACCTCGCTCGCCTCGGTGATCTCGGTCGAGGAGCTGATGCGCCGCAGCGACATGCTGATGCAGGAGCACTTCCAGATCCTTGAAGTCTATGCGGCTGCCACGGCGTATTATTTGATCCTCACCTCGGTGTGGGACGCTGTTCAACGCCGGCTGGAGAAGCATTTCGGTCGGTCGACCGCCGCAAAATCCAGGCGCGTCCCGGCGAGCGCGCCGGTTGTGCAAGCCAGCGTGGAGGCCCGCGCATGAGCGAGATGTCGATGAATACGGCCAGTGGTGTCGAAGGCGCAACGGCGCAGCCGCAATTGCGCGAGGTGCCTGCGGTTCGCATGGAGGCCGTCTACAAGCACTATGGCGACTTCACCGCGTTGAACGAGGTCGACCTCAAGGTTGCCAAGGGCGAGAAGATCGTGGTCTGCGGTCCCTCCGGCTCGGGCAAGTCGACGCTCATCCGTTGTATCAATCACATCGAGAAGCACGACGAGGGCCTGATCTACGTCAACGGCGTCGAGCTCGACCACCAGCGCAGGAACATCGATGCCGTCAGGCGCGATACCGGCATGGTGTTCCAGAGCTTTAATCTGTTTCCGCACATGACGGTGCTGGAGAACTGCATCCTGGCGCCAATGACCGTGAGCGGCATGTCGCAGGCTGAGGCAAAGGACCTTGCCATGCATTTCCTCACCAAGGTCCGGATTCCCGACCAGGCCGAAAAATATCCCGGGCAGCTCTCGGGCGGCCAGCAGCAGCGCGTCGCCATCGCCCGCGCGCTGTGCATGCGGCCGAAGATCATGCTGTTCGACGAGCCGACCTCGGCGCTCGACCCCGAAATGGTCAAGGAAGTGTTGGAGACCATGAAGAAGCTCGCGGAAGAGGGCATGACCATGCTGTGCGTGACGCATGAAATGGGCTTTGCCCGCGAGGTCGCCGACCGCATCGTGTTCATGAACGAGGGGAAGGTAGTCGAGCAAGCCGCGCCGGAGGAGTTCTTCAAGAACCCGAAGTCCGAGCGTGCCAGGACGTTCCTCGATCAGATCATCCACTAGCTGATGTCGGCGGAGATGCGGACATTCAGCGATCGCCTGCGCGGCATCCATGCGGCCACGATCGTGCCGATGACGCCTGACTATGGGGTCGATGAGCGTCAGCTGGCGGCGCATCTCGCTTCGGTCGCATCCACGCCGGGCATCAACGGGCTCCTGGTCAACGGCCATGCCGGCGAGAATTTTGTGCTCTCGCTCGCCGAGAAGCGGCGCGTGGTGGAGCTGTCGCGTGAGCACGCGCCGAAGAACTGCCTGATCATCTCCGGGGTCAATCACGAGTCGAGCCTGGAGGCTGCGCGCGAGGCGGCCGCGCTGGAGCAAGCCGGTGCGGACGGGCTCCTGGTATTTCCTCCCAACAGCTGGGCGCTCGGCCACGCCGACGACTGCGTCATCGCACATCATCGTCATATCCGCGATGCCACGGCCGTGCCGCTGATGCTCTACGCCGCGCCCGTTGGTGCGGGCGCAATGGCCTACTCCCCGTCTCTGCTGGAACGGCTTGTCGCCGACCCTCGCTTCGTCGCGATCAAGGAGGGCAGCTGGGAAGTTGCGACTTACGAGCAGAATCTGCGGCTGATCCACAAGCTGCGGCCGGAGTTCGTCGTGCTCGGCTCCGGCGACGAGCACCTGTTGACGAGCTATCTCGTTGGCTCGGCCGGCAGCCAGGTCAGCCTTGCCTGCGTCGTGCCGGAGCTCGTGGTCAGCCTGTGGAGCGCGGCGGAAGCCGGCGATTGGGAGCGGGCGCGCGCGGCGCACGAGAAACTTTATCCGCTCGCGGTCGCGATCTACCGCGATGCACCGGGAGGACGGGCGACGGTGCGGCTCAAGGCCTGCCTGAAATTGCTCGGGCGTCTCTCATGCGACGCGGCGCGGCCGCCGCAGCCGCCGGCAACGCGAGGCGAGTTGCAGGCGCTCGATCAGGCGCTACGGATCGCCGGCGCGCTCTAGAACGCGATGAGATTGGGTTCGAATGCTGCAACGATGGAGGTGTGTTCTCTTCCCCGCTTGCGGGGGAGGGCTGGGGAGAGGGTATCTCCGCAATCGAGAACCCCCAAGAGGAGAGAACCCTCACCCGGCGCGTTGCGCCGACCTCTCCCGCAGGCGGAAGAGGTGCACCGAGCCCGCGGCCGCTTGGTTCATTCCGCTCTAATTTAGGCCGCAAAGAACGGATTGGCCGGTCGCGCGAGGCCGAGGTGATCGCGCAATGTCGTGCCCTCGTACTCGGCCCGGAACAGCCCGCGCTCTTGCAAAATGGGCACGACGAGTTGGACGAAGTCCTCGAAGCCTTCGTGGAAGTAGGGCGGCATGACATTGAAGCCGTCGGCGGCGTGCTCCTCGAACCAGAGCTGGAGCGTGTCGGCGATGCGCTCGGCCGAGCCGCACAGCACCCAATGGCCGCGGGCGGCGGCGGTGAGATTGTAGAGATCGCGCAGCGTCATGTTCTCGCGCCGGCCCTTGGCGAGCATGACGCTGGCAAAGCTGTGATAGCTGTCGGACGGTGCGATGTCAGGGATCGGCCCGTCGAGATCGTAGGCCGACATGTCGCGGCCGAAGCGGTCCGACAGGATTGCGAGTGCATTGCTGCCGCTGACGAAGCTCTGGAGCACGTTGAGCTTCTCGAACGCCTCCTTGTCGGTGCGGCCGACCACGGGCATCACGCCCGGCAGCACCGTGACGTCCTCGGCCTTGCGGCCGAACGACGGCAGCCGCGTCTTCAGCGACGTGTAACCAGCCTTGGCCTCCTCGATGTCCTGCACCACCGAGAATACGATGTCGGCGGTGCGCGCGGCGAGTGCTTGCCCGGCCTCGGAGCCGCCGGCTTGCAGCACGATGGGGCGGCCTTGCGGGCTGCGGCCGATGTTGAGCGGGCCCTTCACCTTGAAGAACGCGCCGTCATGGTCGATCGGGCGGAGCTTTGCCGGATCGATGTAGAGGCCGCCAGTGCGGTCGGCGACGATGGCATCGTCAGCCCAGCCGTCCCACAGGCCCTTGACGACATCGAGAAATTCGCCGGCCATCTCGTAGCGGCGGGCGTGGTCGGGATGGGTGGTGCCGAAATTCGCCGCCGTGGCCGGATTGGCCGTCGTCACTGCATTCCACGCCGCGCGACCCTTGGAGATGTGATCCAGCGAAGCAAAGACGCGCGCGACCGAGAACGGATCGCTGTAGGTGGTGGAGACGGTGGCGCCGAGGCCGATATGGCTGGTCGAGGTTGCAAGCGCAGCCAGCATGGTCAGCGGCTCCAGCCGCAGCGTGTAGGAGGGATGGGCGGCGGCATCGGCATAGAGATTGTCGCCCATGAAGATCAGGTCGAACTTGCCGCGCTCGGCGATGCGGCCGATCTGCTGGATCGCTGAAAAATCCTGGAAGCTGTCGACCGCGCCGGGATAGCGCCAGCCGGCAACATGGCTGCCGGTGCCCAGGATGAACAGGCCGAGATGCATCTGTCGTTTCATGGCGTGTTTCATGGCGTCACGTCCAGAACAGGATCTTTCGCTCGAGGAAGCCGATCACGCCGAAGAAAGCGAGGCTCGCCGCCGAGGCGACGAAGATCGCCGCCCAGACCTGGACGAAGTCGATCTGGAGCACGGCCTGGTAGATCACCCAGCCGAGGCCGCCATGCGCGCCGAGCATTTCGGTGACGATCGCGACGATGACGCTGCGCACCGTGGAGACGCGCATACCGGCGAGCAGCAGCGGCAGGGCGGTCGGCAGCCGCAGGCGCCACAGCACGCCGAAGCGGCTGGCGCCAAAACTCTTCATGAGGTCGACGGCGCGGCGATCGACACGATCGAGCCCTGCCAGCATCGACAGCAGGACGGTGAAGCTCACCGCCATTGCCACCATCACGATCTTCGAGCTGACGCCGATGCCGAACCACAGCAGGATCAGCGGTGAATAGCCGACCACGGGCACCGAATTGATTGCGGTGGCCAGCGGCAGGATCGCGCTCCGCAATGCCGGCACCAGCGCGATGGCGACGGCAAGGCCGATGCCGATCAGGCAGCCGAGCCCGAAACCGACCAGCGCTTCGAGCAGGGTGTAGCCGGCGGCGTCAATGAGCGTTGCACGTTTCGACCATAGGCCGACGAGGATGTCGCTGACCGCGGGAAGAACATAAGCGGGCAGATGCAGTCCGCGCGCCGCACCTTCCCAGCACGCGACCAGGAGGACGGCGCCCAGAATGCCGCGCTGGACGGCGAGCGAGGGAGAGGCGATCACGCGGCTCATTGCTCGGCGTTCCAGAACACGAGGCGCCGCTCGACCGCGGCAACCACGGCATAGAAGCCGGTGCCGAGCAGGGCGGCGGCGAGCAGGGCGGCCCAGATCGCAACGACGTTCTCGGTGAACATGGCCTGGAGCAGCAGCACGCCGAGCCCGGTGGTGTCGCCGAACCATTCGCCGACGATGGCACCGACGAGGCTCAGCGATGCGGCGAGCCGCAGCGCCACGAAGATCTGCGGCAGCGCGGTCGGAAGCTGCAAGCGGAGCAGGAGCTGACGGTTGGAGGCGCCGAAGCTGCGCATCAGGTCAACCTGCCTGGGGTCCACTGTTTCGAGACCCAGCAGCGTGTTCACCGTCACCGGAAAGAAGGTCAGATAGAATGCGATGATCGCCTTGGCGAGCAGGGTGTTTCCGAACCACAGCACCACCAGCGCGCCGAAGGCGATGACCGGAATGGTCTGCGACACCACGAAGATCGGAAAGATCATCTCGCGCAGCGCGCGGACGCGGAAGAACACGACACCCATCAGCACGCCGAACGCGCCGCCGGAGGCGAAGCCGATCAGCGTCTCGGCAAGGGTCCGCAGGAAACCGTCGACATAGGCGCGAGGTGTGGCCGCCATCGCCAGCAGGATGGTGCTGAGGCGTGGCAGGTAATAAGGCCGGATGCCGAACAGCAGCACCGCGCCTTCCCAGATCACTGCCGCGATGGCGAGGCCGAGCAGCAGCCGGATCAGCTTGCGCAGCGAATCCGGCATCGCGATCGACTGCGCAGTTGCGCGGCCGTCGTCAAGCGATGTCGCCGCAGGGCTGCTCACGGCAGCCGGTCCGCCGCCGGGATGCTCTGGATGAAGCTCGCGTCATAGGCCGCGGCGAGATCGACCGGCTTGGAGATGACGCCGTATTTCAGGAAGAAGTCGTGAGCGGTCTTCACCGCATCAGCATCGATCCAGAACATGCCGTTCTTCGCCGCTGCGCCTGCCGTCATCAGGCGCTTCACCTCGGTGAGCATGAATTCCTGCTGCGCGCGGTCGAGCGTCGGAGCCGCGGCCATCACGGTGTCGACGGCGCCCTTGGGATCGGAGAACGCATCCTTCCAGCCCTTGAGCGACGCCCGCAGGAACGCCTTGACCAGCTCCGGCTTCTCCTTGGCGGTCGCCTCGGCCACGATCAGCGTGTCGCGCGGGAAGGTGATGCCGTAATCCTCGGCGACGAAGGTCTTCAGGCTATCCTTCGGCATGCGCGACTGGATGGTGTAGAACTCGTTGTAATAGGTCGCCGTGATGACGTCGACGTTGCCGTCGACGAACGGCGTCACCGAAACCTGCTGCGGCTGGATCTTCAGTTCATCCGGCTTGATGCCTTCCTTGGCCAGCATGCCGTTCAGCACATGATTGGCGCCGGTGAACCAGGTGGTGACGGTCTTGCCCTTGAAGTCCTGGATCGTCTTCACCGGCCCGTCCTTGCGGGTGACGAAGATGAAGGGGGTGATCTGGTGCGACACGCCGATGCAGACGATCGGCAGGCCCTTGTCGCGGGCCGCGAACACGCTGTCGGTGCCGCCGGACAGGCCGAACGTGTCGGCGCCGGTTGCGACCAGGTTTTCGGTCAGCAGATTGGGCCCGCCGGGATTGATGGTGAGGTCGATGCCCTCGGCCTTGTAATAGCCCTTGGCGGCCGCGACGTAGAAGCCGGCAAACTGCGCCTGCGGCAGCCATTTCAGACGCAGGCTCGCCTTCTGCAATTCGGCGGCGGGCGCGGCCGTGACCAGCGAGCCAGTCGCCAGTGCAATGGCGGAGAGGACGGAGAAGGCGTGGCGACGGCTCAACATGGTCATACTCCAGAGGATGAAAATCAATTGCGATAGGATGGATCGGTGCGGTCGAGCTGGCGCATCAGCGCCGGCCATTCGCGTTCGCCGGGCACGAGGATGTCGCCCTGCAATTCCCAGAACTGGCGGGCGGCCTTCTCGCAGACCTCGTGCGGCGGCATCACCAGCTTGGCGCCGGCCGCGGCGGCGGCCTGCATCTGGAGCTGGATTCGCGCGGCACGCTCGAAATAATAGAGCAGCATGAAGGCCTCGCCCGGCGTGCGGCCGACGGTGAGGATGCCATGGTTGCGCATCAGCATCACCTTGTGCGGCCCGAGATCGCGCACGAGGCGGACCTGCTCGTCGAGGTCGATGGCGACGCCTTCGTAGTCGTGAAAGGCCTGGCGGTCGTAGAAGCGCATCGCGAACTGGCTCAGCGGCAGCAAGCCCTTCTCCTGCCCTGAGACCGCGACGCTTGCGTCGGAATGGGTGTGCAGCACGCAGGCTGCATCGTGGTTCGAGGTGTGGATCGCGGCATGAATCACGAAGGCGGCGACGTTGACGGCCTGCGGCGTGTCGTCGAGCTTGTTACCCCTGGTGTCGATCTTGACGAGGCTCGACGCCGTGATCTCGTCGAACAGCAGCCCATAGGGATTGATCAGGAACTGATCGTCATGGCCGGGCACGCGCAGCGAGATGTGATTGTAGATCAGATCGTCCATGCCGAGTTTTGCGACCATCCGGTAGCAGGCGGCGAGCTTGACGCGGGCGTCCCACTCGGCCGGATCGATGCCGCGCGGTTCTTTCGCTGATATCGCGTTCACTGCGACTTCTCCTGCGCGATCGAGGACTGGAACGATTTCATGCTTTCCTCCTCGATCGCATCGAGCAGCGTGCGCTTGAGGCGGATGAATTCGGGGGATGTGACGATCTCGGGCCGGCGCGGGCGGGGAAGATCGACGATTTGTTCGAGCTTCACCGAGCCGGGACGGGCGGTCATCACCAGCACGCGATCGCCGAGGAAGATGGCCTCGTCGACGTCGTGGGTGATGAAGAGAATGGTGCGGCGGTATTTCTGCCAGACATCGAGCAGCCAGCGCTGCATCATCGCGCGCGTCAGCGCGTCGAGCGCGCCGAACGGCTCGTCCAGCAGCATCAGGCCGCGCTCGAACAGGAAGGTGCGCATCAGGGCGACGCGCTGGCGCATGCCGCCGGACAATTGATTGGGATATTGCTTCTCGAAGCCGGCGAGCCCGAACTCGGGCAGCATCTTCAGCGCCTTGGCGCGCGCGTGCTCGCGCTTCATGCCCTCGACCTCGAGCGCGAGGATGGCGTTGTCGACCACATTGCGCCAGGGAAACAGCAAATCGCGCTGCGGCATGAAGGAGACGCGGCCGAGCAAGTCGGCGGCATGGCAGCTCTTGCCCTCGAAGCGCAGGATGCCGCCGGCGTCGGGCTCTTCCAGCCCGGCGACGATGTTGAAGAGGGTGCTCTTGCCGCAGCCGCTGGGACCTACGACGGTGACGAACTCGCCGGGGGCGACGCTCGCCTGAAGCCCTGACAGCGCCGCCACCGCGCCAAAAGTCTTGTTGATCGCGCGCAGCTCGAGCAGCGGCTCAGGCTTTGGCTGCGCCTCGATGGTCGGTCCGGGGTCGGGGAGGCGGGCGGCCTGCACCAGCATGTCCTTGTATAATGGCGGCGGCCATTCGCATACGAAAGCGGACCGCGTCGAAATCTCTTAGCAACTCGTGTGCCAGTGCGATTTCCGGGCAAATCAGGCATAAGACTTGCGAGACTGACGGCGAATAGGTCGGAGTCGCGCGCGCCTCCGAGAGAGAACGGGTCATTTCGCTGGGATATCAGGGCCAATATGTATACTTATATTGGTATCGGAGAAACATGATGGCGGATATTGGTGCACATGTTGGAGGCAAGCGCGTGAAAAACGGGCAGGGGTCCCTGGCGCCAAGCCCCGGCATCACGCTGGCCGAGAGCCTGCGCCAGAAGCTCGAAGGGGCGATTGCGGCCGGCCATCTGGAGCCGGGCAGCCGGCTCGACGAGCAGGAGATCGCCCAGCGCTTCGGTGTCTCGCGCACGCCGGTGCGGGAGGCGTTCCGCCTGATGGCCGCCAACAATCTGGTCGAGCTGCGCGGCCGGCAAGGGGCGACGGTCCGCAGCATCAAGGCGCAGGCGCTGATCGAGATGTTTCAGGTCATGGCGGAGCTGGAAGGGCTCTGCGCGCGGCTTGCCGCAAGGCGCGTCTCGCAGGCCTGGGGCGCTGAAATAGGCGAGATTCACCAGCGGCTTGTGGCAGCAGGCGAAACCGGCGACATCGACGTTTTCTACGACATCAACCAGGAATTCCACGAAGCGATCTACGAGGCCTCGCGCAACACCTTCCTGGCCGACCAGACCCGCAAGCTGCGCAACCAGGTGGCCGCCTATCGCCGCCGGGTGACGCGCATGCCGAACCGGATCGCCGACACCGTCCGCGAGCACGAGGCGATCATGCAGGCGATCCTGGCCCACGATCCGGAGCGGGCCCACAGCACCATGCGGGACCACGTCAACCTGCTCGGTGACAACCTGCTGGACTTCCTCGCCGCCTTCGAATGACCCCTGATGTCGCTTGGTATGCAAATTGCTAGACCTTGTATATCTAGCTTGCATCCTGGAGACCCCTGTGGACCTGAAGCTGACGAACAAGACCGCCTTGATCACCGGCGCGTCGAAAGGAATTGGACTGGCGGTGGCCGAGCTCTTCGCCGCGGAGGGGTGCCATCTGCATCTGGCTGCCCGCAATGGCGAAGCCATGCTCGAGGCCAAGAAGCAGCTCGAAGCGCGCCATGGCGTGAAGATCACGATCCACGCGCTCGACCTGTCGAGCACGGCCGCGATGGAGAAGCTCGCGGCCGAGGTCGGCGACATCGACATCCTCATCAACAATGCCGGCGACATCCCGGCCGGTTCGCTGGAGATTCTCGACGACGCCGCCTGGCGGCGCGGCTTCGATCTCAAGGTGTTCGGCTACATCACGCTGTCGCGCCTCTATTATCCGCGCATGAAGGGCAAGGACGGCGTCATCATCAACATCATCGGCAATTCCGGTGAGAACTGGGACGCGAGCTACATCGCGGGCTCGACGGGCAATGCAGCGCTGATGTCCTTCACCAAGGCGCTCGGCGGCCGCAGCCTCGATCACGGCGTGCGCGTCGTCGCGGTCAATCCGGGGCCGGTTGCGACCGACCGCATGCTCAAGATCATGAAGCGCAAGTCGATCGACATGCTCGGCGACGAAAGCCGCTGGGAGGAACTGTACGACAAATATCCGGGCAAGCGGCCGGCGACGTCGGAAGAGGTCGCCGATCTCGTCGCCTTCCTGTCCTCGCCGCGGTCCGGCTACATCACCGGCACCGTGGTGACGATCGACGGCGGCATCGCCGCGCGCGGCTCGGTAATCTGAGGCGTCGATGTCGAGGCCTGAATCCGCGGCGCTGGTCCGCAACCGCTATTTCGACGAGCTCTCGGCGACGCCGGGGCTCTTCTGGCTCGGCCAGAACACCAACCATGTCGAGAGCCATCCCGCCGTGCGCGAGGCGATGCTGCGCTCGATCGAGGCGGGCGAGTTCAATGCCTATGCGCCGCCGCTCGGCTTCGAGGCGCTGCGCGCGGCGATCGTCGCCGATCTCGGCACGCCGGGCGCGGAAGCGCTGGTGACCGAGGGCGGCGTCAATGCGCTGGCTATGATTTGCCGTGCGCGCTGCAAGCCGGGCACCACGCTGGTGACGACCGATCCGACCTGGAAATGGCCGTGCCTGTTCGCGCGCCAGCAGGGTGCCGAGGTGATCGAGATTCCGATCTACGATCCCGCCTGCAACTACCGCCTGACGCCCGAGGCGTTGAAGGCGAATGTCGACGAGCGCACCGCGATCATCTATCTGGTCGATCCCAACAATCCGCTCGGCATCCGCTACACCCGCGAGGAGATCGAGAGCTTTGCCGCGATCGCGCGCGATTGCGGCGCGCTGCTGGTGCACGACTGCACCTATCGCGATTTCGCCGATGGTCACACGCCGGCGCTTCACGTGGCCCCGCAGGGTTCGGTGGTCTCGACCAGCTTTTCGAAATGGCTTGGGCTCGCTGGCCTGCGCATTGGCGCTCTCGTTGCCGCGCCAGATCTGTTCGAAGAGTTCGCGCAGACCTCCACGAGCGTGCTCGGCGCGAGCGTCATCGCCCAGCGCGCGGCGCAGGCGGGGTTGTCGGTCAAGGCCGAATGGATGAAGAAGGTCCGCAGCACCGACCGGAGCAACAAGGCGATGATCCAGGAGGCGGCGGCTGGAATCGAAGGATTGGCGCTGCCGATCATGCCCTCGCACGGCAACTTCCTGGTGCTGGAAACCATCGCGGCGGGCATCCGCCCCGAGGCGCTGGTCGAGTGCTATCGCCGGCAGGGCATCATGATCCGCCAGGGCACCTACCACACCCAGCGCTTCGGCGACCGTTTCGTCAAGATCAGCACCTCCGTGCCGCAGGCCTGGGCCGAGAAGTTTTGCACGCTGCTGCCGGAGATGGTCGCGCAGGCGCGCACGCTCAACGACCTGCCGCCGCAATTCTAGGGACGATGCCGATGACGATGATCACGACGAAGGACGGCGTGAAGCTCTACGTGGAAGAAACGGGTGAGGGCACACCGATCCTCTTCATCCATGAATTCGGCGGCAATCACGCAAGCTGGGAGCCGCAGCTGCGCTATTTCAGCCGGCGTCACCGCTGCATCACTTACGCCGCGCGCGGCTATCCGCCCTCGGACGTGCCTGACAGTGTGGAGGCCTATTCGCAGGCGATTGCCGCGGACGATGCGGTTGCCGTCCTCGACGCACTGAAGATCGAGAAGGCGCACATCGTCGGCCTCTCCATGGGCGGCTTCTGCACGGTGCATTTCGGCCTGCGCACGCCGGAGCGCGCGCTGTCGCTCACGGTCGCGGGCGCCGGCTATGGCTGCGAGAAGGAGTTCGAGGACTATTTTCGCGGCGTCTCGCTCGAAGTCGCGGACAATTTCGAGAAGCAGGGCGCGAAAGAGTTTTCGAAGATCTACGCGCTCGGCGCGAGCCGGGTGCAGTTCCAGAACAAGGATCCGCGCGGCTGGCAGGAATTCGCCGATCGCCTCGCCACCCATTCCGATCGCGGCGCCGCCAACACCATGCGCGGCGTCCAGGCGCGGCGGCCGTCCTTCTATGATCTCGAAGACGGCTTGAAAAAGATGATGGTGCCGACGCTGGTCGTCGTCGGCGACGAGGACGATCACTGTCTCCAGCCCGGCATCTTCCTGAAGAAGACGATTCCGGCCTGCGGCCTCTCGGTCTTCCCCAAGACCGGTCACACGCTCAATCTCGAAGAGCCGGCGGCGTTCAACGCGCTGCTCGCCGAGTTCATCGCCCAGGTCGAGGCCGGACGCTGGCTGCCGCGCGATCCGCGCGCGCTGCCGGGCCAGATCATGCGCACGAAATAGTCGATGACAAGCCTGCTTTTGATCAACGCCGATCGGCTCTGGACGCGGCTGATGGCGCTCGCCGAGATCGGCGCGACACCGGCCGGCGGGGTCAACCGCCAGGCGCTGAGTGACGGTGAGATCGCCGCATGGCGACGCGTGATCGGCTGGGCGCTTGAAGCGGGCTTGACGCCGTCGACGGATGCGGCGGGAAACCTGTTCCTGACGCTGGCCGGCCGCGACCGTGCCGCGCCGCCGTTTCTCCTTGGCAGTCATCTCGATAGTCAGCCGACCGGCGGCAAATTCGATGGCGCGGCCGGCGTGATGGCGGCGTTAGAGGCGGTTGTCTCACTCGCGCAGCAAGGGGACGCGCCCACGCGCGACCTCATCGTCGTCGCCTGGATGAACGAGGAGGGCTCGCGCTTCGCCCCGGGCATGATGGGCTCCGAGGCCTTTACCGGCGAGCGTGACATGGACGCGATCCGCGCCGCGCGTGATGCCGACGGCATCAGCGTCGGTGAGGCGCTCGATCGCCTCCATCAGGCTTTTCCCGATGTGCCGCACCGGCCGCTCGGCTTTGCGGCCGGGGCCTATCTCGAATTGCACATCGAGCAGGGACCGCTGCTGGAGGCGGCCGGTTGCACCATCGGAATCGTCACGGGCATCCAGGGCAAGAAGACGTTTCAGATCGTGGTCGAGGGCGCCGAGGGCCACGCCGGCACGCTGGCGCAGTCGGAGAGGCGGGACGCACTCGCGGCCTTTGCCCGGATGGCGACCGCGCTGCATGCCGAGATCGGCACCATCGATGCCGACATCAAGTTCACCATCGGACGCGTCGCGGTCATGCCGAACGCGCCGTCGGTGGTGCCGTCGCGCGTCAGCTTCAGCATCGATCTGCGTCACCCTGACAATGCGGTGCTCGATGCGGCCGGTGCGCGCATCATTGACCTTTGCCGTGAGCACGCCCCGCCGTGCACGGTCACGGTGACGCCACTCGTCGATGCGCCGTCGAACGCCTTCGATCCTGCCCTGCGGGCCAGCATCGCGGAGGCCGCGCGCCAGCAGGGGCATTTGGCCATGGCGATCCTTTCCGCGGCCGGGCACGATGCCCGTCATCTCGCAAAAATCTGCCCCGCGGCGATGATCTTCATCCCGTGCCGCGACGGGGCGAGCCATGTCGAGCACGAATGGGCCGAGCCCGATCATGTGTCCGCCGGCGCCTCCGTGCTCGCGCAGGTACTTCGCGGGCTCGCCTTTGCGCCCGCGATCGAGGTGTGAGGATGTCGATGCCGGACGTCGCCTCTCAGGACTACCGCGACGCGATGGCCTGTCTCGGCGCGGCCGTCAGCATCGTCACGACAGACGGCAGCGCGGGCCGCGCCGGATTTAGCGCGTCTGCGATTTGCAGCGTCACCGACGATCCGCCGACGCTGCTGGTCTGCATCAACCGCGCATCGTCGGCCTATGCCAGCGTGACGCACAACAAGGTGGTCTGCGTCAATGTACTCTCGGCCCGGCACGAGCCGCTGTCTCGCCTGTTCGGCGGCAAGGTGCCCGCCGAGGAACGGTTTGCCGCGGCCGCGTGGTCGACACTCGAAACCGGTGCGCCGGTGCTGACCGACTGCTCCGCCGCGTTCGACTGCCGGATTGCCGATATCGTCAATGTCGGCACGCATGATGTGCTGTTCTGCCGGGTCGTGGCCGTGCAACGATCCGGCTGCACCGACAATCTGATCTATTTCGGCCGCGCCTATCACACGGTCGGGGTGGCCGATCCAGCGGAGACTGGACCCGAATCCGCTCCTGACGCATCCTGAGGCGACGCTGGCTGATATCGCCGGCCATTCCAACAACCGTCTCCATGTGATGGACAAGAGCCGTCAACCGCACCAGCGCGTCTCCCTTGCGGGGATGCATATCGACCGGACCTCGGCCGTGCCGCTGCATCTGCAGATCGCGGCCCACATCAGGGGCAGCATTCTGCGTGGCGCGTTTCCGGCCGGCACGCAGTTCCTGGGCTCGCGCGAGATCGCGCGGGAGTTGGGCTGCTCGCGCACGGTGGTGCTGACCGCGTGGGATCTGCTCTACGCCGAGGGCTATCTTGAATCGACCCCGCGTGGCAGCGTGATGGTGGCGTCCGTTACGGCCCCGCATGCGGAGCCGCTGTCCGCCACGCCGCCCGCGGCCGCGCCCGCCCAGATGTCGAGGCGCTGGCAATCGCTGCTTGGCCTGGAGTACGAGACCAATTGGCCGTCCGTGTTCGCACCCGGCGCCCCCGATATCTCGACATTTCCCTTCAAGGAATGGTCGCGGCTGCTGCGCCAGAGCTGGCAGAATCCGCGCGAGCAGGAGTGCCTCGATCTTCCGCCTGAAGGCCATCTGCGCTTGCGGAGCGAGATCGCGAATTTTCTCGGCTCGGTGCGGGGGTTGGTCTGCGCGCCGGAGGAGGTCGTGGTCACCTCCGGCACGTCTGGCGCGCTGGATTTCTGTAGCCGGATGATCCTCGATCCCGGCGATGAGGTCTGGGTCGAGGAGCCCGGCTTCATTGAGGCGCGCTGGGCATTGACGGCTGCGGGCGCGAAGCTCGTTCCGATTCCTGTCGATGACAAGGGCCTCGTCGTCTCCGAAGGAATCCGTCGCGCACCGCGCGCGAAGCTGATCGTGGTCACGCCGTCGCACCAATATCCCCTCGGCGTCAGCATGGGGCTTGAGCGGCGGCTCGAGCTGCTCGACTGGGCCAACAGGAACGACGTCTGGGTGATCGAGGACGATTACAATTCGGAGTTCAGGCATCAGGACAGCATGATCGCGTCCCTGCGTTCGCTCGACCGCGAGGGCCGGGTGATCTATTTCGGCACTTTTTCGAAGATCATGATGCCGAACCTGCGGCTCGGCTACATGGTCGCCAACAGGCATTTCATCGACGGATTTTCGAAGGGCCGCGCGCGCATCGACGTGCACACCTCCGGCATCGGACAGCTCGCGCTCGCCGAATTCATGCGGGAGGGGCACCTGCTGCGGCATCTGCGCGGGATGCGGCGGCTCTATGCGGAGCGGCGGAAGGCGCTGATCGATGCGATTACGACGCTGATGCCCGATGATCTCTCCGTGTCCTCCGCCGTCACCGGGCTGCATCTCGTCGCGCTGTTCACGGAGGCGATGCAGGCACGGATGAGCGATCGCGAGGCGGCCGCAAGCCTGAAGCAGGCCGGTATCCACGTGCAGCAATTGTCGCAGAATTTTCTGGAAGCCCCGACGCGGCAAGGGCTGGTGTTTGGCTACGGGCGCCTGCACGTCGAGGATGCCGCGCCGCTGCTCGCGAGAATCGCCGATTGCATCGGCAGCCGTCGCCGCAACGCGCCATCCGGGCCTGCAATATCCTCTCGTACTGTTCGTACAATAAAGAGAAGCTGAGCCGACCGCCATGCATAGCTCGTAGGCATTCCGCTATCCCGCAGCGCCGCCAGATCGCCTGCAAATTAGACAGACGATCTCGAGCGCCCCGATTGCAGTGCAGCGGGCATCACGGTTTACGCGGAGAAATCCGTGGTGCGCTGCACGTTTCTCGCTTGGAAGATTCGACGTTCATCTGCACTCTGCGGAGGCATCATTGCACCAAAACGTGCAGCGCGTGGCGCGGCGTGCGCCGGCGGTCGCGCGCTGGTCTAGTGATTTGCGACAATTCTGGCCCTATCCCGAGCCAGTCGCTCTGTCGCACGCTCGCAGGTGGTGGCATGACAAGGGATGCATGATGAGCGCTCTCGGTTTGGCATTGGACGTTGCGATGAACGGCAAGGACCCGGCGTCCGGTTCGGGCGTCACGCGTAGCTGACTGCACATGAGCTCTTCCGAACATCATTGGGAAGTCGGCACCGATATTGGTGGCACTTTCACCGACATCATCGCGATCAGGCGCGACTCCGCGGAGGCGCGGATCGCAAAAGTCCCGTCGCGCCCCGACGCGCCGGTTCAGGCGATGCTGGAGGCGATCGAGGCGGTGGGCCTGCGCAAGAGCGAGGTGAAGCGCTTCGTCCACGGCACCACGCGCGTGACCAATGCGATCGTCGAAGGCCGGCTGCCGAAGGTGGCGCTGGTTGCGACCGAAGGATTTGCCGATGTGCTGGAGATCGCGCGCTATCGCCGCCGCGATCTCTACCGCCTCGACATTCCCCCGAAATCGCCGCCGCTGGTGCCGCCGGAGCGATGCTTTGGGCTGGCCGAGCGCCTCGATCACGAGGGCGGGGTGCTGAAGGCTCTTGATGACGCCGAGATCGAGCGTCTGGTGGCGTGGCTGAAAGGGACCGGCGTCCAGAGCGTCGCGGTCGCGCTGCTTCACGCCTATGCCAATCCCGTCCACGAGAAAATGCTCGGCGAGCGGCTCAAGGATGTCGTCGCCCATGTCTCGCTGTCGCACGAGGTCAACCCCGAAGCGCGCGAATACGAGCGGACTTCGGCGACCGTGTTCAACGCGGCGGCGATGCCGATCGCGGTGGAATATCTCAGCGAGCTGGAGCAGCGGCTGCCGATCGGCCCCGGCCTGCAGGTGTTTCATTCCGCCGGTGCGATGATTCCGATCTCGGCAGTCAAGCGGCGACCGCTGGTGATGGCGATGTCGGGGCCGGCCGCCGGTGTCTCGGCCTCCGTCAGCATCGCGCGCCAGCTCGGCACATCGCGCATGCTGACCTTCGATATGGGCGGCACCACGACCGACGTCTGCCTGATCGTCGACGGCCAGGCCGAGATGACCGATGGCCGCATGCTCGGCGACAAGCCGCTGCGTCAGCCGATGCTCGCGGTTCATTCGATCGGCGCGGGCGGCGGCTCGATCGTACGCAATGGCCCGGGCGGCCTGACGGTCGGCCCGGAGAGTGCGGGCTCCGAGCCGGGCCCGGCCTGCTACGGCCGCGGCGGCCTTGAGCCGACCATCACCGACGCCAATGCGGTACTCGGCTATCTCAATCCCGGGACGAAACTTGGCGACCGCATCGGCATCGACATCGAAAGCGCCAAGCGCGTCATCGCGCCGATCGCGCATGCCTTGGGCCTGAGTCTGACCGAGACAGCGCTCGGCATCATCAAGGTCGCCAACGCGACGATGGCCCGCGCTCTCCGCCGGGTCACGGTCGAGCGCGGCATCGACGGCCGCGACTGCACGCTGCTCGCCTTTGGCGGCGGCGGCCCAATGCATGCGGCCGGACTTGCCGATCTCTATGGCATCGCAGAGGTCGTCGTGCCCAGTGCTTCGAGCGCGTTCTCGGCGCTGGGCTGCCTCACTGCCGATTTCAGCTTCCTTCAGCAGCAGACCTTGCGCGCCGCGCTCGAAGGGATCGACCTTCCGCGCGTATCGGAGCGCATTCGGATACTGATCGACGATGCCTCGGCGCCGCTGATCGCCAACGGTGTTGCGCAGGCCGAGATCCAGATCGAACTCGTCGCGCTGATGCGCTACGCCGCGCAGAACGATGCCATTCCGGTGCCGTTCGTTTTGCCGCTGGATGTGGCCAAGCTCAAGACGGACTTTCTGGCGCGGCATCACGAGCTGTTCGGTTATGCGACCAGCGAGCCCTGCGTCATCGAATCCGTACGGGTCCAGGCGCGCCGTCCGTCGACGACCGTCGTCAGCAGGCCGGCGACGGCGGTAAGGGCGGTGTCCACCGGCAAGCGCATCTGCTCGTTCGACGGCCTCCACGAGGTCGAGACCGCGATCATCGACCGCGCCTCGCTGATCGACATCGTCAGCGGCCCGGCCATCATCGAAGACGCCTGGTCTACGGTGGTGGTGCCGCCCGGCTGGCAAGCGAAACCTGACGCCTCCGGCAACCTGTTCCTGACGCGGAGGGCGGCATGAAGCTCGATCCGTTTGTCGTCGAGGTCATCAGGCACGGGCTGTCCGCCGCGGCCGAGGAAATGAGCCTGGTGATGACGCGCTCGGCGCGCTCGCCGCTGCTGCGGGAGGCCGGTGATCTGTCGTCGGCGATCACCGATGGCCATGGCGGCCTGGTGGGGCAGGGCCGCGACATCCCGATCCATCTCGGCGCGATGGCCTACACCATTCCCGAGTTGCTCAAGGTGATGCCGCGCGACAGCCTGAGCGACGGCGACGTCGTGATCTACAATGTCGGCGCGCTCGGCGGCAATCACCTCAATGACGTCAAGGTCGTGCGGCCCGTCTTCTTCGAGGGCGAGATCGTGGCCTTCGCGGTGAGTCTTGCGCACTGGCCCGACATTGGCGGCACCTGGCCCGGCAGCTATTTTGCCAAGGCGATCGACACCTTCCAGGAGGCAATGCGGATTCCGCCGGTGCTGATCGCAACCAAGGCCGGCGTTATTGCGCCGATCGTGCAGTTGCTCAAAGCGAACGTTCGCGACCCCGAATCCTGCGAGGGCGATCTGCTCGCCCAGATCGCGGCGACCAAGGCTGGCGAGAAGCGCATCGTCGAGCTTTGCCGCGAGCACGGCAAGGCGGTGTTCACGGCGACGCAGTCGCGCCTGCACGACCTCTCCGAAATCGAGATGCGCGAGGCGCTTCGCGCGCTGCCTGATGGCGTCTACGAGGGCGAGGACTATCTCGACGACGGCAGTGTCGACAACGCGCCGGCGCGCATCCACGTCAAGATCACGATTCGCGGCGACGAGGCGACCTTCGATCTCTCGGGGAGCTGCGACCGCGTCTCGAACTTCTGTAACACGACGCCGTTCATGGCGCGCTCGGCGGTCGCCTATGCGGCGCGCATCATGAGCGGGCGCGACATGAACCAGAACGCCGGTGCGCTGCGGCCCTTGACCATCATTACGCGCCCGGGCTCGATCCTGGAGCCGGGCTGGATGGCCTCCGTTGCCGCCGGCAACCATGAAACCTCGATGCGTATCGTCGATGCGATTTTTCGCGCGATGCAGCACACGATCCCCGAACGGCTGTCGGCCGGCGGGGCGACCACGGCGGGCGTTCTGTTCTTCGCCGAACCGCGGCCGAACGGGTCATGGAAGATGTTGTACGAGGTTCACGGCGGCGGCGAAGGCGCGCGGCATAATCGCGCCGGCATGTCGGCGACGCGGGTGCATCTGTCCAACACCTCCAACACGCCGGTCGAGGTGATCGAGGCGAGCTATGCGATCCGCCTTGAGCAGCAGGCCATTCGCTGGAATTCCGGCGGCGCGGGCGCGCATCGCGGCGGTGACGGCTCCGTTCGCACCTATCGCATCCTCGCGCCTTCGATGCATCTGACCACCTGCATCGAGCGCATGGTGATTGCGCCGTTCGGGATGCAGGGCGGCGAAGCCGGCAAGGCCTGCCGCATCTCGCTGATGAGGCGGGGCGCGAACGTCGCCATCGACGGCAAATCGAACCTGGTGTTGCAGCAAGACGATCTCGTCACGATCGAGATGTGCGGCGGCGGCGGCTATGGCGCCGTGGCTGCAGAGTGAGGGGACCCGCGATGAGCAGATTGTTGCGAACCGGACTGAATGCGGGCGAGGCCGCGCCGATGGCCGTCGTCGGGGGCGAGGGCGTTTACTTTCATCTTTCGGATGGTCGCCGCCTGATCGACGGCAGCAACACCGGCGGCGGGCTCGGCCATCGCCATCCTGCGATGGTAGAGGCGATCCGCCGCGCGGCCGATACACCCGTCGTGAACGAGGGGTGGACCTGGGTCGGCCGCGAGCAGGCTGCCGATGATCTGATGGCCACGGCGTTCAAAGGCGAAGAGGATTGGGTCGGCGCGGTGCGCTTCTGTATCAGCGGCAGCGAGGCCAACGACATGGCGCTGTCGCTGTGCCAGGCGCTGACGCAGCGCTCTGCATTGGCAACGCGCGAGCGCGCCTATCACGGAATCACCGGCCTGTCGCGCAGCATGACGGTGCAGCCGCAATGGCACGGCGGCCTCGCGGTGCACGCAGGCGGCTCGAAGCTGCCGGCGCCGATGGCCCCGGTGCGGATCCTGCCGGCGCCCGATGGCGCGATCTATGGCGCGCCGGCCAACAACACGCCGCCCAGCGAATATCTGGCGGACGCCACGCGCCTGCTCTCGGATACGGCGGCGACGATCATCGACTACACGCAGGGCGGCATCTATTACGACGGCGCCTATCAGGACGAAGTCGCGCGCTGTGCGCGGCAAGCCGGCTCATACTGGATCGCCGACGAAGTCGTCACGGGCGCAGGACGGGCGGGGCGCTGGTTCGCGTTCCAGGGAGCGACGAGCCGCCCCGACATCGTCACGCTCGGAAAGTCCCTTGGCGGCGGCGCGGCGGCGGTTGCTGCGGTGGTGGTGTCGAAGGACATCGTCGAGCGGCTCAAAGGTTCGAGCTGGCAGAATTACGGCACGCTGCGCGGCCATCCCATCAGCATGGCCGCGGTCAGCGCGTACCTCAAGGTCGTCAGCGACGACAAGATTCTGGAGCACGTCCAAAAGCTCGAAAAGCTGTTCATCCGCCGACTGCTCGAGATCGCGCAAAAGCATCCGAGCGTGCAGCGCGTGGCCGGGCAGGGGCTGCACTGGACGGTGGAGCTGCACGGCCCGGATTGGCGAACCTGGCACGCCGACACGACGGAGGTGCCGATCGCCTCGCGCGTCGCGGAGCGGGCGTTGGAGGCGGGCGCCGTGATCGGCACCAGTGGCGAGCAGGTCTCGCTGTTCCTGGCACCGCCGCTGGTGATCTCCGAGCGCGAAGCCATGCTGCTGCTCGATGCGCTCGATCACGGCCTCGATATCGCAGACGAGGAGCACGGGTGAGCGCAGCGCCACATCGATCACCGGCCTGGCCGGCGGATGAGCCCTGGTATCTCGCGATGCCCGAGGGGACGCTGTACGACGCGCTGGCACGGGCCGCGCAAGATCGACCCTCGCATCCGGCGACGGTGTTTTACGGCGCGAGCCTGAGCTATGCCGAGCTGCGCGAGCGGGTCGACGCCCTGGCCGGCTTCCTGCAAGGCGCTTGCGGCGTCAAGCACGGCGACCGCGTCATGATCGCGCTGCAGAACTCGCCGCAATATGTCATCGCCTATTATGCGATCATGCGGGCAGACGCCGTGATCGTGCCCGTCAATCCCATGAACAAGACCGCGGAGATCGCGTATCTCGCCGAAGACAGCGGCGCCAAGATCGCGATCATCGGCAGCGAGCTGAACGACGTCTTTGCGCCGCTGGTGGGCGAGGCGATCGCGCATGCGATCGTTGCCCAATATCGCGACGAGGTTCCGGACGCCACGCCCTACACGCTGCCGTCCTGTGTGACCGAAGCGCCGTCGGAGGTGCCGCCGTCGCCGGGCTGGCATTCGTGGCTGTCCGCGATCGCGCAGGACCTGCGCCCCGGTGCGATGACCGCAGAGCCGCACGATCTCATGATCCTGCCCTATACGTCGGGCACCACAGGCAAGCCCAAGGCCTGTATGCATACGCATCGCAGCGCGCTGTTCACCGCGGTGCTCCAGGCGCGCTGGTATGGGCTCGACGGCGGCGACGTGATGACCGGCTTCATGCCGCTGTTCCACGTTGCGGGCATGCAGGGCTCGATGAATGCTGCTGTTGTCACGGGCGCGACGCTGCTGCTGATGGCGCGCTGGGACAAGGATCTGCTGCCGGACCTGTTCGAGACCTATGGCGTCACATTCTGGAACGCGGCGCCGACCATGATCGTCGACGTGCTCGCCAGCGCCCGCTTCCGCGACCGGTGCTTTGCGAAGCTCAAAGTGTTGACCGGCGGCGGTGCGGCGATGCCGACCGCTGTGGCCGAACGGTTGAAGGGCCGTTTCGGCCTCGATTTCGTCGAGGGTTACGGCATGACCGAGACGATGTCGCCGACGCACCTCAATCCGATGGCGGCGCCGAAGCGGCAGTGTCTCGGCATCGCTGTACAGGAGACCGACGCGCGGATCGTCGATCCCGAGAGCCTGGTTGAGCTCGACGACAATGTCGTCGGCGAGATCGTCGTGCACGGGCCACAGGTGCTGCAAGGCTATTGGAACAGGCCGCAGGCCAATACCGAATCCTTCATCGAACTCTCGGGAAAACGGTTTTTGCGCACGGGCGATCTCGGCTATCGCGATGCCCAAGGCTATTTCTTCGCGGTCGATCGCCTGAAGCGGATGATCAATGTCAGCGGCTTCAAGGTGTGGCCGGCCGAGGTCGAGGCGGCGATGTACCAGAACCGGGCCATCCGGGAGTGCTGCATCATCTCGGCGCCGGACGGCTATCGCGGCGAGACCGTCAAGGCTCTGGTGGTGCTCGATGACGCCGCGCGCGCGACGATCTCGGCGGACGACATCGTCGGCTGGGCCCGCGGTGCGATGGCGAGCTACAAGGCGCCGCGGGCCGTCGTCTTCGTCGATTCCTTGCCGCGCACTGCGAGCAACAAGATCAACTGGCGGCTTTTGCAGGACGCCGAATGGGGGCGGACGGCATGAAAACTGCTTGTCTGGAAAACTGGCGCCAGACCGCGGTATGCTGCGCGCGCCACCCCCTTGAAGCTGCGATCTCCAGCCTCGCCAATCAATCAGGAATTTTCTGATGCGTATCGTCAATGTCGCCGCCGCCCAGATGGGCCCGATCCAGAAAGCCGACAGCCGTGAGGTCGTGGTCAAGCGCATGATCGCGCTGATGGACGAAGCCAAGGCGAAGGGCGCCGACCTGATCGTCTATCCGGAACTCGCGTTGACGACGTTTTTTCCGCGCTGGTACGCGGAGGACCGGGCCGAGTTCGACAACTGGTTCGAGCGCGAGATGCCGAACGCGGCGACAAAGCCGCTGTTCGAGCGCGCGGCGCAGCACCAGATGGCGATGAATTTCGGCTATGCCGAGCTCACGCCCGACGGCCATCACTTCAACACCGCAATCCTGACCGACAAGTCCGGCAAGATCGTCGGCAAATATCGCAAGGTCCATTTGCCGGGCCATGTCGAATACGACACCAAGCGCTCGCACCAGCATCTGGAGAAGCGCTATTTCGAGCCGGGCGATCTCGGCTTCAAGGTCTGGCGCGAGCTGGGCGGCATCATCGGCATGGCCATCTGCAATGACCGCCGCTGGCCCGAGACCTATCGCGTCATGGGCTTGCAGGGCGTCGAGATGGTGCTGATCGGCTACAACACGCCGTCGGTCAACGCGGAGAAAAGTGAAGAGGGCGTCGAGAAGCGCCTGTTCCACAATCGCCTCTCGGTGCAGGCCGGCGCCTACCAGAATGCGACCTGGGTCGTGGCAGTCGGCAAGGCCGGCAATGAGGATGGCCACCCGCTGTTCGGCGGCAGCCTGATCGTCGATCCCAATGGCGAGATCGTGGCCGAAGCGAAGACGGAGGACGACGAGGTTCTGGTTCACGCCTGTGACCTCGATGCCACCACTTTCGGCAAAACCACGATCTTCGATTTCGCCCGGCATCGCCGCATCGAGCATTACGGCCTGATCACCAGCCAGACCGGCGCGGTGCCGCCGCCGGAGAAGTGACGCCGATGGCGGACAAGGGCACATCAGGCATTCCGCTGCGCGAGCTCGATCCCCGCGATCGCTACAAGCTGCTTTGCGGCGTGGTGGTGCCGCGGCCGATCGCGCTGGTGACGACGCTGGACCAGAACGGAGCGGTCAATGCCGCGCCGTTCAGCTTCTTCAACGTGTTCTCGGAAAGCCCGGCGCTGATCGTGCTCGGCCTCCAGCACAAGCCGGATCACAGCCCGAAGGACACCACCCGCAACATCCATCGCGACGGCGAATTCGTGGTGCACATGGTGGATGAGGCGCTGTCGGGCGCGATGAACGACTGTGCGGTCGATTTCCCCTCCGGCGACAGCGAGGTCGCTGCGACCGGGCTGGCGACGCTTCCCTCCGTTGATGTGAAGGTGCCGCGCCTCGCCGCGGCGCCGTTCGCGCTGGAATGCCGCCGCCATGTCGTGCTGAACTTTTCGCCCGACCGCGAGCTGCTGGTCGGCGAGGTGCTCAGGATTCACGCCCGCGAGGGGCTGGTCGACGAAGCCAACATGTATGTCGATCTCGACGCCTACCGGCCGATCGGCCGCATGTTCGGCAATCTCTACACGACGCAGCGGAATACGTTCGCGCTGGTGCGCGAGAGCCATGCGCAATGGCTCGCGCGGCAGGACGCCAAAGAGCTGAAGGACGCCTAGTGAGCCGAGAACTGCACCGTACCCAGCGCCATGGTGACGGCCGCCTGTGTCGGGTCGATCACGGGAATACGAAGCGCGTCTTCCAGCGGGCGGCGATGGCGCGCCATGCCGGCGCAGCCCATCACGATGGCGCGGGCGCCGTCCTCGTCGCGCAGCGCGCGGCCGATGTCGATCATCCTGGCGAGCGTGCCTTCGCCGGACGCGGTCTCTGCAACGCTCATGTTCAGCGGCCGCTCGCCGGCGAGGCGTTCGGTCAATCCCATCTGCCTGAGATAGCGCATGTGGCGCGGGATCGAGCGCTGGGCAATCGCGATGACGCCGAAGGTCTCGGCGCGGGCCAGCGCCGTCAGCACGCCGCACTCGGCGATGCCGAAAACGGGGCGGTCGGTGCCTTCGCGGCAGGCCTGGAGCCCGGGATCGCTGTAACAGGCGATGACAAAGGCGGCCGAGCTGTTGTCACTTTCCACCAGCCGCCGCAGCGGCATTGCGACGCCGTCGACGTCGGCCTGGCTTTCGATGCCGAACGGACCCTCGGCCAGCGACTGGCAAACCAGTTCCGGGCCGCCCTCGAAGCCGAGCGGCTTCAAGGCATCTTCCAGCCCTTGCGTGACCGCAGGGTTGGAGTTCGGATTGATGACGAGAATACGCGGCCGGGACATGCTGGCCTTCCCTTGAAATTACGACTACTTGCTTCGGGCATATCACGGAGTGCCTCATGACTGAACCCACCTATGACCTGATCATTCGCGGCGGACGCGTCGCCACCACCACCGATGTGTTCGAGGCCGATGTCGCCATTTCCGGCGAGACCATCGCAGCCATAGGGAAGGGGCTTCCGGCGGCCAAGCGCGAGATCGATGCGCGCGGCAAGCTGGTGCTTCCGGGCGGCGTTGACAGCCATGCCCATATCGAGCAGCTGTCCGCTGCCGGCATCATGAATGCCGACACGTTCGAGAGCGCGACGGTCTCCGCTGCGTTCGGCGGCACCACCACGGTGATCCCGTTTGCGGCCCAGCATGTCGGCATGAATCTGCCGCAGGTAGTGGAGGACTATCACGCGCTGGCAAAGAAGGGCGCCGTGATCGACTATGCCTTCCATATGATCATTGCGGATGCGACCAAGGAGACGGTCGAGGAGCATATTCCCGCGCTGGTGAAGCAGGGTCATGCCTCGATCAAGATCTTCATGACCTATGACCGGCTCAAGGTCGACGACGAGCCGCTGCTCGATATCCTTCTTGCCGCCCGCCAGTCCGGCGCGATGCTGTGCGCCCACGCCGAGAACCACGGCATCATCGCCTGGATGGTGAAGCGGCTGCTCGCACGCGGCTACACCATGCCGAAATACCACGCCGTCAGCCACGCCCGCGTCTCGGAAGCTGAAGCCTTCACCCGCCTCATTGGTATGGCGGCGCTGATCGACCAGCCGATCATGATCTTCCATGTCTCCACCGCCGAAGGTGCCAAGGTGATCCGCGACTCGCGCGGGCAGGGGCTCAAGGTGTTCGCGGAGACCTGTCCGCAATATCTGTTCCTCACCGCTGACGATCTCGACAAGCCCGGCGCGGAAGGCGCGAAATGGATGTGCAGCCCGCCGCCGCGCACGCATGCCGACCAGGAGGCGCTGTGGCAGGCGCTGTCGCTCGGCGATCTCCAGACCATCTCGTCGGACCACGCGCCGTATCGGTATGACGAGACCGGCAAGCTGCGCGCCGGCCCCAATCCGAACTTCAAGCAGGTCGCCAACGGCCTGCCGGGCCTGGAGCTGCGTCTGCCGCTGCTGTTCGACGCGATGGTCTCGAAGGGCCGGCTCGGCCTGGAAAAATTCGTCGAGCTGACCGCGACGGCGCCGGCAAAGATCTACAATCTGCATCCGCGCAAGGGCTCGATCGCGGTCGGCGCCGACGCCGATATCGCGATCTGGGATCCCAATCGCGAGGTCACCATCGCCGACGAGATGATGCATGACCTCACCGGCTACACGCCGTTTGCGGGCCGCAAGCTGAAGGGCTGGCCGGTGTCGGTGCTGTCGCGCGGCCGGGTGATCATCGACGGCGACAAGTGCCTTGCAAGCGCCGGCAGCGGCAAGTTCCTCGCGCGCAGCGGCGGCGAGGCCGCCAAGCCGACCGGGCGGCTCGTCGCCGACATGGATCCCGAGCGGAATTTCGGGGCAAAATTGCTGTGACGGCGGATCGCGCGCGATGAAGATCGTCATCTTCGGCGGCACGGGCTTTGTCGGCCTCAATGTTGCGGAGGCGCTGCTCGCGCGCGGCCATGACGTGACGCTGTATGACCGCGCAGAGTTGCCGCCGTCCGCGCGGCGATCTCTTGCGGGCTACGGTGCACGGCTCGAAGCCGTGCAGGGCGATATCACCGACGCAGACACCATCGACGCCCTTATCGCCAGGGGCGTTGATGCGATCGTGCTTGGCGCCGCGGTCACCGCCGGCGATGAGCTGGAGAGAGTGTCGACCGCGCGTGTTCTCGAAATCAACGTGATGGCCCAGATCCCGATCCTGCTCTCCGCGATCCGTCATGGCGTGCGCCGCGTCGTCAATCTGTCGTCCGCATCGGCCTATGGCGCCGCGGGCGGGCGGGTCGAGGTGCTGGACGAGGAGACGCCCTGCGATCCCATCTCGTTCTACGCCATCAGCAAATTCACCTCGGAGCGATCGGTGGCGCGCCACGCCGAACTCTTTGGAGGCGATTTCCTGAGTGTGCGCCTGAGCGCGTTGTTCGGTCCGTGGGAGAAACCCAGCTCGGTGCGTGATACGCCGAGCCTCCAGTTCCAGATCCTGGCCGCGTTCGCCCGCGGCGAGCCGGCGATCATGCCTGAACCCGGCATGCGGGACTGGATTTATGCGCCAGACGCTGCTGAGGCCGTCGCGATTCTGATCGAAGCGGAGCGGCCGCGCCATCGGCTCTACAACATCTCCCGCGGAGGGTTGTGGCCTGCGCTGCAATGGGGCGAGGCCTTTGCTGCGTTAAATCCCGGGCTGGAGTGCCGGCTCGCGGCGCCCGGAGAAGCGACGGCCATCAAGCTGCATGGGCCCTATCGCGCGCCGCTGTCAGTGGCACGGATGGCGGATGAGTTCGGTTGGCACGCGCAGTCCGGCTGCGCCGAGTCCGCTGCCGCAATGAACGTCTGGCTGAAGCAGCACAAGGAGTGGATCTGAGATGCGGCTTCAGGGACGCGCGGCCATCATCACGGGCGCAGGCTCCGGCATCGGCCGCGCCAGTGCAAAGCTGTTTGCGGAGGAGGGCGCGCGTCTTGCCCTGGTCGATCGCGATGCTGCGGGGCTTCAGGAAACGCTCAGCCTTGTTGGCGAGGCAACGAATCATGTCGGCGACGTCGGCGATGCCGGTTTCGCCGAAGCCGTCGTCGGCGATGTCATCGCGCGCCACGGTCGCCTCGACATCTTGATGACCGCGGCCGGCTTCTCCTGCGGCGGCACGGTGCTGACCACGAGCCTCGAAGACTGGGACGCGGTGTTCCGCGCCAATGTCGGCGGCACCTGGCTGTGGGCGCGGGCCGCCATCCCGCAGATGCAGCAGCAGAACAGCGGTTCGATCATCACGCTGGCCTCGCAGCTTGCGATGGCCGGCGGCAGGAACAGCAGCGCCTATATCGCGGCCAAAGGTGCGATCGTCAGTCTCACCCGCACGATGGCGGTGGATTTCGCCACCGACGGCATTCGCGTCAATGCGATCGCGCCGGGCGCGATCGATACGCCGATGTTGCGCCGTAGCTTCGGCCGCAACGCCAATCCGGAAGAAGCGCGCGAAACCTCTCGCAACCGTCATGCCATGAAGCGGCTCGGCCAGGCGGAGGAGATCGCGCAAACCGCGCTGCATCTCGCCAGCGATGCTTCCTCTTTCACGACCGGTACCGTGATGGTGGTCGACGGAGGCTGGCTCGCCGCATGAGTGATGCGCTGACAGAGCTGGAAGCGGGCGTCCGCGCCGATCTCGCCATGATTGCGCACCCCCACGCCGCATGGCTCGAACCGAAGACGGGGCCGGATGGTAAGCCCGCGCTCGATGTTCTCGTCGTCGGCGCGGGCCAATCCGGCATCGCCATCGGCTTCGGTTTGTTGCGTTCCCGCGTCAGCAACATCCTGCTGCTCGACAAGGCCGAGGAGGGCAAGGAGGGCCCGTGGCTCACCTATGCCCGCATGCCGACGCTGCGCAGCCCGAAGGACTACACCGGTCCGGACCTCGACATCCCCAGCTTGACCTATCAATCCTGGCACGAAGCCCGCTTTGGCAAGGAAAGCTGGCAGACGTTGAACCTGATCCTCCGGGAGCATTGGGCTGAATACCTGCTCTGGCTGCGCCGTACGATCGGCTTGCCCGTACGCAACGGCTGCGAGCTTCTGGAGATTGCGCAAGCCACCGAGGGCCTCCTCGCTGCCCGCGTGAAGCGTGCTGACACCGTCGAGACCCTCTATGCGCGCAAGATCGTGCTGGCGACGGGGCAGGAGGGCATGGGCGACTGGATGATCCCCGAGCCGCTGCGCGATCTGCCGGCGGGCTCGGTCGCGACCGTCGCTGAGGACATCGACTTCGAAAGCTTGCACGGCAAGCGCGTCGCCGTGATTGGCGCCGGCGCATCCGCCTTCGACAACGCGGCGACCGCACTGGAGGCAGGTGCTGCCGACGTGCATCTGCTCTGCCGTCGCGCACAGATCCAGTTGATCCAGCCCTATCGCTGGCTGACCTTCCGCGGCTTCCTGCGCCATCTCAGCGATCTTGACGATGCCTGGCGCTGGCGCTTCATGCGCACCATCCTCGAAATGCGGGAGGGATTTCCGCAGCCGACTTTCGACCGCTGCGCGCGTCATGCCAATTTCACATTGCATGAAGGCGCGCCAATCGAATCTGTCAGGCACACCGGCGAGGCAATCGAATTGCGGACGCCGCGCGGTGCCATCGCGGCGGATTTCGTCATCTGCGGCACCGGCATCGACATGAACTTTGCCGGACGCGGCGAGCTCAGCCGGTTCGCCGGCAACATCGCAACCTGGGCCGACCGCTATCAGCCGCCGGAGGACGAGCGCAACGCCCGGCTCGGTCGCTTCCCCTATCTCGCCGACGATTACGCCTTCACCGAGCGCGTGCCGGGCGAGACGCCGTGGATCCAAGACATCCATCTGTTCGCGATCGCCTCCACCATGAGCTTTGGTGCATCAGGATCGTCGATCAACGCGATGACGACCGCTGTGCCGAAACTGGTTCATGGCCTGACGCGCGGCCTGTTTCGGGCCGATATCGCGCGTCACTGGGCCTCGCTCAGCGCCTATGACGTGCCGCAGGCCGTGGTCACGCGGCCAGCGCGAAAAATAGGGGAATTTCGATGATCATCCATGCGCCGCCGCGACGCAGCGTCCCCGGGCGCGCCCCATGAGACTGGCGCGCAACTTGCTTCTTTCTTAACCTGCCTTGCTGGCGTTCTTGTCGAAATTCAGGGAAAAACCAATGCGTTTTGTGTCTTTCAGGCCGGCGTCCTGCGTCCTGGCCACCACTGCGCTGTTGCTCATCGCGACTGCGCCTTTACAGGCCCAAACCAGGGCGGAAACGCTGCGGTACGTCACTGGCGCATCCGTCAACACGCTCGATCCCAACATCCCCGGCTCGACGCGCGAGTCCTTCGCCCTGAGCATGAGCACGTATGACCGGCTGGTGGCGTTCGGCCGCAAGCAGCTCAACGGCAAATGGGTGTTCGATCTCGACACGATCACGGGCGAGCTCGCCGAATCCTACGACGTCAGCCCCGACGGCTTGAAGCTCACCTTCCGCCTGCGCAAGGATGCAAAATTCCAGGACGGCTCGCCTGTCACTGCGGAAGACGTGAAGTGGTCGCTCGATCGCTGCGTCACCGCGCCGATCCTCGGCAAAGCACAGTTGTTGACGGGCTCCCTGACCTCGGCCGACCAGTTCAAGGTGATCGATCCCCTCACGATCGAGGTGACCCTGCCGAAGCCCGACAAGCTTGCGCTGCCGAATCTTGCGACCGTCTATCCCATGATCATCAACTCGAAAGTGGCGAAAGAGCACGCGACCGCGGACGATCCCTGGGCCACGGCATGGCTGAAGGAGCACACCGCCGGCAGCGGCGCCTATGTGGTCGAGACCTTCAAGCCCGGCGAGCAAGTCATGCTCAAGCGCGACGAGAGCTGGAATCGTAGCTCAGCCAACAAGCCGGCCTTCTTCAAGCGTGTGATCATTCAGTCGGTCCCGGAGCCGGCAACGCGCGCCAACCTGGTCGAGCGCGGCGATGCCGACATCGTCGTCGACCTCCAGGCCAGCGACGTGCAGTCGCTCGAAGCCAAGGGCAAGCTCAAGGTGATCTCGACGCCGCAATACAACGCGATCACCTTCGTCTCGATGAACAACCAGATGCCGCCGTTCGACAACGTCAACGTTCGCCGCGCCATCGCCTTCGCACTGCCTTATGACGACATGTTCAAGGCCGCCTTGTTCGGTCGCGGCGCGCCGCTGTTCGGTGCGACCTGGGCGGACGGAAAACCGGCGAACGGCATCTACCCGTTCCAGGCGCCGGTGAAGATGGACCTCGACAAGGCGCGTGAGTATCTGAAGGCCGCCGGCCTTCCCGAGGGCTTCTCCACCACCTTCAGCTTCAATGTCGGTCAGGCTTCGACGGCGGAACCGATGGCGGCGCTGGTGAAGGAATCGCTTGCGAAGATCGGCATCAAGGTCGACATTCAGAAACTGCCGGATGCGCAGATGTCGACGCAGATCAACGAGAAGAAGCTGCCGTTCTTCACCGAAGGCATCGTTGCCTGGTTGCCATCGACCGACTATTTCTACCGCAACTTCTACACCGGCAATCAGCGCTGGAATTACAGCTCGATCAACAATTCCGAGCTCTCCGCGATCGCGCAGGAAGCCCGCTTCGAGCCGGATAAGACCAAGTATGAGGAGGATGGCCGCAAGCTCAACGCCATCCACTTCAACGAGATGCCGCAGATCCCGCTCTGGCAGCCCAACCAGGATGCGGTCATGGCCTCGTCGATCGAAGGTTACACCTACGAATTCCACCGCCAGGTCGACTATCGCGACGTCAGCCGCAAGTGATATCGGCAAACGAAAGGAGCTTTGAAAGGTGAAGACAGGTCTTGGCACGACGATGGTGCGGGCGGGCAGGCGGCTGCTGTCGTCGCTGCCGGCGCTGTTCGGTGTGCTGGTCTTCACCTTTCTCCTGATGCGCGTCCTTCCCGGCGATCCCGCGGTGTTCTTCGCCTCGGGGCCCAACGCCGGCAAGGAGGAGATCGAGCAGATCCGCAAGCAGATGGGGCTCAACAAATCGGTGCCGGAACAGCTCGTGTTCTATCTGTCCGACATCGGCCACGGCAATCTCGGCCGCTCCATGATGACGGGACAGCCGGTGCTGAAGGATCTGCGCGAGCGGCTGCCGGCTTCACTGGAACTCACCTTCACGGCGCTCCTGATCGCGCTGATCGCGGCGGTTCCGCTCGGCGTGATGGCGGCGCTGCGGCCGGGATCGGTGGTCGATCACGGCGTGCGGCTGTTCTGCGCACTCGGTGTCTGCGTGCCGACCTTCGTCTCCGGCCTGCTGCTGATCTATGTCTTCTACTATCTGCTCGGGCTTGCGCCTGATCCAACGGGGCGGATCGACGTGTTCACCTCGCTGCCGCCGCAGCGCACCGGCTTCCTGTCGATCGATTTCCTGCTCGCCGGCGATTTTGAGGGCTGGTGGGCCGCCTGCAAGCAGTTGATCCTGCCGGCGGTGAGCATGGCGCTGTTCGTGATCGCGCCGCTGGCGCGGATCACGCGCGCCTCGATGCTGGTCTCGCTCGGCAGCGATTTTGTCCGTACCGCGCGCTCGGTCGGATTGTCCTGGCGCAAGGTGGTCGTCACTTATGCGCTACGGAATGCGATCCTGCCCGTCATCACCATCGCAGGCATCGTGTTCTCGACCATGCTGGGCGCCAATGTGCTGGTGGAGAAGGTGTTCTCCTGGCCGGGCGTCGCCTCCTACGCACTCGATGCGCTGCTGTCCTCCGACTATGCGCCGGTGCAGGGTTTTGTGCTGCTGATGGCCAGCCTGTTCGTGCTGGTCAATCTCGTCGTCGATGTCTGCTACGGCATCGCCGATCCCAGGGTGTCGATCGAATGACCAGCGCCACCCTCCGCCATTCGGTCTGGATTTTGCGCGGCAACCCGCTCACGGCGGTTGCGGCGACCGGCGTTCTGCTGTTCGTCCTGGTCGCGATCTTCGGCCCCTGGATCGTGCCTTACGATCCCGTGGTCTCCAATGTCTCGGAGGCTCTTTTGCCGCCGAGCGCAGCGCATCTGGCCGGTACCGACCAGCTCGGGCGCGACGTGTTCAGCCGCCTCGTCATCGCCGCGCGGCTCGACCTTGCGATTGCGGTCGCCGCGGTCGGCATCTCCTTCGTAATCGGGGCCGTCGTCGGCTCGTTCTGCGGCTATGCCGGTGGCAAGCTCGATCGTGGGGTCGGCCGCTTCGTCGACGTGATGATGGCGTTTCCGCTGTTCGTGCTGGCGATGGCGATGGTTGCAGCGCTCGGCAACCGCATCGAGAACATCGTGATCGCAACCGCGATCATCAATCTTCCGTTCTACATCCGCTTCGCGCGGGCCGAGGTCAACGTCCGGCGCAATGTCGGCTGGGTCGAGGCCGCGCGCGCTTGCGGCGAGAGCCATTTCTCGGTGGTGCTGCGCTTCCTGCTGCCGAACATCCTGCCGGCGATGGCGGTGCAGATCTCGCTCAATCTCGGCTGGGCCATTCTCAATGCGGCGGGTCTTTCCTTCATCGGCCTCGGCGTCAAGCCGCCGACGCCGGAATGGGGCATCATGGTCGCGGAGGGCGCGCGCTTCATCTCGACCGGGCGGTGGTGGCTGGTGGCCTTTCCGGGCCTTGCGCTGATGATGGCCGTGCTGTGCTTCAACCTCCTCGGTGACGGGATGCGGGACATTCTCGATCCCCGCATGCGCACATGAGCGAGACGCTGCTCAGGATCGACGACCTCCACGTCTCGTTCTCGACACGGCGTGGACTGGTCGAAGCCGTCCGCGGTGTCACGCTCACGGTCGAGGCCGGCGAGATGCTCGGCCTCGTCGGCGAGAGCGGCTCGGGCAAATCGGTTACCGGCTTTGCGACAACGCGGCTGCTCGATACGGCCGGTCGCGTCACTGGTGGAAAAATCCTGTTTCGCGGGCAGGACGTGACGAAGCTTGGGGGAGACGACCTCCGTCAGCTCCAGGGCGCTGCGATGTCGATGATCTTCCAAAATCCGCGGGCTGCCCTGAACCCCATCCGCACGATCGGCTTGCAGATCGCGGACGCGATCCTCACCCACAAGCGCATCTCCAAGGACGCCGCGCGCGCCGAGGCGCTGGAACTGCTCCGCGCGGTCCAGATCCGCGACCCCGAGACGCGGATGAACGCCTATCCGCACGAGCTCTCCGGCGGCATGTGCCAGCGCGTGATGATCGCGATCGCGATCTCCTGCAATCCCGCGCTCCTGATCGCCGACGAGCCGACCACCGGGCTCGACGTCACCACGCAGAAGGTGGTGATGGACCTGCTTGCGGATATCGCTGCCGCGCGCGGCATGGCGACGATCCTGATCACGCACGATCTCGGCCTTGCGGCGCGCTATTGCCGCCGCATCGCGGTGATGGAACGCGGCCGCATCGTCGAGGAGGCGAGCCCCCGGACGCTCTTCAGCACCCCGCAGCACGCCTATACCAAGCGCCTTGTTGCAGCATCGCCCACCGCAACCTCCCGGATCGAGGATCTCGTGACGGAAGAGGAGCGGGAAGGCTACGCGGCAGTCATCAGCAAGCCGAGGCTGGAGCCCGCGCACGGGACGCCGCCGCTGCTGGAAGTGCGGAAGCTCGCCAAGCGTTTTGATCAGGGCTCTGCGGCGGTCGCCGACTTCTCGATGACGATGGCCGGCGGCGAGAGCGTCGGCTTGGTCGGCGAATCCGGCTCCGGCAAGAGCACGACGTCGCGGATGATCTGCCGCCTGATCGATCCGAGCGAAGGCGACATCGTGTTTGACGGGCAGTCGATCGGCCACGTCGCGTCGCGCGATTTCCATCGCTCGCGTTTCCGCAAAGACATTCAGATGGTCTTCCAGGACCCGAACGAGAGCCTCAACCCGCGCTTCACCGCTTTCGATTGTATCGCGCATCCCTTGCTGCGGCTCGATGGCATGCGTGCAGGCGAGGCGTTGCGGCAACGCGTGGAGGAGTGCGCAGAACGCGTCGGGCTGCCGCTCGATCTGTTGCCGCGCTTTCCGCACCAGCTCTCTGGCGGCCAGAAAGCCCGCGTCGGCATTGCCCGCGCCATCGCCTGCCGGCCGCGGCTTCTGGTGCTGGACGAGCCGACGGCCGCACTCGACGTCTCGGTGCAGGCGGTTGTGCTGCAACTGCTCGATCGCCTCAGGCGCGAGAATGACATCGCGCTGCTGTTCGTCAGCCACGATCTCAACGTGGTGCGGATGCTGTGCGACCGCACCATCGTGCTGCGCAACGGCGGCATCGTGGAGCAGGGGGAGAGCCGGGCGCTGTTCGATAATCCGAAGACCGACTACACGCGCAAGCTGGTCGAGGCGATCCCCCATATCGAGACCGGCGAGGTGCTCGCGGCCGCTCTTTGAGGCCGTGAGTTGGCGAAAAACGCGATGAGATCCTGCTGGCGAAGCTGCATTTACTGGCATACCATTTGCAAGCCAATGAGCTTCGGTTTCACCTGCCTTTGGCCAACGATTGGCCGCTATCACGGCATTACTGGGAGGACTTCATGGATCGCAGGACCGTATTGAAGGGACTGGCTGGCGCGGGCGGTCTGGCATTGTCGGGCGGCCTTTCCGCCCCGGCGATCGCGCAAGGCGCCTCGGCCCGCACCCTGCGTTTCGTGCCGCAAGCCAATCTTGCCAATTTTGATCCGATCTGGGGCACCCAATATGTGGTGCGCAATGCCGCGGCGCTGGTCTGGGATACGCTCTACGGCGTCGACGCCTCGCTCCAGCCGCAGCGACAGATGGTCGAGTCCGAGCAGGTCAGCGACGACGGCACCATCTGGACGTTCAAGCTCCGATCAGGGCTTAAATTCCATGACGGCGAGCCGGTGCTGAGCAAGGACGTCGTCGCGAGCCTGACGCGCTGGTCGGCGCGCGATCCGATGGGCCTGATGCTCAAGGCGATCCAGCAGGAGCTCACCGCCGTCGATGACCGCACCTTCAAATGGGTGCTGAAGCAGCCCTATCCGAAGCTGCTCTACGCGCTCGCGAAGGGCAACTCGCCTTGCGCCTTCATCATGCCGGAGCGCGTCGCGCAGACCGATCCGTTCAAGCAGATCGCCGAGTATGTCGGCTCCGGCCCGATGAAATTCGCCAAGGGCGAGTGGGTCCCGGGCGCCAAGGCGGTGTTCGAGAAGTTTGCCGACTATGTGCCGCGGCAGGAGAAATCATCCTGGCTCGCCGGCGGCAAGCAGATCCTGGTCGATCGCGTCGAGTGGGTGATCATGCCGGATCCGGCAACCGCGGCGGCCGCGTTGCAAAATGGCGAGATCGACTGGTGGGAGAATCCGATCGCGGATCTGGTCCCGGTCCTGAAGAAGAACAAGAATATCAGCGTCGATATCGGCGATCCCCTCGGCAATATCGGCTCGTTCCGCATGAACCACCTGTTCGCGCCCTTCAACGACGTGCGGGCGCGGCGCGCGGTGCTGATGGCGCTCAATCAGGAAGACTACATGCGCGCGATCGTCGGCGACGACAATTCGCTGTGGAAGCCGCTGCCCGGCTTCTTTACGCCGGATACGCCGCTCTACACCGAAGTGGGTGGCGAGATCCTGAAGGGCAAGCGCGATCTCGACGCGGCCAAGAAGCTGCTCGCCGAGAGCGGCTATTCCGGCCAGCCGGTGACCTGCCTCGTCGCGCAGGATCAGCCGATTACCAAGGCCATGGGCGACGTGACCGCGGATCTCCTCAAGAAGCTCGGCATGAACGTCGACTTCGTCGCGACCGATTGGGGCACGGTCGGCTCCCGCCGCGCCGCGAAGACGCCGCCGGGACAGGGCGGCTGGAACATGTTCCATACCTGGCATGCGGGGGCGGACTGCATCAATCCGGCGCCCTACACCGGCATTCGCGCCAACGGCGACAAGGCCTGGTTCGGCTGGCCGAGCAGCCCCGCCACCGAGAAGGAGGTCACGTCCTGGTTCGAGGCCAAGAACCTCGATGAGGAGAAGGCCACGATCGGTCGCCTCAACAAGGCGGCCATGGACGACGTCGTCTACGCGCCGACCGGCTTCTTCCTGAGCTACACCGCCTGGCGCAAGAACGTCTCCGGCGTTGTCAAGGGACCGTTGCCCTTCTTCTGGGGCGTATCCAAATCCGCTTGATGGTGCGATAAGGCCAGATGCTCTCTTACATCCTCCGGCGTGTTGCCGCGACCTTGCCCGTGATGGCGATTGTCGCGTTGTTCGTGTTCAGCCTGCTCTACATCGCGCCGGGTGATCCCGCCGTGGTGATCGCGGGCGACCAGGCAAGCCCGGAGGATGTGGAGCGCATCCGCCAGAGCCTCGGCCTCGACCGGCCCTTCCTGATCCAGTTTGGCAGCTGGGTCTGGCGTATCCTGCACGGCGATCTCGGCACCTCGATCTTCACCAACCTGCCGGTCTCGACGATGATCGGGCAGCGTCTGGGGCCGACGCTGTCGCTGATGATGATCACGCTGCTGCTCACGATCGTCATCGCTGTGCCGCTCGGCGTGGTGGCGGCATGGAAGGCCGGCAGCCTGATCGACCGCGCCATCATGGCGTTCGCCGTGTTCGGCTTCTCGCTGCCCGTCTTTGTGGTCGGCTACATGCTCGCCTACATCTTTGCGCTCGAGCTCGAATGGCTTCCCGTGCAGGGCTACACGCCGCTCACGGAAGGCGTCTGGCCGTGGCTGCAAAACCTGATTCTGCCGGCGATCGCGCTCGGCTGTGTCTACATCGCGCTGGTCGCGCGGATCACGCGCGCCACCATGCTCGAGGTCTTGCAGCAGGATTATATCCGCACCGCGCGCGCAAAGGGCATGGGGCAGGGCGGCATCCTGTTCATTCACGCGCTTAAGAACGCGGCGGTGCCGATCGTGACCGTGATCGGGATCGGCATCGCGCTGCTGATCGGCGGCGCGGTCGTGACTGAAAGTGTGTTCGCGATCCCCGGGCTCGGCCGGCTCACGATCGACGCGATCCTGCGCCGCGATTATCCTGTCATCCAGGGCATCGTGCTGCTGTTCAGCTTCGTCTACGTCCTCGTCAATCTGATGATCGACGTCACCTATACGCTCGTTGACCCGAGGATCCGCTATTGACCGACACCACCGTCAACCCGCAATCGCTTCCGGCCGGCTTCGTCCTCGCGCCGCAGCTGCCGGATATCCTTCGGCCGGTCAAGATCCGGCGCGGCTTCATCGGCCTGTTGCGCGGCCATCCGACGGTCGCCATCGGCGGTGCGCTGCTGCTGACGCTCGTGCTGATCGCGATCTTCGCGCCTTATCTCGGAACGGTCGATCCGACCGCGCTGGCGCCGGCCAAGCGCACGCGCGCACCGTCGGAGCTTTACTGGTTCGGCACCGACGTGCTCGGCCGCGACATCTATTCGCGTGTGCTGTTTGGCGCGAGGGTCTCGCTCACGGTCGGCCTGTCGGTTGCCATGCTTGCGTCGGCGGCGGGGCTTGCCATCGGCATCGTCTCCGGCTTCATCCGCTGGGCCGACGGCATTCTGATGCGCTTCATGGACGGTCTGATGTCGATCCCGCCGATCCTGCTGGCGATCGCGCTGATGGCTCTTACGCGCGGCAGCGTTGGCAACGTCATCCTGGCGATCACCATTGCCGAGATCCCGCGTGTATCCCGCCTCGTGCGCAGCGTGGTGCTGTCGCTGCGCGAGCAGCCCTATGTGGATGCAGCGGTGGCCTGCGGCACCCGCACGCCGATGATCATCTTCCGCCACATCCTGCCCAACACGCTCGCGCCGATGCTGGTCCAGGCCACCTATATCTGCGCCAGCGCCATGATCACGGAGGCGATCCTGTCCTTTATCGGCGCCGGTACGCCGCCCACCATTCCATCCTGGGGCAACATCATGGCCGAAGGCCGCGCGCTGTGGCAGGTCAAGCCCTACATCGTATTCTTTCCGGCGGCCTTCCTGTCCGTCACCGTGCTTGCCGTGAATCTGCTCGGCGATGGCCTTCGCGATGCGCTCGATCCGCGCATGGCCAAGAGCCTGTGATGTCGAGGGGCTGATCACGATGGCGCTGCTTGAAGTCGAGAATCTTCAGACCCACTTTCGCACGCCCAGCGGCATCAACCGCGCGGTCGACGGCGTGTCCTTCCATGTCAAGGAAGGCGAGACACTCGCCATCGTCGGCGAGTCCGGCTGCGGCAAGTCGGTGACCTCGATGTCGCTGATGCGGTTGATCCCCGAGCCGCCCGGCAGGATCGCAGGCAGCATCCGCTTCGCAGGCAAGGATCTCCTGAAACTGTCCGACCGCGAGATGCGCGCTATCCGCGGCAACGACATCTCCATGATCTTCCAGGAGCCGATGACCAGTCTCAATCCGGTCCTGACGGTCGGCCGCCAGATCCGCGAGACGCTGATGATCCATCAGGGCCTGGACCAGCAAGCCGCCGAGGCCCATGCGGTCGAGATGCTGACCCTGGTCGGCATTCCCGAGCCAAGCCGGCGCGTGCGCGAATATCCGCACCAGCTCTCCGGCGGCATGCGCCAGCGCGTGATGATCGCGGTTGCGCTGGCCTGCAATCCAAAACTTCTGATCGCGGACGAGCCGACCACCGCGCTCGACGTCACCATCCAGGCGCAAATTCTCAAGCTGATGCTCGACCTCAAGAGCCGGGTCGGTGCTGCGATCATCCTGATCACGCACGATCTCGGCGTCGTCGCCGAGATCGCCGAGCGCGTCATGGTGATGTATGCCGGCCGCAAGGTCGAGGAGGCGCCGGTCGCCGAGCTGTTCCGCTCGCCGCGCCACCCCTATACGCAAGGCCTGCTCGGCGCTGTGCCGAGGCTCGGCTCGTCGCTGACCGGCACCGCGCGGCGGCTCGCCGAGATTCCCGGTCAGGTGCCCGATCTGCGCAAGCCGATCGTCGGCTGCGTCTTCGCCGGCCGCTGCGCGCTTGCGACCGATGTCTGCCGCCAATATGCGCCCGGGCTCGAGGAAAAGGGCCCGCGCCACATTGCCGCCTGTCACTACGCGGCCAAGGGAGCCGTTGCGGCATGAGTCCTCCGCTGCTCCAGGTCAACGACCTCAAGAAGCATTTTCCGGTCAACAAGGGTCTGTTCGGGCGAAAGTCCGAATGGGTCTATGCGGTCGACGGCGTGTCCTTTGAGATCGCGCGCGGCGAGACCTTGTCGCTGGTCGGCGAGTCCGGCTGCGGCAAGTCGACAGTCGGCCGCGCCATCCTGCGCCTGTTCGACATCACGTCGGGGCAGGTGATCCTCGACGGCCAGCGTATCGACGACGCCCATCCGAGCACGATGCGCCAGATGCGCCGGCGCGTGCAGGTCGTGTTCCAGGACCCGTTCTCCAGCCTCAATCCGCGCATGCGCGTGCGCGACATCCTCGCCGAGCCGATCCGTAATTTCGGTCTCGCCAAATCCAAGGAGGATCTCGAAGTCCGCGTCACGTCGCTGATGGATACGGTGAGGCTGCCGCGCGAGGCGCTGAACCGCCGGCCGCACGAGTTTTCAGGCGGCCAGCGCCAGCGCATCGGCATTGCGCGGGCACTGGCGGCCGAGCCGGAGCTGATCGTCTGCGACGAAGCAGTCTCCGCGCTCGACGTTTCGGTCAAGGCGCAGATCGTCAATCTGCTCCAGGACCTCCAGCAGAAATTCGGCCTGGCGCTGCTGTTCATCAGCCATGACCTCGCCATCGTCGAGCACATGACCCACCGCGTCGCGGTGATGTATCTCGGCAAGATCGTCGAGGTGGCGCCGCGCCACGAGATCTTTGCTGCGCCAAGGCATCCCTACACCAAGGCGTTGCTCTCGGCGGTGCCGCTGCCCGAGCCGGGCGCCCAGCGCAACCCGATCATTCTCAGCGGCGACGTGCCGAGCCCGATCAATCCGCCGAGCGGATGCCGCTTCCACACCCGTTGCCCGTTCGCGTTCGATCGTTGCCGCACCGAAGAGCCGCAGCTCCGTTCGACCGAAGGCGAGCAATGGGTGGCCTGCCATTTGGATGCACTGCCGGCGATGTGAGGCCCTGCGCCACCGTTAGCTGATGGCAATCACGGCGCGGCGGATCGCAGCGAAGATCTCCGCGATCTGTTGCTCGGTGATGATCAAAGGCGGCGAGATCAACAGCGTGTCGCCGCTGCCGCGGATCAGGATGCCGTCCTCATAGCAGCGGCTGGCGCATTCGCTGCCGCGTGCGCCCGGCGCACCCTCGCGCGGCTTCAGGTCGATCGCGGCCAACAGCCCGATGTTGCGGATGTCGACGACATGGGGGAGGTCGCGCAAGCCATGCGCATGGTTTTCCAGCACCGGCGCCAGGCGGCGCGCCCGCTCGAACAGGCCGAGATCCTGATACACGTCGAGCGCGGCAAGACCGGCCGCGCAGGCAAGCGGATGCGCCGAATAGGTATAGCCGTGGAACAGCTCGACCGCGTTGTCGGGCCCCTGCATCAGCGCGTCGTAGACCTTGCTGGCGACGATGACGCCGCCCATCGGCACGGCGGCGTTGGTCATGCCCTTGGCGCAGGTGATGATATCAGGGGTCACGCCGAAGGCGTTGGCGCCGAACGCTGCGCCCAGGCGACCGAAGCCGGTGATCACCTCGTCGAAGATCAGGAGGATGCCGTGCTGGTCGCAGATCTTTCGCAGTCGCTCGAGATAGCCGACCGGCGGCGGCAGCACGCCACCTGAGCCCGTCACGGGCTCGACGATGACGGCGGCAACGGTCGAGGGATCGTGGATCTGCAGCAGCTTTGTCAGCTCGTCGGCAAAATGCGCGCCCCATTGCGGCTGGCCGCGCGAGAACGCGGCGTGCTCGGGATCATGCGTATGCGGGAGGTGATCGACTTCGGGGAGCAGCGGGCCGAAATCCCTGCGGTGGCGGACGATGCCGCTGACCGACAGGCCGCCCCAGCCCATGCCGTGATAGGCCTTGGCGCGTGAGATGAAGCGGATGCGGCTGGCCTCACCGCGGGCGCGATGATAGCCGCGTGCGATCTTCAGCGCGGTGTCGACCGATTCCGAGCCTGAATTGGTGAAGAAGACGTGGTCCAGTCCATCAGGCGCGATCTCGGTGATGCGTCGGGCGAGCTCGAAGGCGGCCGGATGGCTCATCTGGAACGAGGAGACGAAGTCGAGCTTCGCCGCCTGCGCCTGGATGGCCTCGACGATCCGCCTTTGCGCGTGTCCCGCGTTCACGCACCACAGCCCTGCCATGCCGTCGAGAATGCGCCTGTTGTCGTCGGTGATGTAGTGCATGCCCTCGGCGCCGACGAAGATGCGCGGCTTCGACTTGAACTGCCGGTTCGGCGTCATCGGCAGCCAGAACGGCTCCATGGCCTCGCGGGTGAGGGGGCTGTTGGAGGAGGCGAAGGCATTCATGGTCATGACAACTCTTGTGCGTGTTCAGGCGGTCTTTGATGGAGCGGCATTGGCCGGGCTGCGCTTGAGCCTGGCGGCACCTTCGAGATGCCGGCGCAGCAGCGCCGCGGCCGCCTCGTTCTGGCCGGCTTCAAGCTGGTCGAGGATGGCGAGATGCTCGCGGCAGTTCACGATCACGCGCTCATGGCCGAAGGTCCAGTCGTAATTGCCGAAGCGCCGCAGCCGGTTCTGCTGCTGAACCGCGACCAGCAGATAGCGGTTGCCTGATGCGGCGGCGAGGCCTTCATGGAAGGCCGCGTTCATCTCGTAGAGCGCGATGCTGGCCGTGTCGCTCCACGGCATTGCCAGCATCTCCTGATGGCGCAGGCGCATCCCGGCTGCCCAGGCCGGATCGAGCTGGAAGCCCGGCTCGAGCAGGCCGGCCGGCTCGATCAGCAGACGGTAGCGATAGCTCTCGTCGCGCGCTTGCGTGTCCCCGAGCGTCGGCTGGAACCGCCAGCCATGTCCCGGCTTGCGCTGGACCGCGGCAACTTCGGCAAGCCTGGTAAGCACGCGCTGCACGATCGGCCGCGTCGCATCGTAGCGCTGCATCAGGTCGCGCTCGGAAACCTCGTCGGGCAGCCGCTTGGCGCGGCGATCGCGCGCGATGGCGAGGAACAGCCGGTCGGTGTCGTCGGGGCTCGGCTTTGGCGGCGTCTTGTGCTGGGCAGAGGCGGTGGCGGCGACGAAATAGCCGCGGCTGGCGCCGGCGTGCACGAGCTTGCGCCGCGCCAGCAGCTTCAGCGCGGCGCGCACCGGCGTGCGCGAGACCTGGAGGCGTTCGGCGAGCGCGACTTCGGCAAGCCGTGTTCCGGGCGCAAGCCCCTCGCTCCGGATCAGGTCGATGATCCCGGCGGACAATTCGCGCTGGAGCCGGCTTGGAGAGGCTTTTTCCACGGCAGATTTCGCGGTTGAAGATTTTTGTTTCATGTGATCACAAAATACATTAGGCTTCGTGAGAAAGCAAAAGGAACTTCAAGAAGGAATCTGGCGTCCCATGGTCGAGCCCTTTCCCCTCATCGAAATCTCCGGTCCTCCGCGCGCGCGTGGCCGTCAGTACGGGCAGAAGGCGGCAGGCCGCATCAAGAAGGGGACGACCCATTACTTCGCGCAGTTGAAGGAGCTCTCGCTCGATGCGAAGGGCGTCGCCGAGCTGGTGCGGGATTATCTGCCTGTTATCGAGGCGTTCGAGCCGAACTACATCGAGGAGATGCGCGGCATTGCCGAAGGCGCCGACGTCCCGTTCGAGGATATCGTGCTGCTCAACGCCCGCACAGAGATCCTCAAGCTTGCCAATCCAAAGATCCGCGCGCGCCTGAAGACGCCCGATGAGCCCGATGGCTGCACCGGCGTCGTTGCGCTGCCGACGGCGACCAGTAACGGTCGTCTGATCCATGCCCAGAACTGGGACTGGAAGCGCGAGTGCGCGGAGACCGCTGTGGTGCTGAAGGTGCGCCGCGATGACGGTCCTGATCTCATGACCTTCACCGAGGCCGGCGCGCTGGGTCGCTGCGGCTTCAACGCGGTCGGCATTGCGATCACCGCGAACTATCTCCAGAGTGACCGCGACTATCGCCAGGTCGGCGTGCCGCTGGCACTGATCCGCCGCAAGGTGCTGGAGCAGGAGCATGTCGCGCTTGCGATGCGCGCGGTCTATTGCACCAAGAAGTCAGCGGCCAACAACATGATCGTCAGCCATCGCGAGGGCATCGCGATCGATTTCGAATGTGCGCCGGATGAGACCTTTCAGGTGCATCCGCAGAACGGCCTGCTCGTGCATGCCAATCACTTCGTGAGCCCGGTTGCGCTCGGCAAGCTCAAGGACGCGGGTATCCAGGATACCCCGGACAGCCTCTACCGCGACATCCGCGTCCGCGATCTGCTCCAGCCGCACATCGGCAGCATCACCTTCGACACCGTCAAGAACGCGCTGTTCGACGAGTTCGCCTATCCCTGGTCCGTCTGCCGCCCGCCGCGCCGCAATCTCAGCAACAATCTCAGCGCCACCGTGGCGATGATCCTGATGGAGCCGGCCAGCGGATTGATGCAGGCGGCGCCGCTGCCGGCGCTCAACCGCGAATTCACCGAGTACCGGCTCGAGATCGACGAGATCGGGCGGGCCGCGTTCGAGCGCTCGGCTGCGGCGGGGGCGGCGTGATGCGCCGGCGTCGGCCATCGCCGGCATGGGCGGTCGGACTGGCCGCATTGGCCCTGCTGGCGATGCTGGGGAAGGCCGGCGCCGAAACACTGCTGCGGACGCGGCTCAACGCCGACATCCGCTCGACCGATCCCGGCACCAATCGCGACGCCAATACGGATGCGGTAGTGGCCCATCTCGTGGAGGGGCTGGTCGCCTTCCGTGACGATACATCGATCGGTCCGATGCTGGCTGACAGCTGGACCGTTTCGAACGAAGGCAAGACCTACACGTTCCGCCTGCGCCAGGGAGTCAAGTTCCACAACGGCGCGACCATGACCGCCGACGACGTGGTCTGGTCGCTGAAGCGCTGGCTCGACCCCGCGACGCAATGGCGCTGCCTGTCCGAGTTCAGCGCCACCGGAATCGCACGGATCGAGAAGATCGAGGCGTCCGATCCGCAGACTGTCGCCATTACGCTCGATCAGCCGACGGCGTTATTTCTGCCGACGCTGGCGCGGCCGGATTGCGGCCAGACCGCCATCATCCATCGTGATTCCGTTGGACCTGATGGCAAGTGGATCGCCCCCATCGGCACCGGACCGTTCAAGCTCGCCGAATGGAAGCGGGGGCAATATGTCGATATCGTCCGCTTCGACGGCTATGTCTCGCGCAGCGAGCCGCGCACCGGCTATACCGGCGCCAAGGACGTCAAGGTCGATCGCGTGCGCTTCAACGTGATCCCAGACAGTTCGGCGGCGAAGGCGGGACTGCTCAGCGGCTCGCTCGACGTCATCATGAGCCTGTCGATCCCCGATCTCGAGGAGCTCAAATCGCGCCCTGAAGTGCAGCTCAGCATCACGCCTGCGCTCGGTCTTACCGGCATCCTGTTCCAGACCAAAGACCCGCTGCTGAAAGATGTGCGGATCCGCCGCGCGATTGCACTCTCCATCGACACCGCGCAGATCGTCGACGCCGTGATGATGGGCACGGCCCGTCCGAATAATTCCGCGCTGCCGCTCGGCAGCCCCTTCTACAGCGAGGCGCAGTCGCACGGCTACGCGCAGAACATCGCGGAGGCCAAGAAGCTGCTGCTGGAGGCCGGTTATCGCGGCCAGCCGATCAAGATGATCACCAACAAGCGCTATAGCTTCGTGTTCGATTCCTCCGTGCTGGTGCAGGCGATGGCGCAGACGGTCGGGATCAATATCGAGCTCGAGGTGATGGACTGGGCGGCCCAGCTCGACCGTTACAACCGTGGTGACTACCAGTCGATGGCCTTCGTCTATTCGGCGCGGCTCGACCCCTCCCTGAGCTTCGAGATGCTGACCGGGCCCAAGGCGGCGCAGCCACGCAAGGTCTGGGACAATCCAGAGGCGCAGGAGATGCTGCGCCAGTCGATGATGATCGACGATACCGCGAAGCGGCAGGCGCTGTTCGACGAGATGCACAAGCGCTTCATCGCCGACGTGCCGATGATCGTGCTGTTCAACGGCGCCGAACTGACGGCGCTACGCAAGAGCATCAAGGGCTATGCCGGCTGGCTCTATCCGGAGCCGCGGTTCTGGGGCGTCACGGTCGAGTAGAGCAAGGGCGCGCCATGTTGGGTTACCTCGCAAGACGGCTGGCCATGACGATCCCGACGCTGCTGCTGGTCGCGATCGCCGTCTTTGCGCTGGTGCGGCTCATTCCCGGCGATCCCGTGCAGGTGATGCTCGGCGATGCCGCCGATCCCGCGCAGGCGGCGCAGCTCCGCGCCCAGCTTGGCCTCGACCAGCCGATTCCGGTCCAGTTCATGCACTGGATCGCAAAGCTTGCCGCCGGCGATTTCGGGCACTCCATCACCAACAATCTTGCGGTACTGCCGCTGATCCTCGATCGCTTCCAGGTCAGCGCGGTCATCGTGCTGGTGGCGGTCGGGCTTGCTGCCTGCATCGCCGTCCCGGCCGGCCTCGTCGCGGCCTGGAAGCAGAACAGCCTGGTCGATCTCTCCGTCGTCGGCGGCGCCACGCTGCTGCTGTCGATCCCGAGCTTCTGGCTCGGCCTGCTGCTGCTGCTCCTGTTCGGGCTCAAGCTGAAATGGCTGCCGGTGATCGGCTATGTGCCGTTCGCGGAAAACTTCTGGCAGGCGGCGACCTTCATCGTGCTGCCGATCGCGACGCTGACCATGGTGGAGATCGGCGTGCTCACGCGCATGGCGCGCGCCGCCTCGATCGAGGTCCTCAGGCTCGAATACGTCACCCATGCCCGCGCCAAGGGCGTGCCGGAATGGCGCGTGCTGGCCCGGCATGTCTTGCCTAACGCTTTCGCGCCGACCTGGACACTGATCGGCCTTGTGCTCGGTCATCTCCTCGGCGGCATCGCCGTGATCGAGACCGTGTTCACATTGCCGGGTCTTGGCCGCCTCCTGGTCGATTCCATCTTCGCGCGCGACTATCCGGTGGTGCAGGGCTGTCTGCTGTTCACCGCCGTGATCTATGTCGTGGTCAATCTCATCGTCGACCTCTGCTATCCCTTGTTCGATCCCCGGGTAACGGTGGCATGAGGATGCGCGCCAACACCGCGATCGGCGGCGCCCTCATGGCGATCTTGCTCGGCGCGGCCGTCACCGGCGCGTTCTGGACGCCGTTCGACCCGCTCCGCATCAATCTGCGGGCGCGGCTTCAGGCGCCGTCGCCGGTTCACTGGCTCGGCACGGACGAATTCGGCCGCGATGTGCTGAGCCGTATCATGGTCGGCGCCGGTGCCAGCGTGGTCATTGCTTTCGTGACGGTGCTTCTCGCAGTCGCCGCCGGCATGGTGATCGGTTGCGCGGCCGGCTACATCCGCGGCTGGGCCGACCGCGTCATCATGGCGGTGAACGACGCGCTGCTCGCTTTCCCCGGCATCCTGCTGGCGCTGGCCGTGATGATCGTGGTCGGCGCCAACAAGGTCGGGCTGATCCTGGCGCTCGGCCTTGCCTACATCCCCTCGGTCGTCCGCGTGGTGCGCGGCACCGTGCTGTCGATCCGCGAGAAGGAATATGTCGAGGCCTCGCGCGTGATCGGCAATTCCGAGGTCTACTCGATGATCCGCCATGTGATGCCGAACGCGATTGCGCCGGTCGCAGTGCTCGCGACCAGCATGTTCGGCTGGGTGCTGCTGGCCGAGAGCGCGCTGAGCTTCCTTGGCCTCGGCGTGCCACCGCCGGCGCCGACTTGGGGCAACATGCTCGCCGCGAGCCGTCCGTTCATGGAGACGGCGGCCTGGCTCTCGATCGCGCCGGGCCTCTGCATCGCGCTGACGCTGCTCGGCATCAACCTGCTCGGCGATTCCCTGCGTGATCGCCTCGACCCCAGGATGGCGCACGGATGACGCTGCTGTCGGTCGAAAACCTGCGCATCGAGGTGTCGGCCAGCAAGGCCGTGATCGTCGACGACATCTCCTTCGCCGTCGAGCGCGGCGAGTTCCTCGCCATCGTCGGCGAATCCGGCAGCGGCAAGACCGCCGCCGCACGCGCCGTGCTCGGCCTGTTGCCGCCGGGGCTGCGCAAGGCCGGCGGCCGCATCGTGCTCGACGGCGTCGATCTTGCTGGCGTCTCCGCGCGCCAGATGCGGACGCTGCGCGGGCCTGTTGTCGGCATGGTGTTCCAGGAGCCGATGGTCTCGCTCAATCCCGCCATCAGCGTCGGTGCACAGATGGCGGAAGGGCTCGGTCTGCACGAGCGGCTCGGCAAGCACGAGATCAAGCGCCGCTGCCTCGACATGCTGGCGCGGGTGCAGATCCGCGATCCCGAGCGGACCTTCGATGCCTATCCGCACGAATTCTCAGGCGGCATGCGCCAGCGCATCATGCTGGCCTCGGTGATGCTGCTGAAGCCAAAACTGCTGATCGCGGACGAGCCGACCACGGCGCTTGATACCCTGACCCAGCGCGAGGTGCTCGACCTCATGGTCGGGCTCGCGCGCGACCACGGGACGTCGGTGATGCTGATCACCCACAATCTCGGTCTCGTGTCGCGCTACGCACAGCGCGCGCTGGTGCTGCGCCAGGGCAAGATGGTTGAAACAGGCACGAGCCGGCAAATCCTGTTCACGCCGCGCGAGGCCTATACCAAGCGGCTGGTCGAGGCCTTGCCGCGCCGTGGCGCCACGACCAAGGTGCGACAGGCTGGCGAACCTCTCGTCAGCGTGCGCGGTCTCAAGGTCGGCTTCGCCGGGCGGCAGCGATTGTTCCGCCGCGATACCGGCGTCTCCGCCGTCAACGGCGTCGATCTCGAGATCGCTGCTGGTGAAACGGTCGCCGTGGTCGGCGGCTCTGGCTCGGGCAAGACGACGCTCGGCCGCGCCATGCTGCGGTTGATCCCGATTTCGGGCGGCGAGATCAGATTCCGGGGCAGGGACGTCACGGCGACGGTGGATCGCGACTTCCGTCTCGCCTCGCAACTCGTGTTCCAGGATCCTTACTCCTCGCTCGACCCACGCATGCGGGTCGGCGAGATCGTCGCCGAGCCTCTGCGTCATGTTCCGCAGCTGGCGACGGCCGAGCGCGACAGGCGCGTCGATGCAATGCTGGACGAAGTCGGGCTTGCCGGTCTGGCTGCGCGCTGGCCGCACGAACTGTCCGGCGGTCAGCGGCAGCGGATCGCGATTGCGCGCGCCATCGTGCGCCAGCCGGCTTTCGTCGTGGCGGACGAGCCGGTCTCGGCGCTCGATATGACCATCCAGGCGCAAGTGCTGAAACTGTTCGAGCGGCTCCAGGCGCAATACGGCTTTGCCTGCCTGTTCATCAGCCACGACCTCGCGGCGGTCGAGCAGGTCGCCGACCGCGTCGTGGTGATGCAGGGCGGCAGGATCGTCGAGCAGGGCTTGCGCGACGACGTCTTCGATCACCCCCAGCATGACTACACCAAGGCGCTGCTCGCGGCCGCGCCCGTCTTGGATTTCGCCGGTGCGGCGGCGGAGCGTGCCTCGGGCTGAACAGGATTTTGCGTATGAAGCGTTTTGTCGTTGCGTTGTGTCTGATGCTTGCATCGCTACCCGCTGCCCGCGCCGAGAGCGTTCTGCGCAGCATGGTCACGACCGACATCCGCGGCCTGATGCCGGGCAACAGCCCCGACGACAATACCGGCCTCGTGCTCCAGCAGATCTATGAAGGGCTCGTCGCCTGGCGCGGCGATGGCACCGTCGCCCCGATGCTCGCCAAGGCGATCGAGACCTCCGCGGACGGCCGCACCTACACCTTTACACTCCGCGAGGGCGTGGCCTTTCACAACGGCGCGCCCCTGACCTCGCGGGAGGTGGCGTGGACCTGGGAACGCTTCCTCGATCCGAAATCAGGCTGGCCGTGCCGGACCAATTTCGACGGCACGCGCAAGATCAAGATCGCCGAGATCACGGCGCCGTCGCCGGAGCAAATCGTCTTCCGTCTCGCCGAGCCGAGCGGCGCTTTCCTCAGCACGATGGCGCGGGCCGATTGCGACGGCACCGGCGTCGCGCATCCGGACTCGGTCGGGGCCGACGGCAGCTGGCAGAAAGCGATCGGCACCGGCCCGTTCAAGCTCGCCGAATGGCGCCGCGGCCAATTCATCGAGCTTGCGCGCAACGAGGCGTATGCCGCGCGCGTCGAGCCGGCCGACGGTCTCGCTGGAGCCAAGCTGGCCAAGGTCGATCGCATCAGGCTGTCCATCGTGCCCGATCCGGCGGCGGCGAAGGCGGCGATCCAGTCCGGTAGTCTCGATCTCTGGCCCTCGGCCGATCCAAAATTCGCAGGCGAGCTGAAATCGGCAGGGCTCGTGATCGCATCGGCGCCGGTCGCCTCGCTGAATGCGATCGTGATGCAGACCAATGATCCGCTGCTGAAGGACAAGCGCATCCGCGCGGCGATTGCCGCCTCGCTCGATTATCCCAGCATGAGCGACAGCCTGACCGACGGCTATGCCAAGCCGAGCACCTCACTGGTGCCGCTCTCGAGCCGTTACTATGGCGCGGTGGAGCAGGCGGGTTACAGTCTCGACATCGCGCGCGCAAAGAAGCTGCTGACTGAAGCGGGCTACAAGGGCGAGCCGATCAGGATCACAACCAATTCGCGCTTTCCCGTCATGAACGACGTTGCCGTGCTGGCGCAAGCGATGGCGCAGCAGGCCGGCCTCAACCTCACCGTCGAGGTCGTTGAATTCGCCACCCAGCTCAGCCGTTACAACAAGGGCGACTATCAGCTGATGGTGTGGAATTACACGCCCTATCTCGATCCCGCCTTCGGCCTCGATCGTTTCATCGGCGACAAGAGCGTGCAGCCCGACCGCGTCTGGGGCAATGCTGCTGCGATTGATCTGCTCGGCAAGCTGATGGAGACGGCCGCGCCAGAGGCACGCCAGCCGCTGTTCGATGCACTCCACAAGCTCTTCGTCGATGATGCGCCGATGATCGTGTGGAGCTCCGGCGTCAATGTTTCTGCGGTCTCGCCGGCGGTGCGCGGTTACGCGCCGTGGGCCGGCCGCAAACCCCGCTTCTGGAATGTCGAGGTTGTCAGATGATTTCCCTTGCCCAGCGCAGGCAGCATGCCTGGCCGGACGGCGCGCGCTGCGTCGTCGGCCTCACGCTCGATTTCGACGGCACCTCGCTGGAACGCGGCCGCGGGCAGTTGCCGCTCGGCGCGCGCTCGCACGGCCGCTACTCCGCCAAGTGCGGCATTCCGCGCTTCGTCGACATGTTCACGCGGCACGACGTGCCCTGGACGTTCTATGTCTCCGGCTATGACGCCGAGGAGAGCCCCGATCTCGTCCGCGACATCTCGCGTTCCGGCATCGAGATCGGCTCCCACGGCTATTTCCACGAGGGCACCGACCCCGGCGATGCCGAGCCGGAGCTTCTGGAGCGGACGCACCGTCTGCTCACGGAGATCACCGGCTCAGCGCCGCGCGGATGGCGCTCGCCGTCCGGGCACAAGACCGCGCGGACGCTGCGCAAGCTCCGCGAGCTCGGCTATGTCTATGATTCCAGCGACAAGGATTTTGATCTGCCGTATCTCGCCCGCTACGACGGCGAGGAGCGCAGCGACTATGTCTGCCTGCCCAACAACACCTCGAGCCTGGATGATTTCCCGTTCTACCGCGTCAGCTACACGCCGCCGTCGGAAGTTCTGACGCATTGGGAGCAGGAGTTCGACGCCATCTATGCCGAGGGCGGTTACTACAATTTGACCTTCCATCCACGCGTCGGCTACGGCTCCGGCTCGCCCGCGCGTGTCGCGGCAGTCGAGGGGCTGATCAAATACGCCAAGCTCCACGACGGCGTGCGCTTCGTCGGCATGCTGGAGCTGGCGGAATGGTGCCTGAAGCGGCCGTCAGATTGGCGACGGGACTGGAGCGGACAATGAGCAAGCCGATCATTCCAGTTGTCGTGACCGTCAACCTCCAGGGCAAGACGGTCGAGCGGACCCAGCTCGGCGAGGACGCGCTGTTCGGCCGCGCGTCTTACGGAAAATACGCCTATGCGGTTGGCTGCGAGCGGCTGTTCGGCTTGCTCGATCGCCACGGCATCAAGTCCACCGTGTTCGTTCCGGGTGCGGAGGCCGAAGCCAATCCCGCCTATGTCGCCGCGCTCGCCGGCCGTGGACACGAGATCGCCGCGCATGGCTGGGCGATGGAAGAGATGGACGCAGCAGGCATCGACGAGCGGGCGCTGCTGGAGCGCACGCATGCGACGCTGTCGCGGATCGCCGGACGAGCGCCGCGCGGCTTTCGGGCGCCGCATGGCCGCCTCACGGAACGCACGCTCGGCCACTTGGCCGATCTCGGCTATCGCTATGATTCGAGCTTCCAGGACGACGACCATCCGTACCGGTTAGACGCCGATGGCGGCCGCGGCATGGTCGAGGTGCCGCATGCGGAGATCCTGATCGACGCGACGCTCTACGGCCAGCGCCAGACGCACGACCGCGTCATGAAGATGTGGCGCGAGGAGATCGAGGCGATGCATCGCGCGCGCTGCCTGATCACGCTGACGCTGCATCCGCGCAGCGACTATGGCAGCGCGCGGGCAAGCCGCGTAGCTGCCCTCGACGGCCTGCTGACCTGGCTGCGGGGCCTCGACGGTGTTGCATTCCTGACCTGCGAAGAGGTCGCCGGCCAGTCGCTCTCCTGACCGCCGGCGTAACCGCGCGAGAAGCCGCCGACAGGGGCCGCCCAAGCCCGCCGGTCGCGCCTGCGTCATTCATCGGAATAAGCGGCAAATCGCCGCGCGATGCATCATTCCGGCCGATGGATGCCATCAGGAAAATGCCCAATCGGGCCTGAAAGCCTTGTGCTAACAAAACTCAATGGCGTTTCGGCAAGGGACCTTGATGGGGCTCTGCAGAGGCGCAGGGCCAGGGGCGGCACGTCCCGGTAATACAAAATAATAACATCAACCTTAGGGATGGAAATGGCACGACGGCTTGCGGATTTCGCAGCAGCAACCCTGCTGGCGCTCTCCTTCCTCGCAACGCAAACGACCCCTGGTACGGCTGGCCAGACCTGGAACGCCTACACCTACAATTCCGTCGCCACCGTCACCGCGGCCAAGGGCCTCGCCGAACTGTTCGACGAGATCGGCAAGCGGACCAATGGCGAGCTGAAGATCAAGCTGCATCTCGGCGGCACGCTGCAGATCAAGGCGACTGACATCACCCAGGCCGTCGCCGACAACATCGTCCAGATGGGAGATGACGCGTTCTTCCTCGGCAGTGTGCCGGTCGGAGCGGTCGTGCGCCTGCCCATGCTGGTCCACAATCCCGCCGAATACGAAAAGGTGTCGGCCATCCTGGCGCCGGCGCTGAGCGAAGCCTATGCCAAGCGCGGCATCGTCGTGGTCGGCCAATACGTGTTTCCGGAGCAGGTGATCTGGTCGCGGAAGGAGCTCAAGTCGCTCAGGGATATCCAGGGCCAGAAGATCAGGGTGATCTCGCCCGACCAGGGCGAGTTCATCAAGAAGATGGGCGGCTCGCCGGTGACGCTGGGAACGGCCGAGGTCCCCGCCGCCATCGACCGCGGCGTCGTTGACGGCGCGATCACCGCAAGCTCCGGCTACGGCTACGTCTGGCGCGATCTGTTCAAGTACAATTACCGGCTGAACCTCGGCTATGTCTCTTCGCTCTTGCTGGTGAACAAGAAGGCCTGGGACCGGTTGTCGCCGTCCGTCCAGACCGTGGTGCAGGACACGATCCGCGAGATCGCGGACAAGACGACCAAGGCGATGGCATCAGAGGATCAGGACCTCACCCAGAAGCTTGCCGCGCAGATGACTTCGACCACGCCGTCCACCGCGGAAATCGAGGAAGCCGGCCAGAAGATCAAGCCCTACTACGCCGAATGGGCGAAAGGGCAGGGACCCGAGGCGGCCGAACTGCTGGACCAGGTCCGCAAGGCTCTGGGACGCTGAGGGCATGCTGACATCTCCCCAACCGCAGCGGCTCGACGCCGGACACGCCGTCGAGGCCGCACCCTCGCAAGTCGCCGAGGGATGGATCGAGCGGCTGTGCCGCTGGCTCTGCGAGCTCGCCATCGTCTCCATGATGGTCATGGTTGCGGCCGAGGTGGTCCTGAGAAACCTGTTCGGCGTCTCGCTTCAGTCGGCAGACGAGCTCGGCGGCTATCTGCTCGTCGCCGTTTCGTTTCTGAGCCTGTCGACCTGTTTCGTCAGCGGCGCCTTCCACAAGGTGGAATTCATCGATAGCCGGCTCGGCGAACGCGGTCACGCCCTGCGCAAATTGATCTTCGATGCGATCGCGCTCGCCTTCAGCCTGCTGCTGCTCTGGCAGCTGGTCCGCCTGGTGCTGCGCAGCTTCGACGGCGGCGATTTCGCCGCGACCATTCTCGGTACGCCGCTGTGGATTCCGCAAGCCATCATGCCGCTTGGCACCGCAGCTCTCTGCACTTCGCTGATCAGGGCGATTCGAGCGGACATCCGCTGGCTCGGGGCCGCAAACCGTCGGAGCCGTGGTCAATGAGCGCGGGTCTCCAACTCATCGTCGCCTTCGCGGTGTTCCTGTCGCTGCTCGGCCTCGGCATGCAGGTGCCGTTCGCCATCGCGATCCCTGCCGCGGTCTATCTGTTCATGCAGAACGGCTTTGATGCCTTCAACGGGCTCGGCCTCGTCAGCTGGGGCAGCATGGACAGTTTCACCCTGACCGCCATCCCGCTCTTCATCCTGCTCGCCGAAATCATGCAAAAGAGCGGACTGAGCTTCCGGATCTATCGCGGCCTGTCCGTGCTGGTCGCGCGCATCCCCGGCGGCTTGCTCCAGACTAATATCGCGGGCTGCGCGGTGTTCGCCGCGATCAGCGGCTCCAGCATCGCGACCGCGGCCTCGATCGGCAGCGTCGCGTTGCCTCAGCTCGGCCAGCGCAAATATGATCGCCGGCTCTCCGCCGGATCGCTCGCGGCCGGCGGCACGCTCGGAATTCTGTTTCCGCCGAGCATTGCGATGATCGTCTACGGCACCTTCAGCGAGACCTCGGTCGCAAAGCTGTTCATGGCCGGCGTGATCCCGGGATTGATCCTGACCGCCATGTTCATGGCCTATATCGCCATCTACACCACGATGAGGCCGAGCGCGGCGCCCGCGGAGGTGCTGACGCGGAGCGTCGCCGGCATCATGAGCGCGCTGGTCGACGTCGTGCCCTTCGCGATCCTGATCGCGTTCATTCTCGGCAGCATCTATTCGGGGCTGGCCACCCCGACCGAAGCGGCGGCGATCGGCTGTCTGTTCGGCATCGCGATCTCCGCCATCTGGGGCGAGCTGACCTGGCCGAAATTCGTCGCCGCCATGCACCGGACGGTCGAGGTCGTCGGCAATATCCTGTTCATCGTCTATGCGGCCTTTCTGTTCTCCTACGCGATCAGCTATGCCGGCGTCGGCGATGACGTCACCGCCTTCGTCGTCGGTCTGCACCTGAGCAAGGTCGAGTTCTTCATCGCGGTCTTCGTTCTCTACACAGTTCTCGGCTGTCTGGTTGAGAGTCTTGGCATGATCGTGATCACGGTGCCGCTGCTGTATCCGGTGCTGGTCCAGTACGGCGTCGATCCGATCTGGTTCGGCGTCATGCTCGTGATGTTCATCGAGCTCGGGCAGATATCGCCGCCGATCGGCATCAATCTCTTCGTCATCCAGAGCATCTGGGACGGCAAGCTCAGCGAAGTGGTGATGGGAACGATCCCGTTCCATCTGATCATGCTGGTCCTCTTGTTCATGCTCGCGATCTGGCCGGAAATCGCTCTGTTCCTGCCGACGCGCATGGGCTGAGAAGACCCTATCGTCAGGCAGGTTTGCGCGCGCGGCGCTCGCCGCGTGCCGCCTCGCTTCGTCCTTAAAATTGCGTGCGACATCATCACACCGACTGATGGTCAGCATCAAAATTTGGCCAATTCTCTGTCGCGCCACGATCGACCAATAATGGCGTTACGGATCGACCCCAGTCGATTCTGCGCATCAAGGTGAGCCGACAAGAACTCATGCAACTCGAACACGCGATAAACTTCGACGACATCAGGACGCTCGCGCGCAAACGCCTGCCGCGGATCGCTTTCGACTTCATCGACGGCGGCGTGGACGGAGAGGCAGGGCTTGCGCGCAATCGTGTTGCGTTCGATCGCTACAAGCTGCTGCCGCGCTATCTTGTCGACGTCGAAAAGCGTCGCCAGACCGTCAATCTGTTCGGCCACGATTATGCCAGCCCGTTCGGTATCTCGCCGATGGGCATTGCCGGATTCTTCCGCCCTGGCGCCGATCTGATGCTCGCGCGTGCTGCGGCTCGCTTCGACATTCCCTACATCATGTCGAGCGCGAGCTGCGATTCCATCGAGGCGGCGATGGCGATCGCGCCCAAGACGACCTGGTTCCAGATCTACGGCACACGCGATCCCCACATCACGCTCGACCTGGTGCGCCGCGCCAAGGCGCTCGGCGTGCGGGTGCTGCTGATGACGATCGATACGCCTGTCATGGGCAAGCGCGAGCGCAACGTCCGCAACGGTTTTCGCCGGCCGATGAAGATGACGCCATCGGTGATCCTGCAGGGATTGAGCCGGCCGGGCTGGACCTGGCGCTATCTCACCAAGGGCGGAATCCCGATGATGGAGAACTGGCGGCCCTACGCGGCGGAGGGCGCGAACGCCAATGCGATCGCCGACCTCTATGGCGAGCAGACGCCGGCGCCGGCGCAGACATGGTCGATCCTCGAGCAGGTCCGAAAGGCGTGGGACGGCCCGCTGGTGGTCAAGGGTGTGATGCATCCGGCGGACGCGCTGAAGTGCCTCGAGTGTGGAGCGAATGGCGTGATGGTGTCGAACCATGGCGGACGGCAGCTCGACAGCGCGCCGGGCTCGATCGACATGCTGCCGGCGATCGCCGACGCGGTCGGGGGCCGCATGGAAGTTCTGATCGACAGCGGCTTCCGCCGTGGCAGCGACGTTGCAAAGGCATTGTGCCTCGGCGCCAAGGCCGCGTTCTTCGGCCGCCCCGCCATGTTCGGCGTCGCCGCGGCCGGTGAGACCGGCGCCTGCAAGGTCATCGACATCATGCGGCAGGAGATGAGCCTGCTGATGGGACAGCTGGGCTGGATCGACGTGGACAAGGCGGGGCCGGACAGCCTGCTCGACCTGCTGGACCCCCGCATGGGACGAAACTAGCGAACGCGGCCAACACCGGTTCGAGAACGAGAGGAACGACGTGACCAAACGCATGCACCTGATCGGCTTCTACATGCACAGCCCGATCAACCATACGGCACTGAGCTGGGCCGATCCCGAGGACGATCGCGTAGAGGGCATGCAGACGTTCGAGCACTGGAAGCGCCTCGCGCGGACGCTCGAGCGCGGCCGCTTCGATGCGGCGTTCTTTGCTGATACGCCCGGCGGGATGGAGCGCTACAAGGACAGTTTTGAGGACTATGTCCGCTACGGCGTCACCTGGCCATGCCACGACCCGATGGCCCTGCTCGGCGTGATGCTGGCGGAGACCAAGCATCTCGGGCTTGCCGTCACGCTGTCGACGGCTGGGACGCATCCCTATCACACGGTACGCCGGCTCTCGACGCTGGACTATCTCAGCGGCGGGCGCGTCGGCTGGAACATCGTGTCGGGGCATCTGCGTGGCGAGCATCGCGCGCTCGGCCTCGATCAGATCGAGCACGACAAGCGCTACGACCAGGCCGATGAGTACATGGAGATCTGCCACGCGCTGTGGAACGGGATCCAGCCCGGCGCCGTTCTCGCCGACAGGCAGAGCGGCAAGTTCGCCGATCCGGCCAAGGTCGCGGTGGTCGATTTCAAGGGTGCGCACTATCGCTGCCATACCGTGCCGCCAACGCTGCCATCGGCCCAGGGGCGGCCTGTCTTGTTTCAGGCGGGCTCATCCGGCCGCGGCCAGGAATTCGCGCTGAAGCACAGCGACGTCGTCTTCTCGATCCAGGCGCGGGTGGAATCGATGAAGACGTTCGTCGACAAGCTCAAGGACTCCTCGACATCGCAGGGGCGGGCCGAGCCGCCGAAAGTGGTGTTCGGCATTCAATGCGTGCTTGGCGGCACCGAGGCCGAAGCGAAGCGCCGCCAAGCCGAAATCTTCGAGCGCATCCCGCTCGACGCCGCGCTCAGCCGGATGTCCGGCACGCTCGGCATCGACTTCAGCAGGATCGATCTCGACACGCCGCTTGCGGCCAACACGACGGACGCTTCGCGCGGCATGCTGATGGCGCTGGCGAACATGACCGGCGACGGCAACGCGACCGCGCGCGACGCAGCGCGCGTGTTCGGCGCGACCGCCGGCATGCCGCAACTGGTCGGCACGCCGGAGCAGGTCGCCGACCAGCTCGAGCATCTCTGGCGCACGAGTGGATGTCACGGCTTCAACATCACGCCGACGACCAACATCCGGAGCATCGAGAACTTCGTCGACGAGGTCGTTCCGCTGCTGCAGGCGAGGGGCGTGTTCCGGACCGACTATGACGGCGAAACCCTGCGCGACAATTTCATGAACTGAGGAGGAGATCGCGCGCTCTGTGCCGCGATCGGTGCTTTCGAGATGCCAGACAAGTCAACACCACGAACTCCCAAGCTCCGAGCGCCCGCAGGCGCCTGCGACACCCATATGCACATCTACAGCAGGGCGTATCCGGCCTCGTCCAAGGCGTGGCTGTTCCCGCCCGACTTCAGCGTCGAGGACTATCGCAAGGTGCAGGCGCGGATCGGCCTGCAGCGCACGATCATCGTTCAGCCCGTCACCTACGGTTTTGACAATCGCTGCACGCTGGATTCGGTTGCTGCCTTCGGCCCCGGCGCGCGGGCGGTTGTGACCGTGCCGACCGATGTCACCGACGGCGAGCTCGACCGGCTCTGGCAGGGCGGCGCGCGGGGGCTGCGTTACCACCAGATGCGCGGCAGCGTCACCGAATGGTCCGACGTGCACGTGATGGCGGAGCGCGTCCGCGGCACCGGCTGGCATCTTCAGATTCAATTTGACGGGCTGGAATTCCCCGAGCACGAGGCACTGCTCGCGCGTTTGCCTTGCACATTGGTGATCGACCATATGGGCCGCTATGCCCGGCCGCTCGCGGTGGAGCATCCGGCCGTCCAGTCGCTGCTCCGTCTGGCTGCGCGCGACAACGTCTATGTCAAGCTGTCGGGTGCCTATCACATCGCGCATGCGGGTGGCCCCGACTATAAGGAGGTTGCGCCGATCGCGCAGGCGCTGGTTCGACAGGGGACCGACCGCCTGCTGTGGGGATCGGACTGGCCGCATCCGACCGAGACGGCCGAGACCATGCCTGATGACGCCGATCTGCTGGATCTGCTCCTGAGCTGGGCGCCGGATCCGGCCGCGCGTCAGGCCATCCTCTCCGACAATCCTGCCCGTCTCTACGGGTTCGGGTAGCCGACATGTTGCACGCCGCCCTGCAATCCACCCTGCCGACGCCTGATCGACGCGATCAGAGCGGATGCATTGCGCTATCATCAGATATAATGATGGTATGCCGGGCGGACCGTTTCATTGACCTGATGAGAGGGCCTGCGCGGCCCGATTTAACTCATTGGGCTAGGTGGAACATGCTCTCCAGGGTGACGCTGGACCAACTCCAGATGCTGATCGCCGTCGCGGACTGCGGCAATTTCTCTGCGGCTGCGCGCAAGGTCAATCGCGTCCAGTCGGCGGTCAGCCAATCGATCCAATCGCTTGAGGACGCGCTCGAGCTGAAGCTGTTCGATCGTTCGAGCAAGCTGCCCCGATTGACGGACGCGGGCGAGGCCATCGTCCAGGACGCGCGCCGGATCGTCAGCAGCACCGATGCGCTGCGCGCCCGCGCCAAGAACATGGCGACCGTGGCCGAGCCGGAGATCAGTCTCTCGATCGAGCAGGTGTTTCCGAGCTCGGTGCTGATCGAGAGCCTGCGCGCGTTTCGGGAACGCTTCCCGCTGGTGTCGGTGAACCTGCTCGCCGAAGGCCTCGGCGCGCCCGAGCAGTCGCTGTTCGAAGGCAACGCACGGCTCGCGATCTATTCGACCGCGCTGGATGGGATGCCGGGTTTCCAGATGGAATTTCTCGGCGACGTGCCAATCTCGCTGGTGGCCTCGTCCCGGCACCCGTTGGCGGCGATCGAGGGATTGATTCCGCAATCCGCGCTGGAAGAGCACATCCAGCTGACCATGGTCGATCGCACCAAGCGTTACCGCGGCGTCGTGATGGGAACGCACACCTGGAGCTTCATCGACCAGTTCAGCCGGCTCGATTTCGTCCGTAACGGCTTTGGCTGGTGCGCGATGCCGACCCATCTCGCGCAATCCTATCTGGATTCCGGCGAGCTCGTGGAATTGAAGCTCGCCGCGCACAATGGCGAGCCGCTGCGGTTTCCGCTCTATGCCGTGCACAAGATCGAGCAGCCGCCCGGGCCGGCCGCGCAATGGCTGCTGAGCGAGCTGCGGCGCCGCTTTTCGGAATGGATCGCCGCAACCGTCGATCGTCAATCGCTGCGGCGGGGAATCCAGATCCGGGTGACCACGGTGTGATGGCTGATCAGGCTGAACGGAGTCGTCGATGAAATTGCCGATCGAGAGTGGAGACCCCCGTGTCGAGATGGAAGGCTTTCGGCGCAGTCTCGCCGAATTCGCAACCGGCGTCACTGTCATCTCGACGTCGACGGGCGGCGAGCGCTTCGGCCTGACATCGAACTCGTTCACCTCGGTCTCGCTCGATCCTCCGCTGGTGCTGTGGTCGATCCGCCGGGAGAGCAAGAGTTTTGCCGCCTTTGCGGCGTGCTCCCATTTTGCCGTCAACGTCCTCGCCGAAGACCAGATCGAGCTGTCGCAGCGCTTTGCGCGGTCGGGGCCGGACAAGTTCAGGGATCTCGACTGTGACGCAGGCGAGGGCGCTGCGCCGCTGCTCGCTGGCGTCGCGGCCTCGTTCGAATGCGTCTGCCGCCAGACCCTCGATGGTGGCGATCATGTCATCCTGATCGGCGAGGTCGTGCGCTACCATCGCCACGATCGGCGGCCGCTGTTGTTCGTCAAGGGCGGCTATGCGGTCTCGGCCGAACATCCCGACATGCGCGCCTTCGCTGGAGGCGGAAGCGCGGACCGGTCCGACGGCAGCGAGGAGCGCGTGCTGTCCAACCTCATGATCCGCGCCTACAGCAGCATTGCATCGCGGCTGGAGCAGGGGCGGCAGACGGAAGGGCTCGGCCTCACGCTGATGCAGGCGCGGCTGCTGCGCGCTGCGGCGACGTCGCCGGATCGCACGCTCGATGCGTTGATGCCAGAGCTGTTCCTCGATTTCGGTGCCAGCCGCAGCCTTCTTGAATCGGTCGTGTCGCTGGGGCTCGTGGCGGTCGATGATCACGGACGCATCCGTTTGACCGCGGCGGGCGAGGGGTGTCTTCGCGCGATCGTGGCCCATGCGCGCGCCAATGAAGCGATCCTGTTTCAGGGAATCCCGGACAGCGATCTTGCAACCGTCAGGCGCGTTCTCAATACGATGGTTTCGACGCAGCTCAACGCGCCGGAGCCAGCGCCCGTCCAATGATCCGCGCGCGAGCGCTAGCGGTTCCCACCTGGAAAGGACATCATAGTGCAATCAGTCGTCTACACACGAATTCCCCGACTCGATCCCGCGCTGATCGCGCGTGCCAGCCGCATCAATGTCGCCGATCTGCATGAGGGATTGGGCGCGGTCGTCGGGCGGCAATGCCTGATGCAGCCGCAGATGCGCGCGCTGTTCTCGACGGCCCGGATCTGCGGCCAGGCGATCACCTCGTTCAATTTTCCCGGCGACAATCTCATGCTGCATGCGGCCTTCCGGGTCGCCGCGCCCGGCGACATTCTCGTGCTGACCAATGGCGGCTCGCCGCAGGGCGCGCTGTGGGGCGAGATCGCGACCTATTACAGCCGGATCAGGAAACTGGGCGGCGCCGTGATCGACGGCGCGATGCGGGACTCCCTGCAGATCACCGAGATGGCGTTTCCGGTGTTCGCCTCCTGCATCTCCGTGTCCTATCCCGGCAAGCGCGGCCCGGGCGCGGTCAATGTGCCCGTGGTCGTATCAGGCGTGACTGTCAATCCGGGCGACCTGATCGTCGGCGATGCCGACGGCGTCATGGCGATCCCGCCTGCTCAGGTCGAGGCTGCCGTTCGCAATGCCGAGGCGCGGGTGGCGAAGGAGGCGGAGATCAAGCGGCGGCTCGACGAGGGCCAGACGCTTTACGATGTGGCGGGGATGAAGAGCCTGTTCGAGGCCGCCGGCATCGTCGAGATCGATGCGGTCTGGAACGATCGGGCCTAGATTTGCTTCAGGGGCATGCGGGACTTCGCCAGCACGCAGTGAATGCCCTTGTTGCCATCGACCAGCTGCGTGACCCTGAGGTCCGCGGCGATCGAGCAGAGCGTATAGGCATCCTGCGCGCTGAGGCCGCTCTTTTCACGGATCAGCGCGATCATGTCGCGCAAGGCGGCCTTGGCGGCATCGTCGAGATCCTCGTCGAAGCCCATCGTGATCCAGTCCGACGCGGTCTCCGCGCGCGGCGAGGTTAGCCTGAGATCGCGGCGGACGTGGAATTCGAAGGTGCCTGTCAGCGCGGCCTCGATCGCGGTGAGACAGACTTCGCCGTCGCCCTGCAGCGCGTGGCCGTCGCCGGCCGAGAACAGCGCGCCGGGCACGAACACGGGGAAATACAGCGTGCTGCCGGCGACGAGCTCCTTGTTGTCCATGTTGCCGCCGAACGCCCGCGGCTCCTTCGATGACAACCGGCCCCAGCCCGGCGGCGGCGCGACGCCGAAATTGCCGAAGAACGGGGAGAGCGGCAGCTCCTGCCCCCAGGGCAGTTTTGCGACATTGCGCGCGCGGTCCAAGGGAATGTGGATGCGGCGGAACTCGGGGAAATCCTCCGGCAACGTGCCGAGCGTCGGGACCTGGATATTCCAGCCCCAATTGCAGCGCAGCTCGATGCTCTGGACGCGCACTTCGAGCACGTCGCCGGGCTCGGCGCCCTCGATGTAGACGGGACCGGTGAGGAGATGCGGCCCCGGACCGCGGAAGGTACTCGCCAGCACCTCCGCATGTCCGGGAACGCTATCAAAGCCGAGCGACGGATCGGGCAGGTCGTCCGGCTCGCCCGAGAGGGTCTCGATGGTCACCCGGTCTCCGGACGCGATCCGGAGCACCGGCTTCAGCCGTCCATCCCAGAGTCCCCACTGGACGTTGCCGGGTGTGGATCGCAGAACGAAGTCCATCGATTTGGCCCGCCGCTACCTGCCTGCGCTGCTGGCAACAATCGAGGAGGGCGACGTCACGAGCTTGCCGAGCCCGAGATAGACGAGGCTCGCCACTCCGATGCCGAACAGCCAGCTCAGATCGGCGCCGCCGAGCAGGTTGATCGAGATCGGTCCCTGGAGCGCACCGACGAGGCCGTCTTCCACCAGCCATCCGGCGACGAGGCCCGCGAAGAAGGCGATCATGCCGGCCCAGTTGATGTCGCCATAGGCGCTGGTCTCGGGCGAGCGATAGAGCTCGGCGACGTCGATCTTGCCTTTCCGCTTGATGAAGAAGTCCGCCAGTACCACGCCGGCCCACGGGCTCATCCACAACAAGAGGCTGATCATCCAGTTGTCGAACGCCTTCGCAAAGGATGGCGCGAAGATGAAATACAGCGTGACCAGATAGCCGGCGACGCCGACGATGACGGTGAGCCAGAAGCGCGAGAATTTCAGCCCCGCGCTCAGCGCAGCCAGCGTCGCCGAATAGACGTTGAGGATGTTGGTGGCGATCGGGCCATGCAGCACCATCAGCAGCACGAGGATGCTGACCGGTCCGCCGAACACCGCGCTCACCATCTTGGCGGGATCGGTGTCCAGCGTGGTCGAGGCGATGGTCGCGCCGAGAATGCCGAGCCAGACCGTCGGCACGAACATGCCGATATAGCTGTACCAGAACACGGATTTCGACGACACGCTCTTCGGCACGAAGCGCGAATAGTCGGAGGCCCAGGTCACCCAGGAGATGCCCCAGCCGACGCCGATCGCGGTCATCAGCAGGGTCAGCATCGCCAGATGCGCGCCGGGCGGCAGCGAGGTGGTGAGGCCCCAGTTGACGACGCCGGGACGCGTCCAGGCCAGCACGCTCATCAGCACCATGATGGCGATGGTCGGCGGCACCGTGTATTTCTCGAAGGTGCGGATCGCGTAGAAGCCGTAGATGCCGATCAGGACCTGCGCGGCCATCACCAGCGTGATGACGACGATCTCGATGAACCAGGTGTCGGGCATGCCGAACTGGCCGAGGATGCCCATCGAGACCTTCACGGGGAAGTAGGTGTTCACGCCGATCCAGCCCAGCGTCATCACGAACATCAGGATGCTGGGCAGGTAGGCGCCGCGGACGCCGAAGGCGGACCGGCTCAAGACCATCTGGTTGACGCCGGTCTTGTGCCCCATCACCGTGAAGGTCGCGAAGATCGCGCAGCCCACGATGTTGCCGAGCACGATGACCGCGATCGTCTCCATCAGGCCGAGTTTGAGAATGATGCCGAGCGCACCGAGCGCCCAGTTGACCGGCGCGATGTTGGCGCCGGCCCAGATCCACATCTGCTGCGGGCCGGTCGAGTCCCGGTCCGCATCCGGAATTGGTTCAATGCTGTGAATATCAGCGCGAAGTTCGGAATCCGTCATGACATCCCCCAATACGAAGCACGCTTCGCATCATCGCAGCATAAATCGTGCCATTGGTTGTGAAGCCGCTGGAACAGGGCGTACGCCGATGCCGGAGGGAACGCGCCTCGTGCCGGATTGCACTTGAAATTTCAAGCGCGCTTCGACGTCACGCGCCAGCTTGCCGCTGCAAGTTTGAAGCAGTGCGTCTCGGCTCGAGCTTGCCGGCAAGAGGCGAAAGGCGTTGCACGGCCGAGCAGCGGTACGATGATAAATTGAGCAGCCCCACTCAAAACTGCAGCAGGTGCCGCTAATCGAATAGGGCAGCGGCGCTGTCGCGGATTGGGTTGCCGGCCACGATGCGCTGCATCATTTCGATGAAGAGCGCCTGCTCCCGCTCGTTCAAATCGCCGAGTGTCGCGCGATGCGCTTGCCGCGCCGCGCCCTCGATCTTGACCAGCAGGGCGGCACCATCAGGCGTCAACCGGCACAGACGCGCGCGGCGATCGTCCTTGTTGACGGCGCGCTCGACCAGGTGTCGCGCGGCGAGCCGCTTCAACGCGCCGGTCGTCGTGGTCCGGTCGAGGGCGATATCGGCCGCCAAAGTGGTCTGATCGGCGGTTTCGCGCACCGCCAGTGCCGAGAGCAGGCTGTATTGCAGCGGCGTGACCTCGAACGCGCCGCAAGCATCCTGAAACAGCGCGACGTGAATCTGGTGCAGCCGCCGGATCAGATAGCCGGGGCGTTGCGACAATGGCCAGGGGCGATGCCTAGCCCCGGTCCTGGCCCCGCTGCGACGCTTCTGTGCTTGCCGCAATGCACGCTCTCCCAACCCAGAACTCCGTCGCGCTTAGCTCGATTCGAGTGCGCTCGCCACCGTCAGATCATGGCACGAAGCTTGCTTTTGTCAAAATACGAAGCATACTTCGTAATTCGAGGGCGGAGGCAACCGCCGGCGAGATCAAGGAGAGCGCCATGCCTTCTACTGCCAGCTCCGTCACTGCCAGCTTCGATCTCTTGCTGCGAGGCGGTCGCGTGATCTGCCCGGCCTCGGGCGTGGACGGCATCAGGGATATTGCCATCCGCAATGGCAAGATCGCGGCGGTCGCACCGGACATTCTGCCGACCAGTGCGAAGGAGGTCGTCGATGTCGGTGGCAAGCTGGTGCTGCCCGGGCTGATCGACACCCACGCGCATGTCTATCAATACGTTTCGGGACGCTTCGGCATGAACCCCGACATGGTCGGCGTGCAGTCGGGCGTGACGACGGTGATCGACCAGGGCGGTCCGTCCTGCATGACGCTGCCGGGCTTTCGTCATTTCATCGCCGAGCCGTCCCATACGCGCGTCTACGCCTTCCTGTCGGCCTATCTCGTCGGCGGATTGGAGGGGCATTATTATCCGCAGCTCTACAGCCCTGATGGTGTCGACATCGACGCGACCGTCAAGGCGGCGACGGCCAATTCTGACATCGTCCGCGGCATCAAGGCTCACGCCGAGATCGGCGGCTTTGCGCGCTGGGGCATCCGCGTCATCGAGATGGCGGCGGAGATCGGCAAGCGTGCCGACCTGCCGGTCTATGTGCATTTCGGCCAGCTCTGGGGCCTGCCCGAGAGCGGCGCCAATGGCGAGGATGCCGACACCATCCTCACGCGCGTGATCCCGCTGTTGCGCGAAGGCGACGTGCTCGCTCATCCGTTCACGCGCCATCCCGGCGGTTTCGTCAATCGCGAGGGCGAGGTGCATCCGGTGATCCAGGCGGCGCTCGACCGCGGCCTGAAGGTCGATGTCGGCCACGGCAGCCATTTCTCCTACCGCCTCGCCAAGAAGGCGATCGCCGCCGGCATCATTCCGACCACGCTCGGCGCCGACATTCACGGCTACAACACCCATGTGCCCGCGCCGGCCGGAACGCCGGACCAGCACGAGGATGAGGAGAACCATCCGTTCGCCGGCCAGGCAAAATTCAGCCTGGTCCAGGCGATGAGCTCGATGATGGCGCTCGGCCTGTCGCTGGAGCAGGTGGTCCCCATGGTCACCTCTAACCCTGCAAAAATGCTCGGCCGCAGCGCCGAGATCGGCGCGCTCAAGGTCGGCATGGACGCCGATGTCTCCGTGCTCTCCGAGAAGAACGGCAGGTTTGCGCTGACCGACAACGAGAAGAACGAGGTGATCGCCGAGCGCCTGCTGCAGCCGGCCTTCTGCCTGCGCGCCGGCACGCGCTTCGACGCGGTCGCACCGATCCTGCCGCAGGCCGTCGCGGCGTAAGGCCGCGCGGTGAGGGAGAACGCGGAGTTGCGCAACGAGCGAGAGTTTCCTCACGGCAAGTCCGGGCAGGGCGTGGGCGCACGGCTGCCCCGGAAGGAGGACGACCGCCTGATGCGCGGCCGCGGCCAGTACGTCGCCGACATCAGGCTCGCAGGCCTTCAGGACGTCGCTTTCGTGCGCAGCCCGATGGCGCATGCGCGCATCCGCGGCATTCATGTGCCCGAGCGCTATCGCGGCAGCGTGTTCACGGCAGCTGATCTCGTCGGCATCAAGCCGATCCGCGCGGTCTCGGGGCTTCCGGGCTTCAAGATCTCCGAGCAGCCGGTGCTCGCCACCGGCAAGGTGCGCCAGGTCGGCGAGCTCGTCGCGATGTGTCTCGCGCCGACGCGGGCCGAGGCCGAGGACATCGCGGCCTCCGTGACGCTCGATTTGGAGGAGCTGCCCGCAATCACCGACATGCTGAAGGCGCGCGAGCCCGGCTCGACGCTGGTGCACGAGCATTGGGGCGACAACGTCTTCCTCGAGACCAATTACGAGGTCGATATCTCCACAGCGCTCGACGCGCCGATCAAGGTGACGCGCGAGATTTCGACCGCGCGGCAATGCATGTCGCCGCTCGAAGGCCGCGGCGTGGTTGCGACCTTCGACCGCCGGCTCGATCAGCTCACGCTGCATTCCGCAGCGCAGATGCCGCACATCACGCGCAGCGGCCTTGCCGAATGCCTCGGCATGGAGGAGGGCCAGATCCGGATCATCTCGCCGGATGTCGGCGGCGGTTTTGGCCACAAGGGCATTCTGCTGCCCGAAGAGGTTTGCCTGTCCTGGCTGACCATGCAGCGCGGCCATCCCGTGCGCTGGACCGAGGATCGCCGCGAGCATCTCGTCGCCAGCTCGAATTGCCGCGAGCATCATTACAAGATCACGCTCTACGCCGATCGTGACGGCACGCTGCGCGGCATCGATTGCGAGGCGACGGTGGATTCCGGCGCCTACTCGTCCTATCCGTTCTCGGCCTGCCTGGAAGCCGCGCAGGTCGCGAGCATCCTGCCCGGTCCCTACAAGATGCCGGCCTATCGCTGCCGCACCTTCTCGGTCGCCACCAACAAATGTCCAATCCTGCCCTATCGCGGCGTCGCGCGCACCGGCGTCTGCTTTGCGCTGGAGCTGATGCTCGATCTCGTCGCGGCGGAGGCAGGGCTCGAGCCCGGCGAGGTTCGGCTGCGCAATCTGGTGCTGCCGGAACAGATGCCGTTCGACAACATCACCAGGAAGCATTTTGACAGCGGCGATTATCCGGAGGCGATGCGGCGCGCGATCGCGGCGATCGACATCGATTCCATTCGCGCGCGCCAGCGCGAAGGCGAGGCCGACGGCCGCCGTGTCGGCGTCGGCATCTCCATCTATTGCGAGCAGGCCGCTCACGGCACCTCGGTCTATGCCGGCTGGGGCATTCCGATGGTGCCGGGGCACGAGCAGGCCTCGGCGCGGTTGACGCCGGACGGCGGCCTCGAATTGCGCGTCGGCGTGCATTCGCACGGGCAGGGCATGGAGACGACGCTCGCCCAGGTCGCGCACGAGATGCTCGGCATCGACGTCGCAAAAATCCGCATCATCCTCGGCGACACCGCGATGACGCCCTATTCGACCGGCACCTGGGGCTCGCGCTCGATGGTGATGGCGGGCGGTGCGGTCGCCACCGCCTGCCGCGAACTCGGCGAGCGTGCGCTGCGCATCGGCGCGAAGCTGTTGCAACACGATCCGGCCTCGGTGGTGTTGCAGGACGGCGAGGTACGCGGCGTCAATGGCAGCGTCAGCCTCAAGGCGATCGCCCACACCTGGTATCGCCGCCCGCAGGACCTGCCGGCCGATGTCGATCCCGGCGGGCTCGAAGTGACGCAGGGCTACAAGCCGGTGCGCGACAGCGGCACCTTCAGCTACGCCGCGCATGCGGCCGTCGTCGCGGTCGACCCTGATGTCGGCGAGGTCGAGATCCTCGACTACGTGATCGTCGAGGACGGCGGCGTGCTGGTCAATCCGCTCGTCGTTGACGGCCAGATCTATGGTGGACTCGCGCAAGGCATCGGCACCGCGCTCTACGAGGAAATGCCGTTCGACACCTCCGGCCAGCCGCTGGCGACGACGCTGGCCGACTATCTGCTGCCCGGTGCGACCGAAGTTCCGGCCGCACGCCTCGATCACATGGAGACGCCGTCGCCCTATACGCAGTTCGGCGTGAAGGGCATCGGCGAGGGCGGGGCGATTGCGCCGCCTGCCGCCATTGCCAACGCCGTCAACGACGCGCTGCGTCCGCTCGGTGTCGAGTTGATGCAGTCGCCGATCACGCCGCATCGCGTCGTCGAAGCCGTGCTGGCCGCACGCGCGGCCGAAGGGAGCGCGGCATGAAGCCGGCTCCTTTCAGCTACGAGCGCCCGCGCGATCTCAATGCGGCCCTGTCGATGCTGGCCGCAAGCAGCGGCTCGGCAAAGATCATCGCCGGCGGCCAGTCGCTGGGGCCGATGCTCAATCTGCGGCTGGTGCAGCCGGAGCTGATCGTCGACATCTCCGGTCTTGCCGAGCTCAAGCGAGCCGAGGTTTCCGGAGGTGAGCTCGTGCTTGGTGCCCTCGTCACCCATGCCGATATCGAGGACGGCCGCACCGCCGACGTCACCCGCGGCGCCATGCGCGGCGTCGCCACCAACATTGCCTATCGCGCAGTGCGCAACCGCGGCACCATCGGCGGCTCGCTCAGCCACGCCGATCCCGCCGCGGACTGGATCTCGGCGCTCGCGGCGCTGGGGGCACGGGTGACGCTGCGTAGCCTTGCCGGCGCGCGTACGATGGCGATCGAAGCCTTCGTCGTCGGCGCCCTTGAATCGGCACTAGAAACAGGTGAGATCGTCGAGGCGGTCCACGTCCCGTCACGAGCAGACTCGGCCCATTGGGGCTATGCGAAGAGCTGCCGCAAGACCGGCGAGTTCGCCCACGCCATCGGCGCGGTCCTGGTCGATCCCGCCGCCGCCTCGGCGCGAATCGTGATCGGTGCGATCGATACGACGCCGATCGTCGTCACCGATGCGGCCGAGCTGTTCGGCGGCAGGATCGCCACCGACTACAAGCAGCGTTTCGACGCCCGCGTCGCCGACGCGCTGCTCGCAAAGGCCGGCATCGATGACGCCACGCAGCGCCATATCCATGTCAGCGTGTTGAAGCGCGCCGTCCTGGAGGCTGCGGCATGACCACGATCGCGCTTCAGGTCAATCGCCGTGCGGTGGAGTTATCGGCCGAGCCACGCACCAGCCTTGCCGATTTCGTGCGTGACAAGCTCGACCTGACCGGCACGCATCTCGGCTGCGAGCACGGCGTCTGCGGCGCCTGCACCGTGCTGCTCGACGGTGTGCCGGCGCGCTCCTGCATCACCTATGCGGTGGCCTGTGAGGGCGCCGACATCACCACCATCGAAGGCCTCGACGAGGACGAGGTGACGACCGAGCTGCGCGCGGCCTTCACCCGCGAACACGCCCTGCAATGCGGCTACTGCACGCCCGGCATGCTGGTTTCCGCGCGCGACCTGGTGCTGCGCCTGCCCGACGCCGACGAACGGCGCATTCGCGTCGGCCTCAGCGGCAATCTCTGCCGCTGCACCGGATATGTTGGGATCGTACGGGCGGTGCAGTCGGTGATCGAAGCGAGGCGTGCGCGCAACATCGCGCCGCAAGCCGATGCCGGCCGGACCAGTCTCGGCCCCGCCGGATCGGGGCGAGCCATATCCAACTCAAGTGAACGGTCCGCGCGGCAAGCGTTGGCACCGGCATCGGAGAGTGCCGCGCCGGTCAGAATCCCGGACTTCACGCCGGCAACCGTCCTCGACCAGCGCTTCACGCTGCCGCATCCACCGGCAAAAGTATTCGCGATGTTCGACGATATCGCGAGCATCGCATCCTGCCTGCCGGGCGTATCGCTGACGGCGCCGCCACGGCCGGACCGCGTCGAAGGCATGATCAGCGTCAGGCTGGGGCCGATCGCGGCGTCCTTTGAAGGCGCCGCGCGCGTCGAGCGGGATCCCGCAACGCTCTCCGGGCGCATCGTCGGCATCGGCACCGACCAGCGCAGCCATTCGGCGACGCAGGGTGAAATCCGCTATCGCCTGCTTCCGCTGGAGGACGGCGCGGCGACCGCCGTTGAACTCGCGATCGGCTACACGCTCACGGGAATGCTGGCGCAGGTCGGCCGGCCCGGCCTGGTGCGCGATCTCGCCAAGCGCCTGGTTGCGGAATTCGCGGGCAATCTCGATCGCCACATGTCCGGTGCGCCGTCTGAACAGACAGCTGCGGCGGAGCTCAGTGGCTGGTCGATTGTCTCAGACGTCTTGCGCGCCCGGCTGGCGCGCATGTTTGGCCGCGTCTTCACCGGAAAAGGTAGCGCGGAATGATCGGCGTGCCGGCGCCGCAGAGTGACGAAGTCTGGACTGCTAGAGATCAACAGCGTGGGATTTGGAGAGACAACATGACACGAGCACTCGGACTGGTTGGGACAATCGCGCTGGCGACGGCCTTGCTCGGCGGTACGGCAGTCGCGCAGACCATCAAGATCGGCGTCAACGAGCCGCTCACCGGCGCGTTCGCGGCGTCAGGCACCTATGTCGTCAATGGCGCCAAGATCGCCGCCGACGAGATCAACGCCAAGGGCGGCATTCTCGGCAAGAAGATCGAGCTTGTCATCGAGGACAACAAGAGCAACCCGACGGAAGCCGCCGCCGTCGCCGAAAAGCTCATCACCAGTGACAAGGTGCCGGTGCTGATGGGCGCCTGGGGCTCCAGCCTGACGCTTGCGGTGATGCCGAAGCTGATGGAATACGAGACGCCGATGGTGGTGGAGACCTCGTCCTCCGGCAAGATTACGACGACCGGCAATCCCTTCATCTTCCGCATCTCGCCGCCGTCGGCGGTCGAGGCCGCCGCGTTCAAGGGCATCGTCGACAAGCTCGCGCTGAAGAAGGTGGACTTCCTCGTCATCAACAACGACTGGGGCCGCGGCACCGCCGAGGACTTCAGCAAGATGATGAAGGACAAGGGCATCACCATTGGCCTCGTCGAGACCATGGACCAGGGCGCGCAGGACATGAGCGCCCAGCTCTCCAAGATCAAGAGCTCGGATTCCGAGACTGTGATCGTCACGACCGCAGTTGACCAGCTCACCCTGATCTTCAAGCAGGCCGCCGCACTGGGCCTGAAGAAGCGCATCATCACCACCGGCGGCTCGCAGAACCCGGACCAGATCATCGCGCAGGCGGGAGCAGCCGCCAACGGCACCATGCATCTGACCACCTTCCTGCCCTGGTTCCCGGACAAGACCCCGAACCCGGAAGCCACCAACTACTTCATCACCGAATGGAAGAAGCGCGGCTTCGAGTTCGCCGGCTGCACCGAGAGCTTCCGCGGCTATGACGGCATCCGCACCGCGGCGGCCGCGATCGAGAAGGCCGGCAAGGCCGAGCCCGCCGCGATCAAGGCGGCGTTCTGGGACATCAACATCAAGGGCCTGAACGGCGACATCGTGTTCCGCAAGTCCGGCCCCGAGGGCAAGGAGAGCGGGCAGAGCCAGCCGAACGTCTATCTGATCGAGATCAACGACGGCAAGGTCGAGATGAAGACGCTCTAGAGCATGATGAAGTTAGGTCTGATTGCGAGCCGTGAGGCCGGTGCGCTCCCTCTCCCGCTTGCGGGAGAGGGTTGGGGAGAGGGTGTCTCCGCGGTGGAATTCCCCAAGAGGATAGAACCCTCACCCGGCGCAAATGCGCCGACCTCTCCCGCAAGCGGGAGAGGTGACGGAGACTGCTGCGAGATCGAGTCAATCAGAAAGTCATCAGGCTTTTGTGTCGGCAGGTCACAGGCGAGGGCGGCACATCGCAATTCGTCTTACTACGCAGGGCTATCGCATATGAAGAAAAGCGTGGCGGGCACCTTGCCTGCGGCCCATCCTTCGCGACGCCCGCCTGCGGCGGGCCCTCAGGATGAGGTCGCGTTTTGCGGCGAGATCTCAGACCCTCATGGTGAGGAGCCCGCAAAGCGGGCGTCTCGAACCATGCAGGCCGACCTCATCCGGCAGCTTCGCGCTGTCATTTGCGAACGAGTCATTCAGGAACAGCCTTGAGCGAGTTTCTCCAGCATCTGGTCAACATGCTCGTGCTCGGCGGCACCTATGCGCTGCTGGGCATCGGGCTGACGTTGATCTTCGGCATCATGAACGTCGTGAATTTTACGCACGGCATCCTGTACACGTTCGGCGCCTACATCATGTTCATCGTGGTGCAGCAGTTCGGGCTGAACTTCTTCCTCGCGCTGCCGGTCGCCGTGCTCGCTGGATGGCTGCTCGGGGCTGCCATCGAGCTGACATTGCTGCGGCCGCTGCGCGGCTCCGACATCGACACCACGATGCTGGTGATGATCGGCGCCTGGATTGCGATGCAGTCCGGCACGCTCTGGATCTGGGGCGGCGTTGCCAAATCGGTGACGACGCCGTTTCCCGAGGCGCCGCTGGTGCTCGGGCCGGTGTCCGTGTCCTGGCTGCGTCTGTTCGTCCTCGCCGCCGCAGCATTGTTGATCGTGGTGACGTACCTCCTGATCAACAAGACCAGCCTCGGCCGCGCGATGCGGGCGACGTTCCAGGATCACGACACGGCCTCGCTGATGGGCGTCAATGTCGACATGATCTACACCTCGACCTTCGCGATCGGCTCCAGCCTTGCCGCCGCCGCGGGCGCTCTGCTCGGGCCTGTCTATGTGATCTTCCCGCAGATGGGGGATCTTGCCGCCGTCAAGGCCTTTGCCATCGTCATCCTCGGCGGTCTCGGCAACATCACTGGCGCGGTGATCGGGGGCTTCATCCTGGCCTTGGCCGAGGAACTCGGCGCTGGCTACGTGTCGTCAGGTTATCGCGATGCGATGGGCTTCGTGATCATCATCGCGGTCCTCATCTTCAAGCCGACCGGCCTGTTCGCGCGCGCGGAGCGCGTCGGATGAGGATCGTCGTCACCATTCTCGCCGTCGCAGCCCTTGCCTCGGTGCCGCTCTGGCTGCGCGATCCATATCTGCTCAACGCGCTGATCACGACCGGCATCTTCGTCGTCGGTGCGATGAGCCTCAATTTGCTGCTCGGCTTCACCGGCCAGCTCAGCCTCGGCCACATCGCCTTCTTCGGCATTGGCGCCTATGTCAGCGCGCTGACATCGCTCGGCTTCGACGCCGGCCTGCCCGGAGGCTTCCGTCTGGTCCACACGCCCTGGCCGCCCGTCGCAGGCTTCGTGCTCGCGATCCTGGCTGCCGGACTGTGCGGCTATTTCGTCGGGTTGCTCTCGTTCCGCGTCCGCGGCGCCTATTTCGTCATTGTCACGATCTCCTTTGCCGAAGTCGTCCGGCTGGTTGCGTTGAACTGGGTCGAGCTGACGCAAGGGCCGCTGGCGCTGACCAACATTCCTTCCCTCGCACTGCCGTTGCCCGGCTTCGGCGAGCTGACGCTGCGCACCAAGTTGCAGAACTACTATCTCGTGCTGGTCGTGGCTCTCATCGCCTATCTCCTGATCGCGCGCCTCGTTCATTCCCATTTCGGCCGCGCCATGCGCGGGCTGATGGAGAACGAGACGCTCGCCGTCTCGGTCGGCATCGACGTCACCAGGACGCTGACGATTGCCGCGGTGATCTCGGCGGCGATCGCGGGCGCGGCCGGCAGCCTCTATGCGCACTACATCCGGATCATCGACCCTGAGGTCTTCGCCTTCATCAACACCGTCACCATGGTGATCATGGTGATCAGCGGCGGCAAGGGCTCGCTGGCCGGGCCCGTCGTCGGCGGCCTGATCTTCGGGCTGCTGCCGGTCGCGCTGCGGCCGGTGATGGCGCCGGAGGCGCAGTGGATCGCCTATGGTGGCGTGTTGATCGCCATTCTGTTCGTGCTGCCGCGCGGCATCGTGCCGTCGCTCGCGCAGCGATTTGCCAGGCGGCGCGGAGCGACCGCGCTGGCGCCGGTCGCGCTCACTGAAACCGGCGCCAAGGAGCCGGCGTGATGACGGCGCGCAGCGTGGCCATGACGATCGAGCAGGTCGCCGTCCGCTTCGGCGGGCTGGTCGCGATCTCCGACATGAGTTTTACGGTGGGCGAGGGCGAGATCGTCAGCCTGATCGGGCCGAACGGCGCCGGCAAGACCACCGCCTTCAACGTCATGACCGGCTTCCTGACACCGAGCGCAGGCCATGTCACCTATCAGGGCACCACGCTCACCGGGTTGAAGCCGCACGAGATCGCCGATCTCGGCCTGATCCGTACCTTCCAGCGGACCTCCGTGTTTCCGAACGACACCGTCTACGACAATCTGCTGATCGGCCTGCATCGTCAGGGCCGGGTCCGGCTGCTTGATGCCATCCTTGGGCTGCCGGGGGCGCGCGCCTCGGAACGCAAGCTGCGGCAGCGCGCGAGCGAGCTGATCGAATGGGTCGGGCTCGAACGCCGCGCTCACGATCTTGCTGGCTCGCTCTCCTATGGCGAGCAGCGCCTCGTCGGCGTCGCGCTGGCGCTTGCGGCCGAGCCCTCGATGCTGCTGCTCGACGAGCCGGTCTCGGGCATGAATGCGTCCGAAACCCACCGGTTTGTCGAGCTGATCCGCAGCATCCGCGATCGCGGCATCACGATCCTGCTGGTCGAGCACGACATGCCGATGGTGATGACCGTCTCGGACCGCATCGTGGTGCTCAACTATGGCCGCATCATCGCGGAAGGGACGCCGGACGTGATCCGGAACGACCCCGCCGTGATCGAAGCCTATCTCGGACATGGAGCGGCGCGTGCTTGAGATCCGCGACATGGTCTGCGGTTATGGCGGCGTCACCGCGCTGCGCGGGATTTCGCTGGACGTGAAGGCCGGGCAGCTCGTCGCCCTGATCGGCGCCAACGGCGCCGGCAAGAGCACGACTTTGCGCGCGATTTCCGGCCTGGTGCCGCCGCGCTCCGGGCAGATGCGGTTCGAGGGCATCGACATCACCGGCGCGAAGCCGCCGCGCGTGCTGGCCAGCGGCATCGCGCATTGTCCGGAGGGGCGGCGGGTGTTTCCGCATATGAGCGTCGAGGAAAATCTCGACATGGGGGCTTACCTCCGTCGTGGTTCGGGCGAAATCGCGGCCGATCGTGACCGCATCTACACGGAATTTCCGCGGCTCGCCGAGCGGCGCAAGCAGGCGGCGGGCACACTGTCCGGCGGCGAGCAGCAGATGCTGGCGATCGGGCGCGCGCTGATGTCGCGGCCGCGGCTGATCATGTTCGACGAGCCGTCGCTGGGCCTCGCGCCCAACATCGTCGAGCGCACCTTTGCGATCATCCGCGGCATTCGCGACGCCGGCACCACGGTGCTGCTGGTCGAGCAGAACGCGTTCGCCGCGCTCGAGATGTGCGACCACGCTTATCTGCTCGAGAACGGCCGCATCGTGCTGTCAGGCCCAGGCTCCGAGTTGATCGAGAACGAGCATGTGCGGAAAGCCTACCTCGGTGGATGATGGGGCAAGCGAGACCGGATGGATTCCGGTCTGCGATCTCGACCGGCTGAAGGCAGAGACAATTGTTCGCGTGACAGGCCGCGACATGCTCGTGATCTGGAACGACGGCGATGTCGTCGCCTGCGACCGAGCGTGCCCGCATGAGCAAGCCGATCTCGGTCTTGGGCAGGTGACGGCGGGGCGGCTGCTCTGCCCGCGCCATGCCGCATCATTCGATCTGTGCGACGGAGCCATCACTGCCGGCTGGCCGAGCCCACCGTTGCGGCTCTATCCGGTCAGGATCACGGGAGAGCAAATCTGGGTTGAAGCGCCCGAGCGGCAACCGGGGCGATGATGGCATCATGCTCCTGTTTTGCCCGACGTGTCAAAGCCATCGACGATGGCATCGACATGTCGTCAAAAATTTGCCTTTGAAAACAAGGGCGTTTCTACTGTGCATGGGGTTGTTTTCGCGGTTTTAGTCCAGCAGCCGGCGGGCAGCTTCCACCAGAATGCCGTCGGGTCGGCGTAGCGCCTCGAGAATGGTGAAATGGTCGGCACCTTCGACCGGAATGAGCTTGCCGGACGCCTTCGCCGCCATGCGCTTGTCGTGGAGGTCGATCGAATCGCAGATCAGCGCGGGCAACTCGTTGCTGCCATAGGCGATGTCGAGCCGCTTGTGCGTCACGGGCAGGCGAAGCGGCGAGAGCCTGGCGATCTCCTCATCCGTCAGCTTCAGCGCGTTGTTGAGGCCGGTGTCGCGGATCGGTGCGAGATCGTAGACGCCCGATAGCGCGAGGCCAGCATGGACGCGCGGATGGTCCAGCGCCATCGCCACGAGATGGGCGCCGGCGGACCAGCCGGACAGCACGACCGGCCCGGCCACGCCATAGGATGCGCCTTGCGCGGCGAGCCAGTCGAGCGCGCGGGGCATTTCGCCGACGATGTTGGTGAGCGACACCTCCGGGGCCAGCGAATAGCCGGGAATGGCAACCGACCAGCCATGCGCCGCGACGCCTTCGACCAGCATGGCGAACAGCTCGCGCGAGTTGCGCTGCCAATAGCCGCCATGCACGAACACCAGGCAGGGCGCATCGGGCTGAGCTGCCGGATAGAGGTCGATCTTGTTGTTGGCGCGCTCGCCGTAAGGCAGATCGAGATGGGACTTCAGCGTGCCCCGCAGCCGGCCGGAAGCTTCATTGCGCTCGGCGATCAGGGCCGCGCTGTTCTTGACGGCCCCGTTGTTGTCATAGGCGGCGTTGCGTTCCTCCTGGGGAAGCGCAGCCCAATCGGTACGGGGATCGAGCGGCCGATGTGTCGAACTGTCTACCATGGAGTCTCCGGAGCGTAGGACGCCCTGGCATGGCTGGGATCGGCGTCGCTTTCTCCTGTCTGCCACGAATCCCGTTCGAATTGAACATCGATCGCGACCGCTCAACCCTGGCGGCGCAGGAACCCCGTGATCGTGACTTTTTCCCAGATCCCGGCCGCGGCAAACGGATCGGCACGGTTGAAGGCCTCGACCTCGGCGCGGCCGGGCGCTTCGATCAGGAACAGGCTGCCGATCATGCTCGCGCCATCGTCTGAGACGAGCGGCCCCGACATCACGATCTTGACGCCGAAGCGCGAGGTATCGCCGAGGAAGGCCTTGTGGGCATCGTAATTGGCGAGCCGGGTCGGCAGCGCGCCGGCGCGGTCGAGGGCATGGATGGCGAACAGCATGATGTCTCCGTTCTCTTACTTCAGTTTTTGGGACGGCCGCGCAGCGGCCGTCCTGACTTGTCGTGGTGGCCGGCTTATTTGGCGCCGAGCTTGCTGGCGTCCTCGAAGGTCGGGCAGGTCCGCTGTTCCAGCGGTACGTCGAACGGCTGGTAATTGTCCTTGGTGATGACGGTCGGCTTCAGCACGATCTCGTTGATAACAGGCTGGTTGCGCAAGCTGCGGATCGCCATCATGGTGCCGAGGCAGCCTTGCGCAAATCCGTTGTAGTCGCCGCTCGCGAGCAGCTTGCCGGACTTGATCGCATCGATCGCCTCCTTGGTGCCGTTGATGCCGATCACCTGAGCCTTGCGGTTGGCGCCGTCGAGCGCCTCGATCGCGCCGACCGCCATGGCGTCGTTGGCGGCGAGCACGCCGTCGATCTGCGAATTCGACTGCATCAGGTTTTCCATCACCTGGAGCGCCTGGAGCCGCTGATAATTGCCGGGCTGCGAGGCCAAGAGCTTGGCGCCCGTATTCTCCTTCAGCGCGTCGTTGAAGCCGCGGACGCGGTCGACATTGGTCAGCGAGCCCTTGACGCCCTCGATGATGACGATGTTGCCCTTGCCGCCCAGCGTCTTGAGCAGGAAGCGCGCGGTCTCGAGGCCAAGGCTGTAATCGTCGGCGCCGACGAAGGAGAGGAACTTGCCGCCGGCGGAGCGATCGGTGATGTTGACGACGGGGATCTTGGCTTCGTTGATCTTCTCGACCCCCGGCACCATCGCCTTGTAGTCGACAGGCGTGAACACGATCGCGCTCGGCTTCTTCACCACGACGTCCTCGATCTGGCTGAGCTGCTCGGGGATCGAGTCTGGCTTGGTCGGGATGTATTGCAGCGTCTTGGCGTTCAGCACCTTCGCCATGTTGTCGGCACCGACCCGCACCGTCTGGAAGAACGGATTCGTCTGGTTCTTGGTGAAGACGGCGATGGTCTCGCCGTCGGCATGCGCCTTCGTGGTGAATGCGGCCGCCAGCAGCAGCGGTAGTGCCAGATGTCTCAGTGTCTGTTTCATGTTGCCTCCATCCCTCGTTTTGATTGTTGGTCGTCCAGGAACTCATTGCGCGCGGCGGCGGGTCTTCATGTCGAGCCAGACCGCGAGAATGACGATGATGCCCGTCACCAGCGGCTGCCAGTTGGCGCTGACCGAAAGCAGGTTCATGCCGTTCAGCACCAGCGTTAGGATCAGCGCGCCGATGAAGGTGCCGAACACGGTGCCGACGCCGCCGAACAGCGAGGTGCCGCCGATCAGCACGGCCGCGATCGCGGGCAAGGTCAGGCTTTCGCCGATGTCGGCCTCGGCCGAATTGAGTCGCGACAGGAAGATGATCGAGGCAAGCCCCGCCATGGTACCTGAGACCGCGTAGACCAGCAGCAGGCGCCGCGCGACCGGAATGCCGGAGAGCCGGGCCGCGACCGGATTGGCGCCGATCGCATAGATCTCCTGGCCCCAGACCGTCCGCTGCGCAAACAGCGTGCCGATCCCGAGGAACACCAGCAGCAGATAGACCGGGATGGGAAGACCGAACAGATAGCCGCTGCCGATCTGGCGGAAGCCAGCGGGGAAGCCGTGCAGGGTTTCGCCCGCCATGTACCAATAGGTGAGGCCGTTCAACACCCAGAGCATGCCGTAAGTGGCGATGAAGGAGGGGATGCGCAGCGCTGTGACCATCACGCCGTTGAGCAGCCCGACGAGGCCGCCACAGGCGAGCCCTGCGAGGATGCCGAGCGTGGGCGAGCCGGTCTTGTGGATCACAGTGCCGGCGATACAGGCGGACAGCGCGACGTTAGCGCCGACGGAGAGATCAAGACCAGCGGTCAGCACCACCAGCGTCAGGCCGGAGGCGATGAAGAAGGTCAGGCTCGCTTGTCTCAGAACGTTGAGGATGTTGCCGAGGCTCAGGAAGGAATCGCTGAGCACGGCGAGTACCGCGCAGATCAGCAGCGCGGCGAGCAGGCGATAGAATACCTGGATCGCGTCCTGCGAGATGAACGAGCGAGGCGGCATCACGGTCTCTTTGGTGATGTCGGTCATGCGCGGCTCCGGAGGCCATCGAGGAACAGGGCGACGATGACGAGGACGCCGACGCTTGCGACCTGCACCGAGGACGGCAGCGAGATCAGGTTCAGCCCGTTGCGCAAGACGCCGACCGAGAGCACGCCGAGCAGGGTGCCGAGCAGCCAGCCATTGCCGCGTTCGAACGAGGTGCCGCCGACCGCGACGGCCGCGATGGCGTCGAATTCAAGCCCGAGGCCGGCGGTGGGGTGGCCGGAATTCATCCGCGCGGTCATCAGGAGGCCAGCGATGCCGGCCATGGCGCCGCCGATCGCATAGACCGCAATCAGCAGCTTGTTTGGCGACAAGCCTGCATAGCGCAGTGCCTCGCGGTTGCCGCCGAGCGCGAAGATATAGGTGCCGAAGCGGGTGTGATAGAGCAGGCCGTGGAACGCCGCGTAAGTCACCAGCGCCATCACGATCGGCACGGGCACGCTGACAAGTGTCGCCGAATAGATGTCGCGCACGCTGTGGGGGATGCCGACCACGCTCTGGCCGTCGCTGACGATCAGCGACAGGCCCTGCGCCATGCCGAGCGTGCCGAGCGTCGCCACGAAGGGCGGAATGCCGACGATGGCGACCAGCCAGCCGTTGGCGAAGCCGAAAGCGGTGCCGACCAGCAGGCCGGCGCCGAGACCCAGCAGCATCGACTTGGTCGCGAGCGAGACGATGGCGACGCAGAGCGAGGTCAGCGTCAGCACCGCGCCCATCGACAGGTCCAGCCCCTCGGTCATGATGATCAGCGTCATCGGCAGCGCGAGCATGGTGAGGATGGTCGACTGCACCAGTACGTTGGAGAGATTGGCGACCAACAGGAAGCCGGGCGCGATCGCGCTGAACAAGGCGATCAGCAGCACCAGCACGATGGCAACGCCGGGAATGCGTTGCAGCGGATTGGGCTCCGAGACGACCGCGGCTTCACGCATGATGCATCCCCAGTCGCACGATGTTCTCCTCGGTCAGTTCGTTGCGGGTCAGGTGCCCGGCGATGCGGCCCTCGCGCATCACATAGGCGCGGTCGCAGACGTGGCAGATCTCGACCTGCTCGGACGAGATCATCAGCGCCGCGGCGCCTTCGGCCACGAGACGGTCGATCAGCGCAAAGATCTCGGACTTGGCGCCGATGTCGATGCCTCGCGTCGGCTCGTCGAAAATGAACAGCTTTGAGCCGGCCGCCAGCCATTTGCCGATCACGACCTTCTGCTGGTTGCCGCCCGAGAGCAGACCGACCGTCTGGCGCGCGCTGGGCGTCGCAATCCGGAGCTGCCGGATCAGGCCGTCGGAGGTCCGCTGCGCGCTACGCTGGTCGAACAGTCCGCTCGGAAACAGCTTTCGCAGTGCCGACACGACGAGGTTGTCGCTCACGGACCGCAACAGCGCGAGGCCCTCGCTCTTGCGGCTCTCCGGGATCAGCGCGATGCCGCGGCGGGCGGCGAGATCAGGTTCGCCGGACATGCTCTTGCCGTCGAAGATGATCTGGCCTGACGTCACGGGGTCGGCGCCGAAGATGGCACGGGCGACTTCGCTGCGGCCGGAGCCGACCAGGCCGCACAGGCCGACGATCTCGCCCCGGCGCACCTCAATGTTGATGTCGGAGATCCCGGTCGACGAGCTCAAGCCCTTGACCTCCAGCAGCAGCTCACCGGGCTTGTCGGCAAAATTGCGCGGATAGGTCATGTCGACGGTGCGGCCGACCATCATGCGGACGAGCTGGTCCGGCGTGACGTCGGCGGGGCGGACGCCGTCGATGCGGCGGCCGTCGCGCAGCACCGTGATGCGGTCGCCGAGCGCGAACACCTCGGCCATGCGGTGCGAGATGTAGACGATGGAGACGCCGTCCGCTTTCAGCCGTGCGATCAGCGCGAACAGCAGCTCGGTCTCGCGATCGGACAGCGCTGCCGTCGGTTCGTCCATGACGAGGATGCGGGCGTTCTGGCTGATCGCCTTGGCGATCTCGACCATCTGCTGCTGGGCCACGCCGAGCTTGTCGACGGTGGTGGAGGGATCGATGTCGAAGCCGATCGTGCCGAGTACCCGCCTCGCGTCGGCCAAAATCTTGCGCCGGTCGATGGTGCCGGGGATGCGGCCCTTCGGCTCGCGGCCGAGGAAGATGTTCTGGGCGATGTCGAGATGGGGGACCAGCGAGAATTCCTGGAAGATCACAGCGATGCCGAGCTTCTGCGCATCCGCGGTCGAATGGATCGTAACCTTGTCGCCCTTGTAGTAGAACTCGCCGGCATCGGCGCGATAGGCGCCGCACAGCACCTTCATCAGGCTCGACTTGCCGGCGCCGTTCTCGCCCAAGAGCATATGGACTTCGCCGGGGAAGACGGCAAAGGACACGTCATCCAGCGCCTTGACGCCGGGAAATTCCTTGCTGATGCCGCGCAGCTCCAGCAGCGGGACGGGCGCAGCGGGCTCGATCGCCAATGCAGCGTTGCTCATGCCATCTCACTCATGTTTTGGCTCCGCTCGCAAAGATCTTTCCCGGGTTCATCAGTCCGTGGGGGTCGAGCGCGGTCTTGATCGACCGCATCACGTCGACGGCCTCGCCGAGCTCGTCGGCGAGATAATCGATCTTGCCGAGGCCGATGCCGTGCTCGCCGGTGCAGGTGCCGTCCATGGCGATGGCGCGGGCGACCATGCGGCCCTGAAGCGCCTTGGCGCCTTCGGCTTCTTCCGGCCTGGCCGGATCGATCAGGATCAGCATGTGGAAATTGCCGTCGCCGACATGGCCGACGATCGGCGCGGTGAAGCCATGTTCGTCCGCGTCGCGCCGCGTCTCGGTCAGGCATTCCGCCAGCCGCGAGATCGGCACGCAGACATCGGTGATCACGGCGCGCGCGCCGGGCCGCAGGCCGAGGCCGGCATAGAGCGTGTTGTCGCGGGCGTGCCAGAGCCGGCTGCGGTCTTCCTGCGCTTTGGCCCAGGCAAAGCCATGACCGCCATGGTCGGCGGCGATCGCCTGCGCGGCCTCGGCCTGCTCGGCGACGGAGCTCTCGGAACCATGGAATTCGAAGAACAGGGTGGGGGCCTCGCGATAGCCGAGCTTGGCGTAGGCATTGATGCCGCGCATCATGACGTCGTCGACGAGTTCGATGCGCGCCACGGGGATCGCGGACTGGATCACGGAGATCGCGGTGTCCACGGCGCTGTGCAGGGTGTCGAAGCTGCAGACCGCGGCCGAGATCGCCTGCGGCACGGGATGCACCTTCAGCGTGATCTCGGTGATGAGGCCGAGCGTGCCTTCGGCGCCGACGAACATGCGCGTCAGGTCGTAGCCCGCGGCCGATTTGCGGGCGCGCCGGGCGGTCCGGATCACGCGACCATCGGCCAGCACCACCTCCAGCGCCATGACATTGTCCTTCATGGTGCCGTAGCGCACCGCCATTGTGCCGGAGGCGCGCGTCGACGTCATGCCGCCGATCGAGGCGTCGGCGCCCGGATCGATCGGAAAGAAAAGTCCGGTGCCGCGCAGCTCGGCGTTGAGCTGCTTTCGCGTGATGCCGGGCTGCACTACGACATCCATGTCGCTGTCGTGCACGGCCAGCACCTTGTTCATGCGCGCAAAGTCGAAGCAGACACCGCCTGCGACCGCGGCCGCATTGCCCTCGAGCGAAGTGCCGGCGCCGAACGGGACGATCGGCATCCCCGCGTTTGCGCACAGCTTGACGATCTCGATCACTTCCTGCGTGGTTTCAGGGAAGACGACGATGTCAGGCGGCAGGCTCTGATAATGCGACTCGCTCTGGCCATGCTGATCGAGCACGCCGCGCGCGACGCTCGCGCGCGGACCGATCATGCCCGTGAGGCGATCGGCCAAAGCTGTTGTGCTGACCCGCGGTCCCATCCTTGCTCCCTGTCTGCCCCGATGACGGACTCTTGCCGGTCCGTTAGCGTTGTGGTTCGGCTTAGGCGGCTCTTGCGCTGCTCGCAACCTGCTTCAGGCCGAAATCGTAGTTGAGATGAAAATACTCGCCGTCCACCATGCGACCATCCGGCGCACGGCCGGCCGGGTGGCGGACGAACTCGCGGATCAGGCTGTCCTTGACGCCGAACACCACGTCGCTGTCGAGATATTTGTCGCCGGCGACGAACACGTGGGTGACGAGCTGCTCGAAGCCGGGCGCTGAGATCATGAAATGCACATGCGCCGGACGCCAGGGATGGCGGCCCTGCACCTCCAGCATCTCGCCGACCGGGCCGTCATGCGGGATCGGATAGGCCGCCGGCTTGATCGACCAGAAATGGAAGCGGCCATGGGCGTCGGTGTGGAAGCGCGCGCGCATCGCGAGATCGCCGATGTCGTCGAGCTGCTGCACATCGTAATAGCCGTCGTCGTCGGAGTGCCAGACGTCGACGATGGCGCCCGCCAGCGGCTTTCCATCGACGGTCGAGACCGAGCCGGTCACCAGCATCGGGTCGCCTTCCATCGGGCCGGAGATATCGGCGCCGCTATCCTTTTCCGGCGCGGCCTGGACGAAGAACGGTCCCAGCACCGTCGTCTCGGTCGCACCTTCCGGCACCGGATGGTTGATGGCGTCGACCAGCATGGAGACGCCGAGCGTGTCCGACAGCAGGATGAACTCCTGGCGCTTGTCGTCGCACATGTGGCCGGTGCGGGTCAGGAAATCGATGCCGTATTCCCATTCCTTCTGGGTCGGCCGTATCTCACGGACGAAGGCGTGCAGGTGACGCACCAGCGCTTCGCTGACTTGCTTGATCCGGGGATCGGTGGCATCCGCAATCCGCTCCAGCACCGCGTCCGTGATCGTGTTTTCGTTGAAGTTGCGCATCTGTTCCTCAGAGTTTCGGTTCGCCAAGCCCGGACAGTCGTTCCAGGTGCTTGACGGTCGCGATGAAGTCGGCCTCGCCGTCGCCCTGCGCGACCAGCGAGCCATAGGTCTCGCGCACCTGTGCGGCGAGTTGGAGCGGCACGCCGACGGCGTGGCCCGCGCCGAGGATGAGATCGAGGTCCTTGGCCATCTGCTTGCAGGAGAAGGTGGACTCGAAATCCCGCGTTCGCAGCGGCGCGGTCTTGTACTTCACCATCGGCGAAGCCACCGCACTGTCGTCGAGCACCTTCAAAATGTCCTGCCAGGCGATGCCGCCCTTGCGCGCCAGCGCCAGGCTCTCCGCCATCATCGCCGCCGACACCGCGATCATCAGATTGACCGCGAGCTTGGCGTAGCGCGCTTCCTCGCCGGGCCCGAGATAGGTCTGGGCGCGGGTGAAGGCGGCGAACAGCGGCCTTGCGTTGTCGAAGGCGTCCTTCGGTCCGGAGACGAAGCAGGTCAGGGCGCCGGTATGAACGATGCTGGCATTGCCGGAGACCGGCGAGCGCAGATAGGCAATACCGCGCGCCTGAGCGGCGGCTGCGACTTCAGTGGAGGCCTCGACGCTGACGGTGCTGGTCTCGATCAGGACGGCTCCGGGCGCCATCGCGGCGATGAGGCCAGCGGGACCGAGCAACACCGCGCGCAAGGCGGTGTCGTCGGGCAACGACGTGACGACTGCTGCCCGTCCGGCAACCGCTTCGGCCGGCGAGGCGGCGATGCCGATACCTTGCGAGCGCGCCTCGTTGATCCGTGCCGCGCTCTGGTCGAACGCGGTGACGGCATGGCCGGCCTTGGCGACGAGCACCGACATCGGCAGGCCCATCTTGCCGATCCCGATGAAAGCGACATTCCTTGGTGTGTCTGTCATTGCTGTTGTCCTTGGGACGCTCAGGCGGCGCGACCCTGTCGTTCGATGTCCTGCACCAGCCGCCGGCCGGATTGCGCCAGCAACTCCTTCTTCGTCTCCAGCCCGTCGACCAGCAGCCGGCCGTTCCGTTTCTTCCAGGCGCCGCCGATCATCACGGACTCGATATTGGCGAGGCTCGTTTGCATCACGACGGTCGCGACGGGGTCGTGCACCGGGACGAGGTTGAGATCGGAAGCGCTGATGACGACGAGGTCAGCGAGTTTTCCGGGCGTCAGCGAGCCGATCTGATCCTCGCGGCCGAGCATGCGCGCGCCTTCCGTCGTGATCCAGCGTAGCGCCTCGCGCACGGGGATCGTGGTGGTCGCCGGAATGCTGCCGCTTGCCTTGCGCGAGTCCGCGTTGTCCAGCGCCCGCTGCGTCGACAGCGCGACGCGCGCGACGGAGAGGAGATCGCCGGCCAGCACGGATTCCAGATCGATGCCGATGGTCGGTCGCACGCCGCGCTTCAGAAGGCGGCCGGTGATTGGAAAGCCGTGCCCCTGGATCATCTCGTTCTCCGGTGTCACCGAGAACGAGACGCCGAGATCGACCATCCGGTCGAGCAGATCATCAGGCAGATCGTTGCCATGGACGATGTTGATTCCAGCGCCAACGAGCCCAGCCTCGATCAGCTTCTCCCAGCCGCCTTGCGTCTTGGCCGGCCCGCCGCCCTGGTGCATCGAGGCGATCAGCTTGAGCTCGCGCGCCAGGCGGAAATCGTGCATGGCGACGTCGAGCGTCGAGTAATGCGGACCCAGGATGGCGAGCCCGAGCGTGACGAGGCCGTCGCGGTCGGCGAGAGGGCCGGCGAGCAGCCGCTCGATCTCGCGGCGCGGATGCGGAATCTCGGAGAAATGCGGCTCGCCCGGCTTCGGCTCCGGCTTTGGCGAACCATGAAAGAACGCGGCGCGGATGCCGCTCTCGATCAGGCCGCGCACGGCGGCGTCGGTATGATCGGGGGTCGGATTGTTGTGGCACCAGTCGACCAGCGTCGTGGTGCCGCAATTGATCTGGTTCAGCGCGCCGACCAGCGTGGCGATGTAGATATCGTCGGGCCGGAACACGGTCGCGAGCCCGGCATGCATGCGGCGGAAATATTCCAGCAGCGTCCAGTTCGCGGCATAGCCGCGCAAGCCCGTCTGCCAAGTGTGCATATGCGCGTTGATCAGGCCGGGGATGACGATGCGGCCTGTAGCATCGACGATCTCCGTCTCAGCCGCGCCGCTGCCGAGGTCGACCGATGGGCGCACGTCGACGATGCGGCTGCCCTCAACCAGCACATCGCCGGTGCTGAGGTCGCCGATCGCATCATCCATGCTGATGACAGTGGCGGATTTGATCAGCGTGCGCCGCATCGCCTTAAGCCGCCGCTTTGATGGGAACAGGCGGCTCGCCGGCCCAGGCGCGCGCGATCAGGTCGCGGATGGCATTGCGCTCGAGCGGCCGCGGGTTCCAATAGGCGTTGGTGACGGCGAGATCGGCGGCCTTGTCGATGCCGCTCTCGGGCATGCCGATATCGCGCAGCGCGACTTTCGCACCCAGCCGCTTCGCGAGGTCGAAAAGTCCCTGCGAGGCATCGGCGACGCCGATTGCGCGCGAAATCCGCGCCATGGCCTTGGGCACGGCTGGCGCGTTGTAGGCCAGCGCATGCGGCAGCACGATGGTGTGGGTTTCGGCGTGCGGCAGATCAAATGTGCCGCCAAGCGTGTGGCAGAGCTTGTGATGCAGCGCCATGCCGACCGTGCCGAGGCAGACGCCGCACAGCCAGGCGCCATAGAGCGCTTCGGTGCGGGCGTCGCGATCATCGCTGTTGGCAGCAATGGCGGGCAGGGCGCGTGCGAGTGCGCGGATGCCTTCTTCTGCCATCAGTGAGGTCACGGGATTGGTGTCGCGCGCGTAAAGCGCCTCGACCGCATGCGCGATCGCGTTGATGCCCGATGTTGCAGCGAGACTTGCCGGCAGCGTCAAGGTGAGATCGACATCGTAGATCACGGTCTCCGGCAGCACGGCGGCATCGCGTACCGTGGTCTTCAGGCCATTCTCGGTCTGCCCGACGATCGGCGTCATCTCCGAGCCGGCGTAGGTGGTGGGAATGCAGAGCTGGTTGATTCCGGTGCGCAGGGCCAGCGCCTTGCCAAGGCCCGTCGTCGATCCGCCGCCGAGCGACACGACGCAATCGGCCTCGCACGCCTTCATCGCCGTGAGCGCCCGCTCGGTAACGTCAACCGGCGTATGCATGGTGGCGCCCGGAAAGATGCCGGCATAGAGCGGGCCGAGCGCGGCACCGAGGTTTTTGCCTTGCGCCTCCTGCTGCGGCGTCGTCAGCACCAATGCGCGCTTGCCGCCGAGCCGCTCGACCTCGGCCTTGGCGCTAGCCAACGTTCCGCTGCCGAACACGACGCGGCAGGGCAGATTTTCAAAGGCAAACGAACCGATCATGCGCCGGTCTCTTTGATGGGATAATCGACCTGGAAGCGTCCGATCCGCAAGTCGCCCAGCGCCTCGCGGACGCGCAAATGTTCGGGGTGATTGGCATAGGCCGCGAGCGCGGCGTGGTCGGTGAATTCGGAGAAGAGGACCACGTCACAGGCGTAGTCGACAGCACTGACATCGACGCCGACCTCGATATGGGTGAGGCCGTCGATCCGGCCGCGCAGGCCCTCGAAGAGGGCTTTGACCTTGAGCCGGGCGGCGGAGCGCTCTTCCTGCGTCTCCCCGCGCAGCCGCCACATCACGATGTGCCTGATCGGGCCCGACATTTCCCTGTTTCCTCGCCTACCATCTTGCGTGCGTTGCGGCCATTTTGACTTGCGGGATACGGAAATAAAGGCCAATAATTGTAAGTCTCTTTTCCTAAAAGTGGAAAAATGGATCGCCTGCTGCAATTGGAGGTGTTCGCCAAGACGGCCGAGCTCGGCAGCCTGTCCAAGGCCGCGGAGGCCTTGCGCATGTCGAATGCGGCCGCGAGCCGCTATCTCAGCGCACTGGAGGAACGGCTTGCCGTCCGGCTGATCGAGCGCAACACGCGGCGGCTGTGGCTGACCGAGGCGGGGCAGGAGCTCCTGGAGCGGTCCAGCCGAGTCTTGAGCGAGCTGGCGGAAGCCGAGGACATCGTCAGCGATCGCGCGCTGTCACCGCAGGGCACGCTCCGCGTCACGAGCTCGCTGTCCTTTGCGGTGATCTATCTGGCGCCGATGCTGCCGGCCTTCCGCGCGCGCTATCCAAAGCTGAACATGCAGATCACCACCGCCAACCGCTATCCCGATTTCATCGAAGCGGGCATCGACGTCGCGATCCGCACGCGCGAGCAGGAGCCGGATTCCAACATCATCGTTCGCCGCATCGGCCAGATGCGGCGCGTGCTCGCTGCCGCACCGTCCTATCTCGCAGGCGCAGGCGAGCTGGAGCAGCCCGCCGATCTCGCGCGCCACAACATGCTGGTCTACAATCTCGCCAACGATCCCTATTCGCTGCGCCTGCGTAAAGGCCATGGCGCGCAGACGGTCCGCATCACGCCGACGCTCGACAGCAATGACGGCCAGGTCATCCGCGGCGCGGCGCTGGCGGGTCTCGGCATCCTCATCCAGCCGCTCTACATCGTGCAGAGCGACATCGCAGCCGGCCGTCTCGTCCCGGTGCTGCCGGACTGGGAGCTGCCTCTGCTCACCATGAACATCGCCTACCAGAACCGTGCCGGCCTGCCTGCCAAGATCAGGGCCTTTTCCGATTTTCTCGTCACCTACATCCGCGAGCATTCGGAGCCGGGGATCTGGATTGACGCGGCGAAGTGAGGGCCGTCTCGAATTTTGCGCCTGCGGGCCGATTAAGCCAGATCCGATCTCGACTTGAGCCGAACCGCTGCCGGCGATGGGCCGGCGGCGGTTCTACTGTGCATGGGGTTGTTTTGCCGATTTTTATTGGCTTCGCCGGTTGGCGCGTCAGCAGGCGGTATATGGACTGGTTCGCGAAGGCATGACGGCCGATGGAAATTTATTCATGAAAGTGCGGGTCTTGGGTTGAACGCGCGATCCGTCGATCACCTCGAGCCGGCCGCAGCGGTTCAATGTGTGCAATTTCCTGCCGGGCCATGCCGGTCCGGGTCTGAGCGAGTGGCGGACGATCTGCTTGAAGGTCGTCGGCGACAGCTCGACAATTTCCGCGAGGCCGAGCGCTGCGCCGTATCCCCCGGCGCAATCCTGCACCGGGCGCCACAGCCTGTCGTTGATGGTGACGAAATTCCCCGCGGGTCGCGTGCTCGCGCGGTCGATCAGGACCGGGTTGCTGGCATGGGGCAGCCACGGGCCGAGAAGGTGGTCGGCGTGGTAGATCGCCAGCGAGTCCGAATAGCCGCCGGTTCCGTCGCGCCAGGCGCCAAACAGATAGTGCAGGCCGTTGTGCCGCGTGATCGTTACATCGGCGAGTTCGAGGCCCGAGAGCAGCGTTGCGTGCCGCTCCCATTTGTCCGGAAACCGGACGCATTTGTAGAGGGCGACGTCGCCGTGGAGCGAACTCTCCGGGATCATCCACAACTCGCCATCGTCCTCGATCAGGAACGGATAGGAAAGGTGCCAGGGCTCTTCCAGCACGGGCACGACGTCTCCGACCGGACCGGCGTCACCGAACTCGATCGCCGAGATGACGCCCTTGCCGACGCGGTGATCGAGATCCTCAAAGAAGACGAATGTCCGTCCCCGCCACGTGATGGGAAAGGGATCGGCGTAGAAATGGTGTCCGGGATCGCCGAGGATGTTCCAGCCCGGTCCGGAAAGATCTCCCGTCTGCCAGACGCCGGCATTATCGTTGAAGCGCCAGCCGATGTGCCAATGCGGGGCGTAGCAGCAGAGGCGGTAGATCTCCTTGGCAATCGACACGGCGAGGCCGCGCGCGACATAGCCGACAGGTCCGTGGCGGTGCGTGGCACCGGCAGGACGCGAAAGCTGCGGCACAATGCGCGGCCGTCCCGACAGGATTGCCGCCACCATGGTCAGGGTGCGTGCCACGACCGTGTCGAGCGCGCCGCTCAGGCCGGCAGCAATCTCTCCGGAGGGGTGGCCGCGATCGAGGACTGCACCGTCGATCTCGTTGACGATCTCGATCATCGGCAGGTCGCCGGCAAGGATGGCGGCCAGCGCGGCATTCTCGCCGGCCGCGCCGTTGAACAGCGGGCGGAGATACAATTGAGCCGAACAGTCGGGGTCCCGCGCGGCGCCCGTGAAATCGACGATCACGTCGGCCGCGCTGGTGCGAGCGTGCGTCCGCTCCGGAATGAGCTTCAGCCTGTCGGCACCACCGGCTTTGCCCTTGCGCAAAACCACGCGTTCGAGCTCGAACAGTGCGTCGAGACCTGCGGGCCGCGACTCCGCCGCTTCAGTCCATGCGATTTGCACCGGAACGTCTCGGCCGTCGACCGACAACGTGTCGCGGCTCATCCACTGCCGCGCATGCTCACGTTCACAGCGAAACTCGATGATCATGTCGAGCCGATCTATCCCAACGTATCAGGTCAAATGACTTGGCCGAGAATTCGAACGTATTCTTCCACCATGGCGTCTACCGAATAGCGCAGCTTGAGACCCCTGGCGTTTTGTCGCAGCTCGTCGCTCAGAGCTTGGTCGGTCAGCAGCCTGGAAACGGCCTCCGACAGTTTTGCGTGATCGGAGGCATCGACGAAGAGCGCCGTCGGCTTGCCTTCGAATGACAACACCTCGCGCAGCACGGGAAGATCGGTGACTACGGAGGGGACGCCGGCATTCGCGGCCTCGACTGCGGCCAGACCAAAGGTTTCGGCCTGCGTCGGAAACACGAACACGTCGAGACAAGCGAGAAAGTCCGCCATGCGGCGCGGCGGGATATCTCCGAGCAGATGCAACCTGTCTGAGACTTTCAACTCATCCGCCAGCCGCCTCAGCCGGGCCTCGTCGGCGCCCTGGCCGGCCAGCGCGAGGTGCCAGGATGGCTGATCCGGCAACAGACGTATCGCCGCATCGAGCCGCTTGTGCGGATGCAGCCTTGCGGCGCAGCCGAGCAGGACGCGATCCGGCGGCAGGCTGAATTTCTCTCGTGCAGTGGCCTTGGACAGCGTGAGCGCCTTGTCGTCGAAGCCGTGCGGGACATGGACCATGCGCGAGCGGTAGGCGGCGGGATAGCGCGAATATTCGCGCAGCATGTCCTGAGAATTGAGCGTGATGCAGTCGAAGAAGCCGAGGCTGCCCATGATGATATCGGCGGTGCGGACCGGCCAGCTCATCGCCAGCGCGGATGACACCTGATTGGCTACGACAGGTGCGCGGCAAACGAGGCGCGATGTGCCTGCACCGATGACGTTGCCGAAATGCTGGAAGGTCAGAATGGCGTCGGGCTTGGTGGTTCTGATATGACGCGCGAGCCGCCACAGCATTCGCAGCAGTGCAAACGGATTTCCCGGCCGGCTCGGCGCGCAGTAGAGCGTATCCGGCGGCTCGTCGAAGGACTCCGATTTGCGGAAGAAGAACAGATTGGTGACCCGATAGCCGCGCGCGGTCAGACCGGCGCCGAGCAGCCTCGAGATCTCCTGCGCGCCTGCGTTCTCGGCCTGGGTTTGCACGAGCAGCACGTGCGGCCTTGGTCCGCCGCTGTCTGGTCCTGCGAGTGATGCTGCGGTCGAAGGCAGCTTCGGTGCATCGCCCAGTTCTGCGCCTGGTTGGTAATGGAGCACGGATCCCGACCTGCTAATGAAACGTTCACCTTCTTTAACCCGGTACCTACCATGCGGGCATCGCGCGGACACCGACTAGCAATAAACGGAGTTAATGCCCCGCGCTTCGGAAGGGCATCGCCACAGGCAAATTCCAGCAGTTCCCGCCTGCGTGACGCGTGCGCATTAACCAATTGGTCATCGTCGCGCGGAGGGAGGGTAACTGCCGATTAACCATAGATATTTACGGTGGCACAGGCCACTGAACAGTGTTCGCCAGTTGAATCCGAGTAAAGTCCATGACGTTCGGTCGCGGCGCAGAGCCGATAAGTTCCGGATCGACCGGTGTCGCCGCGTCGTGGCAGACCAGGAGTGCGTCGAACGGTGAGGCTGGCGGAGCCGCCGCGCGTCTTGGCGGCGTGCTGACCGCTAAAGGTGCACTCACCTTCATGCGGGACAATGCCCGCCGTATCCTGACCCTTGCTCTTGCGATCTTCGCCCTCGGCGTCGTCGTTCTCGTGGTGATCCCGGCTCGATTTGCCGCGACCGCGCTGGTCGTCGTCGATCCCCGCGAACAACGCGTGACCGCGGACCAGGACGTTTTGCCGGGCATCGGGCAGGATAGCGCGGCGCTGCAAAGCCTGGTCGAGGTGGCGAAGTCCGACGGCTTTCTCAACCCGCTGATCGAGCAGCTCAAGGTTCGGGATGACGAAGACATTTCGGGCGGCCATACCGACCCGACGCGGCTGCTTGAGAGATTCCGCAACCGTCTCGATATTTCCCGTCGCGGCCTCACTTACGTCATCGCCATCCGTTTCACCTCGAACCGGCCAGAGCGAGCGGCTTATTATGCCAATGCGATCGCGGAAGCGTTCGTCGCAAGCCAGACTCGCAACCGCACCGATGCGACCGACGAGGCGGCGGACTGGCTCGGCGGCCGGCTCAAGACATTGAACGACCGGTTGAGGGCGTCGGAGGATGCCGTTGCCACGTTCAAGCTCGAGCACAGGATCGTCAACGCGGGCAAGGATGCTACGACCCAGCAATTGCGCGTGACCGAGCTGTCGCAGCAGGTTGCCGCTGCGCGCGCCCGGACCGAAGAGGCGAAAGCGCGCTACGAGCAGGCGCAGCGTGACGTGAAGGCGAATGTCGAGGCGCCCGCCAAGCAGGATCTGCTGAGCGCGCTGCGCGCCCAGCGCTCGGCGCTCAACGACCAGATCGCGCAGAAGCGGGCGGTGTTCGGCGATCGCCATCCCGATCTCGTGATGTCGTACAGCCAGCTGAACGATCTCAACAGGCAGATCGAGGTCGAGCGAAGCAAGGGCATCGACACAGCCAAGTCGGAATACGAGGCCCAGCGCGATCAGCAGAAGGCGCTGGAGAGCCAGATGAAGGCGGCTGAATCGCAGCTGCTCGTCGACGGTCAGGCTCTGGTGAAGCTCCAGGAACTGCAGCGGGACGCCGAGGCCAACAGGAACATCTACGAGCAGTTCCTCTCGCGCTCCAAGACGACGAACGAGCAGCGTCTCTTGCAGAGTTCGCAGACCAAGATTGCGTCCTCCGCCATCCCACCTCTGCGTTCGACCCTTCCACCGCTGCCCTTGCTGCTCGCAGCTCTCGCGATCGTCTCGCTGCTGACATCGACGGCGGTCGTTGCCGCCACGGGACGCGGGTCGGACAACAAAGCCGTCGAAGAGGTTCGCAGCCCCGATCCGGCGCCGCGCCAGCCTGCGCCGGCGTGGCCGCGTCCGCCCGTGTGGGCTCGTATTCCCGACCTGGTGCCTGGCGATGCGCCCAGAAACATCTGGCAAGGTCCGGTGTCCGCGACGACGGCTGAGCTCGATCTCGGTCCTTATCTGCGCCCGCTGCTCGAGAGGCTGGAGAAATCGCCTGTACCGCGGGGCAAGATTGCGCTCGTGATGTCGGTCGGCAAGCGGGCCGGCGGCAACACCGTCGCACGATCGCTGAACCGGTGGGCGGTGAACAGGGGAAAGCTGAGCGTGCTCATCCGGGTCGAGCCGGACCTCGGCGGTGCCGGAGCCGGGGAAGCCAGAGGGCACGCGGACGGTTCGACCACAGCAAGCTTTCCCGGTGTTGACGCGCTTCTGAGTGCCGGTAGGCGGCCCGAGCTGTCGCCCGCGGAGGATATCCGTTCCGAGTTCGATCTCATCGTCGTCCATGCCACGTCCCTGGCGTTGCAGCCTGAGGCGGCGGCGCTGGCCGCTCACGCCGATCTGGTCATGCTGGTAGCTCGCGAGGATGCGGTCGATTCAGCCGCAATGCGCAGGGTAACGGCTGCGCTCTCCCGCTTCGGCGGCGTGCCGACCGGGATCGTCGTCAATCGTGTGCCGGCCGATTCAACGTCGGCCCAGCGTCGAGGCGAAGTGTTGGGCCTGGCCGGCTGATCGACGGCTAGTCGGCCGTGTCAGCGCCGCGGACCGCATAGGTGCGGCGTTTCGATGCCGAGAAGCGCAACAGCACCAGAATGGAAGGATCGACTCCGGTCCGCCGCCGGCAGAGGATGTTGAGCGCGATGGTCGCGAGGGCCAGCGATACGGTCGCCGAGATCGCCGCGCCGAGCACGCCGAGCCAGGGGATCAGGACCAGAAATCCGACCAGCCTCAGTGCCACGTTCGCCGCGACGACGGGGACATAGATGCGCTCATGGCCGGTGAGCTGCAATATCGCCGCGGATGGGCCACCCGCCGCCTGAATGGCCGTTCCGATGGCAAGCACGATCAGGACCCAGTGCTGCGCGGCGAAGTGAGGCCCGAACAGGTTGAGAAGATACGGGCTGCCGACCCAGATCAGGAGGAGGCCGCCGGCGACGCAAAGCGCAGTCACTTCCGCCATCAGCTGCAACGTCCGCTCGAACTCTTGGTGGTTCTTGCTGAAATACAGCGAAGGAAGCCGGCGCGCGCCGAAACTGTAGAGCGCAGCCGACAGCATGGCGAAGATGTTGGCCAGGCGCGACGCTGCGAAATAGATTCCGGCGGTCGCCGGATCCAGCAACCAGTAGACCAGGATGACGTCGAAATACTGGTTTGCCGCCTCCAGGATGGAGGCGACCCAGAAATGAAGCGCGCTCGATCGCCAGCGCGAGGTCTCGGAACGCGCGGGCGTGGCATGGAAGTCGGGCAGCGCGCGCACGATCGCAATGATCTGGGCGCCGAGGCCCACCGACATCGCGATCGTCATCACGGCGATCAACTCGGCGGGATCGAGCTGCCGATGACCGAACAACATGGCGAGCAGAAACAGGACGACGATGACCCGCCAGAAGAACTCGCGGTTTCCTTCGCCCATGAGAATACTGACGAGCGAGCGCGCGATCTGGCTGCCAAGCATCAATCCGGCATTTACGGCGGTGTAAGCCGACACCGCGAGGATCAGCAGCCACCAATCGCCCCTCAAGCTCGCGGCCAATGCGACTGCACCGATCGCGATCAGCATCGCGGCGGAAGCGAGCTTGAAGCTCGACAGGAGAACACCTTTGATGAGATCGGGCCTGTCTCCGACGTGATACTCGTTCAGGAATCGTACCAGAAGCGATTCCTGGCCGACCAGTCCCACCACCGCTGCGATCTGGGCAACCGAAAGCCAGGTCGCAAAGATGCCGAAACCATCGGGCGACATCGTCCGTGCCGCCAGCGAGAACAACGCAAATGCAAGCGCGCCGCTCCCAACCTTGAGGAGGATGGTCCCGGCAACACCGCGCGTCACGTCGCGCCGCATGAACTGGATGATGGAATCGATCATGGAAATTTAAGGGGCAACTCTCCCCTGAGGACACACGTTTCGATATCGTCGATAACCTAGCATGCCAGAAAATCACGAGTGTTAATGGGGGGCCTTCGGAGGCCTGTCGGCCGCGGCCGGGATCGGTGGTAGGCTCGCTGCGTCACGATGAAACACCTTCGTTCGGGTTGTCCCAGATCGAGCAAAGGCCGGCTCTATCGGACAGCGGCGTAATGCCGTTCTGACAAGGCGCAGTCATGCATTCCATCACGGCATTGCAGAAGCCCCCGTCCTCGTCGACCATTCTGAGCAAGACGCGTGCCGGGTCATCGCCTCGCCAGATCGGCTGTCGGATTCATTAACCTCGATCGCCGGAAATGATCGCATTCGGTTCTGGGATGCGACATCAGGCGGGATAATTGCACATGGAACCACCATTGACCGTGGGAGCCTGGACCATGACAGCGGATAGCACCGCGACCGATCCGATCGCCGCAGCCGGGGCCGCAGCGATCTTCGCGGACATCGCGATTGTCGGCGGCGGCCTTGCGGGTTCGTTTGCGGCGTCGGTCCTTGCGCGGGCAGGGCACCGCGTCGCGCTCGTCGACAAGCGCGCGGTCCATCCGGACGAGTTTCGGGTCGAGAAGATCGGCGGCCATCAACTGGAGATGTTCCGCAAGCTCGGCTTTGTCGATGGTCTTGTGAGCGCCGGTTGCCGATATGACCGCGTGCTCAATGTCAGGGAGGGCAAGGTGGTCGACGTCAGCGTCGGCCAGGCCTACGGGCTCCCCTATGCCGATCTCGTGGCCATGGCGCGCAGCCAGCTGCCCGATCTGTCCAGCCTGATCGTCGACGAAGTCACCGCGATCGGCGGTAGCGATGATATCCAGCATCTCGAACTTGCGTCCGGAAGGCGCCTCGACGCGCGCCTTGTCGTGCTGGCTACGGGCATGGCCGGAGCGCTCGGCTACAAGCTCGGCATCAAGCGGCATGTACTGGCCGAGCGCCATTCGGTTTCGTTCGGTTTCACGATTGTCCGCCGGAATGGCGCACCCTTCGATTTCGAGGCGTTGACCTGCTACGGCGAGCGCACGGCAGATGGCGTCGACTATCTCAGCCTGTTTCCGGTGCGTGCCGGCATGCGGGCAAATCTCTTCATGTTTCGCGACCCGACCGATCCGGTCATGCGCGATCTGCGTCGCGACACGGAAGCGACACTGCTGCGGTTGTTGCCGGGATTGCAGCCCTTTCTCGGCGATTTCCGCGTGACCGACCGGGTGCAGAATTGGGTGATGGACCTGTCCGTCGTCGAAGGACACCTCCAGCCCGGAATCGTGCTGATCGGCGATGCGTTTCAAACCAATTGTCCCGCTGCAGGAACCGGTGTTGCCCGCCTGTTGGTGGATGTCGAGCGCCTCTGCAACGAATATGCGCCGCGCTGGCTTGCAACTGCGGGCATGGGCACTGAGAAGATATCGCAATTCTATTCGGACCCCGACAAGATCGCGGCAGACCAGCAATCGCTGAAGATGGCTCGCTTCCGCCAGGCCCTGACGTCCCGCGACGACATCAGCTGGGACATGCGGCGACGGCTGCATTTCCTGCGGCGTCATATCACCCATCGGGTCGATCAAATGCGGCCAGGTTGGCTCGCGCAGGTCCGAAGCGCGCTGCGGGCCTGAGTGCTGCGCCCGGCGGCGCATCGCAGCGGTCAGCTGGTGGGCGTTGACGTGCGGGTCGGCGAGAGCCGGAACTCCGATATCCGCTTGGCCGCCAGTTTGAGCCATGGCGCCTGCTTCAGTGCGAACAGGGATATGGCGCCGGTGGTGCTGCCGGCCTGCGTGACCGCCCACATCGGCGAAGGCTGCGCGCCGAACAATTTCTTGTACGGCTCGTCACCGATGGTGAAATCGAGCATCTGGTCGCCGCGCTCGATGCAATCCCTCGCCACCTGCTCGAACATCAACGCGCCCAGGGACTGGCTCTTGTACCCGTCAATATCGAAGGCACTCATGATGACGAGGAAGCTGTCACGATGGCGCAATCCGAGCACGGCGGCGATCACCTGGCCATCCATCTTCATGGCATAGAGCCGAACGAGGGAGCCGAGGCCGCGCACCGCCACGTCGGAATAGAAGTCGTAATATTCGGGACGCTGGAGCAGGTCTCCGTCGCCTTGCGACCGAAAGCGCGGACCGCGGAACCTCCTCATCACGTCGAGTGCGTCGAGGACGGCGGCGCTGTCATCGCAGCATGAGAAGCTCAGCGCGCCCTTCTTCTGGAGCTGTCGATATTTCTTTGCGAGCTCCTTCTGATAGGAGCGATCCAGTGCGCTGGTCCGCCATTGTTCGAACGGAGCAACCAGAACGGTCGCGTATGCGTTCGTGTCCATCGCTAGGCGGCGGGGCGCGGCCAGAAGGTTCTCGATCGGAAGCCGCCCGTCCGGCAGCTTGGTCATTCGGATCAGGTCGAAGGGGCGGATGAGGTGGCGAATCTCCTCACATGCATCCGTGTCCCCAAGCAAATCGGCAAACACCTTCGTGCTGCAAACCGGCGCCAGATAATCGGAGACGCGGAGGTCGGCGAATTCGACAGTCCGCACCGGACCACGCCGGATCCGGAGCAAGGGCAGTACCATCGCAGGGGCACCCGTCGCGCGGTGGCGCGCCACGACAACCAGAGGGGTTGCCCCGACATGAGACGCGAGCCTCGTGTAAAGGCTATGCAGCCAGAGCGGATGCTGGAACGCGGTGGCGGCCGAGCCGTCGAACAACTCTGCATATTCCGGGGACAGGAAGTCGAATGCCGGCTCGACGGCGATATCGAACGTGTTGCTGGGCGTTTTCATGCGTAACCAGGGAAATCACATAGTCGGGAATGCCGATCGAGCCGGAGCCGAGGTTTTATAGCAGGGGAGTGAGGAGCGAGATACCGACGGGGTCCGATTTGGACTAATGCATTGAGCCAGGCTCATATCGTTACCGAACTCTTAAGATTTGGCAGCCGCGTGGGGCGTCCAATCCGCGCTAGCAAATAATTAACCGCGTTTAAGGAAGGTCAGTTCATGGCCAGCCTGCAGACCGAGGTGGATTCCGGGGCACCCGAGAGCGCGATCTGGAAGACGCGCAGCGTTGGCGTCGAGAAGATTGCCCGGGCTGCGATCGGCTGTTCGATCACCATCAACGTCATTGTGTCGATGGGTACCTTCAACTCCGCATTGCTGCCGGCGGAGCTGACCTATCTGCAACAGGCCGTCGCGATCCTGATGTGGAGCGTGCTCATCTACGCAAGTGCCTTCGTGCGTCCGTGCCTGCGGCTGCAGTTCAACCCCGATCTGACCGTGCTGGTCGCGTTTTACACTCTCGCCGTCATCTCCGTGTTCTGGACCAGCCTGAATGCCGCAGCGATCATGAAGAGCGCGGCGCTCGCGATGACGACCTTCGGTGCATTCTGCCTGATCACACGCATCGACATGGACGTGGTCATCAGGGCCACGGCCTTTGGGCTCTTCATATTGGTCGCCGCGTCGGCCTTCTGTGCGCTTGCCGCGCCCGATATCGGGATAGACCATAGCTGGATGCACAATGGTCAATGGCAAGGCGTATATGAATCGAAGCAGAGCCTCGGTTTCGTCGGCGCCTATCTGATGTTCTTCGCCTGCTATCTGAAGCTGAGGGGGCAGGGGTGGCTGACTTTCCTCGTGATGTTCCTGCTGGCGTCAACATGCGTCCTTGCGTCGGAATCGCGAGGTGCCGGTGCTGTTGCCCTGGTCGCCTGTGCCCTGCTCGTGACCTCGATGTGGTCGATCACCTGTATGCGACTCTATGCGGTCCTGCCGTTCGTCATGTGCTTGCTGGCCGCCGCGCTGATCCTTTACTTCTACACGACGGGCTATGACGCGATCCATGTCGGCGATGCGACCATTGATTTGACCGAGCGGACGTTCATCTGGCACTACGCCATCAGCCATTTCGACGACGCGCCGCTGCTCGGCTTCGGGATCAACGGCTTCTGGACGATTCCGTCGATTTACGATTATTTCGAGCAGAACCATGGCTGGGTGCTCGACAATTACCACAGCGGCTACATCGCGATCCTGATCGAAACCGGATTTCTAGGCTATGTGCTGTTTGCCGGAAGCGTCCTTTTGTTCTCGAACAAGATTCTCCACCTGATTTCCGCCCGAGCGATCGACCGGGCGCACTGCGCGCTCATCATCGGATTTGTCGTCCTCAGCTTTCAGACCAATTTTACGGAGACGATGTTCCTTCGCTCGACGACGTTCACGTCGGTGCTTCTGGCGGCGTTCTTCTTCGCGACGTGCAGACCGGTGCCGCGGGCCGATTTCTAGTCTCTGGAATGGAAGCAAGATGACCGCGATTTGTGCTCGCTGGCCGATAAGCCTCAGTCTCGCGGCCGCGGCATTCTTCCTGGCGTCGCTGTTCTCGTTTGCCCATGGGGCAGAGCAGGGCGCTTCGCGTGACGTGCTGAAATTGGGGCGCGGCATCAATATTCTCGGCTATGACGGGATCTGGGAAGGTGGTCAGAACGCGCCATTTCGCCTGGACAATCTGACGGCCATCAAGCGCGCCGGGTTCTCGCATGTCAGGATCAATTTCTTCGGCTTCAAGTTCATGGGCGCCGGGAATGTACTCGACGAGATCGTCCTGAGGCGACTTGATGCCGTCATCGAGGAAGTTCTTGCGCGGAACCTCATTCCGATCGTTGACGAGCACGACACGCACCTTTGTCAGCGCGACGTTGCCGGTTGTGCCGAAAAGCTCAGGGCGTTCTGGCGTCAGATCGCCGAACGCTACGCCGGAAAATATCCGGCGCTGGTCTTCGAAATCTTGAATGAGCCCGGCGGACAAATGACGTCCGCCGACTGGAATTCACTTCTCAACGAATGCCTTGAAATCATCCGTCGCACCAATCCCGGGCGGTCGGTCATTGCCGCCGTTCTCAACACGGATGACATCCCTGTCGACGCGCTGGTTCTCCCCGCTGATGATAGGAACCTTATCGTCACGTTTCACTATTACGCGCCGATAAAATTCACGCATCAAGGTGCACCGTGGTCGCGGACGTTTTCGCGGATCGGGCCGCTGGATTGGGGCAGTCCGGACGACGAAGCGAAGGCTGCGGCCGACTTCAAGAAGATGAGTCTCTGGGCCGAGAAGGAGAAGCGCTCCATCTATCTCGGTGAGTTCGGGGTGTACGAGCGTGCGCCATCCGAGAGCCGCCAGAGATATTTGTCGTTCGTGGCGAGAAGCGCCGACCGGCTCGGCTGGTCATGGGCCTATTGGCAGTTCGACCATGATTTCGCAGCCTTCGACAGCGCAAGACAGGCCTGGAAGCCGGATGTCCTGCGTGCCCTGATCCCGCCGCGTTGATATCGCGGCTGTCGAAAGGACGAGGTCTCGGTGCGCTAGCTAGACCTGAAACAACCGCCGCGGCGCACGCGTCAGGCACTCGTGTCCGGTTGCCGTAATCAGCACGGTCTCGCTCAGCGCGAGACCGTCGGCCGAAACATACATGTGGAACACCATGTCCTCTTCGAGCGTCCAGTCCGCGGTGGGCAGGAAGATGCGCGAGAAGTCGCTGGTGCGCGGTGTGTGGGCCGGATAGCAGCCAAGCGAATAGCCGGTGATGTTGGGATAGTCGGGCCTCAGGCCATCAGCGAGCATGGCGTTTCTTGCCAATGCGTCGACGTCGGCGGCGCTGGCTCCCGGTTTCATCGCATCGAACTGCCTGTCCTGGATCTCGATCAGGCGGCGGGCGAGCTGCGACCGACGCGGATCGATCTCTCCGATCACGGCCGATCGCATCAGGCGGGCGCTGTAGCCGTCGATATAGGGCAACAGCTCCATATGCAGGATGTCGCCTTCGGCGAGTGGCGCGCTGGTCAGCCCGCCGTGCAAGAAGGCGTTGCCGACACCGGCGGTAATGATGCCCGCGCGCGCCGCGTCGGCGCCTTCCTGCATGAACACTTGATAGACGGCCGCAGCTGCGTCGCGGGCCGATCGGCCTTCACCGGATGCTTTCACAGCGGCTTCAATGCCGAGGTCACCGATCCCTGCGGCGCGCCGAAGCACGGCGATCTCCCTTGCGCTCTTCCTGGCGCGGAGCTCGGCCATCACGCCGGAGAAGTCGGCAAAGCGCGCTTCCGGCAGTTGCGCCGACAGGTGCTTGAAGCGCGAGAGGGGCATGCAATAGGAGTCTTCATCCAGTCCGACGCGGCCCTTCGCGCAGCCGAGGCTGCGGATGGTGTCGGCCAGTACCTTGATCGGGTCTTCCCAATCGGCGAAGGCGACGGAGCGCGACAGCCACGAGCTCTCGGTGAACGGGCCGAGGTCGACGGCGCGAAGGATCATGATCGGCTCGCCATCGCGCGGCAGCAGGCAGGCCCGATACATGTTCTCGGAGATCAGGAAGCCGGTGAGATAGCCGAGGAACTCGCTCTGGTCGATGATCAGGACATCGAGATTGCGAGCTGCCATCCGCTCGCGGACGCGCTTGACGCGTGCGTCATATTCGTCGATCGGAAACAACATCGTCTTTCATCCTCAAGGGAGCAGATGCGCGCTTTCGAGCGCGCCTAGGCGCAAATCTCCAGGATGGCGAGCATGTAGATGCGGATCATGTCGACGAAGTCGACGATGTCGACCCGCTCGTCGGGCATGGTGTTGTAGCGGCCGCCGGGGCCGCAGACGACGCCTTCCATCCCGCCGAAATAATGCAGATGACCGGCGTCTGTGCCGTAGAAGCAGCTCGGCGCAACGGCGCCCGTCGGCTGCTCCTCGCCGCGCACCGCGCGATAGGCGCGGTTGACAGCCGCGACGATCGGGCTGGTGCGTGCCACCTCGAATGGCGGCATGGTCGGCACGCCGGCGCGGTCCTCCGACATGATTTCGGCCTTGAGCCCGGGAAAACGTGCTTCAAGCGCATCGAGCTCGCGGCGCATGTCCGCCATCGCGCCGGACTCGGTCTGTCCCGGTGCATAGCGGCCCGAGCCCTTGATCCGCAGGAAATCCGCGACCTGGGGCGTACGCCATTCGTGCAGCTCGCGCCCGAGCGCACCGTGGACGACGCCGACATGGACGCGATTGATCCGTTCATGTTCCGGCGAGAGTGCGCCCGAGAACTTCATCGCATTGAGGCGCGGAATGAGATCGCACGCCGCCGTGATCGTATCGACGGCCTCTTCGCGCTTGGACAGATGGCGGGTATTGCCGGTCAGCTCAATGATGAACATGAACGCTGCGGCGTGCATGGTCATCGCCTTCAGATCGGTCGGCTCTGAATTGATGAAATAGTCGGCGCGGAGCCCCTGTTCGACCAGCGAGTAGGTGCCGACCCCGCCCTGCAGCTCGCCAACGACGTAGGTGAGGATGACGTCGCCCCGGAGTCTAACGCCGGCGTCGATCAGTGTCTTCACCGCACAGAAATAGGCCGCGTCGCCGGCCTTCATGTTGGAGACGCCGATGCCATAGATGAAGGCGTCGTCAACCTTGCCCGCCCAGGGATCGACGGTCCAGCCCTCGGTCACCGGGTTGGTGTCGAGATGGCCGTTGAACATCAGGCTCTTGCCGCCGCCCGTACCTTGCCAGCGGCCGACCGCATTGACCCGGCCCTCATTGCCGAACGGCGAGAGCTCGGTGTCGAGGCCGATCTCACGCATGCGGCCGGCCATGTAGGAGGCGAGCTGCTTCTCGCCGTCCGATTTGGAGTAGCTCTTGTGCTGCACCATGCGTGACAGCAGGTCGAGGGCAGCGGGCACGTCGATCCGGGCGAGAAGCTTATCGTGATCCATGGCAGTAATTCCTTGTCGTCAGCCGACCGGCACGGGGGAGGCGGCCATCAGTTCGCTTGTATAGGGATGAACGTGATCCGCGTCGAAATCCTCGATCGGCAACAGGTCGACCATTTCGCCCTGGCGCATCACGGCGATGCGGTGAGCGATTTGACGGATAAGGTTGAGATCGTGGGTGATGAAGAGAAAGGCCGTTCCGGTCGCGGCGCGCAGCGCCAGCAGCAGTTCGATGATCTGCGCCTGCACGGAAACATCCAGCGGCGCGGTGATCTCGTCGCAGATCACGAGCTTCGGCCGTGCGGCAAAGGCCCGTGCAATGGCGACGCGCTGCTTCTCGCCGCCCGAAAGCTGGTGCGGCCAGCGACCGGCATAGGAAGCGGGCAGGCGAACCTGCTCGAGAAGGCGGGAAATCTCGGCCGCATTGCCGCCATAAAGCTTCAGGGGACGCGACAGGATTTCACTGATCTTCTGACGCGGATTGAGCGAGGCATCTGGATGCTGGAAGATGATCTGCACGTCGCGGCGATAGGCCGCGTTCATGTCGCGCGCGCCCGTGATCACACGATTGTTGAAGCGGACATTCCCCGAGAAGCGTGCGAGGCCGGTGAGCGCGCGTGCGACTGAGGATTTGCCCGATCCGGATTCGCCGACGAGGCCGAGAATCTCTCCGGTCCGCACGTCGAGGCCGACGCGTTTGGTCGCAGGCGGCGGTGCATGGCCGAACAGGCTGGCTCGGCCGTAGTGAACTTCGATGTCTGAGGCCGCGAGAAGAACGTCGTCGCCTGACTTGTCGTGAACGAGGCGCCGTTCCGGCCTCGGCACGGCCTGGACGAGGGCCTGCGTATCGGCATGGCGTGGCGCGCGGAAGATATCAGCTGCTGGGGCCTGCTCCACCAGATGGCCGCGTTTCAGCACTGCGACCCGGTCGGCAACCCGGGTCACGAGCGCAAGATCATGGGAGATATAGAGCGCGGCAACGCCGGTTTCCTCGCGCAGCCGGGCAAACAGTTCGAGGATGCGGGCGCCGGTGATGACGTCGAGTGCCGTGGTCGGCTCGTCGAAAAGAATGACGTCAGGGCGGCAACCGAACGCCGTGGCAATGATGACGCGCTGCTTCTCGCCGCCGGAGATCTCGTGTGGATAGCGCCGCATAATCGCAGCGGGGTCGCGCAGCTCGACATGACCAAGCAGGTCGATGGCGAGTGCATTCGCTTCGCGTTGGCCGAGGCCGCGATGCTGGATCAGCGTCTCCGTCACCTGCCGACCGATGGTGAGCGTCGGGTTGAGCGCGGTCGACGGATCCTGGAACACCATGCCGAGGCGGCGTCCCCGGATATTGGTCAGTTCCTTGGGGCTCAGGCTTTGGAGGTCGGTGTCGCCGAGGAGCAGGGAGCCTGAGATTTCGCGGGCATTGTCGGGCAAATGGCGCATCAGCGCCCATGCGAGCGAGCTCTTGCCGGAGCCGGATTCCCCGACGAGGCCCAGCACCTCGCCCGGCCTGACCTCCAGCGAAATGTCGTGCAGCACGCGCACCGGTCCGGCGGCCGTCACATAGTCGAGCGTATAGTTCCTGATGGCCAGCGCCGGGGTCACCGCTCATCCTTCGGATTGAGAGCGTCGCGAAGGCCGTCGCCCAGGAGGTTGAAGGCGATGGCGGTGAGCGCGATCGCTGCGGACGGTGCGATCAGACCCCACGGCGCCTGGTACATATATTGGCGGGCATCCGCCACCATGAGCCCCCATTCGGATGCAGGTGGCTGGGCGCCGACGCCAAGGAAGCTGAGCGTTGCGAACAGCATGACGGCGAAGGATACGCGGATGGTGGATTCGATCACGATCGGCGCCATCACATTGGGCAGCATCTCGCGGAAGATGATCCACGCCGCGCCTTCGCCGCGCGCGATGGCCGCCTTGACATAGTCCTGATTGCGTATGTTGAGCGCGACCGAGCGGGTGATGCGCGCCATGCCAGGTGCAAAGGCGACCGCGATGGCGACGACGGCGTTGCCGGCGCCGTTGCCCAGCGTCGAGACCAGGAGCAGGGCCATCAGAAGGCCCGGGATCGCCATCACGGCATCGTTGGTGCGCATGATGGCCTCGTCGGTCCGGCCGCCGAGATAGGCCGAGCCGACGCCGATGATCGCGCCAGCTGCGCTGCCGGCCAGGGTCGCGATCAGTGCCATCGGTACGGTCGAACGCGCGCCGACCATCAGGCGGCTCAGGATGTCGCGGCCGAATTGATCCGCGCCAAGCCAGTTCTGCCAACCGGGTGCGCGAAACCGGCCGAGAAAGTCGATCTTCTCCGGCGCGTACGGTGCGAGCGCCGGCCCGAACAGACAGGCAATGGCAATGAGCGCCAGCAGCGTGACGCCGACGAGCCCCTGCGGTCTCCGGATCAGGCGGATGAACAGATCAGTCATAGCGGATCCGCCGGTCGAGAAGGGCGTAGGCCATATCGGCAAGCGTGTTGGTGATGGCGTAGGTGACCGCCATGATCAATGCGCCTGCCTGGATCGATGGCAGATCGCGCGTGGTGATGGCAACCATCAACGCGCGCCCGATCCCGGGAATGGCAAAAATCTCCTCGATCACGATGATGCCGCCGAGCAGATAGCCGACATCCAATGCGATGATCGTCACCACCGGCAGCAGCGCGTTGCGGAGCGCGTGGCGGAACAGCACGGTACGTTCCGGCAAGCCCTTCAGACGTGCGGCGCGGATGTAGTCCGATTTCAGTACATCGAGCGTCTCGGAGCGCATCATGCGCATCACGTGAGCGATGAGGATCACCGAGATGGTCAGGACCGGCAGTGCCAGATGACGGATGCCGTCGCCGAAATCCTCCAGTAGCGAGACGTAGCCGGTTGCCGGCAGCCAATGCAGCGTGTCGGCCAGCAGCAGCGCAAGCAGCGTTGCGGTGACGAATTCGGGCAGTGAGACCCCGAGATAGGCGATGAGACTGACGCCGGTGTCCGTGAGCTTGCCTTGCCGCAGAGCCGCCACCACGCCGAGCGGCACGGCGACGACGAGCGTGACGAGGATCGACGCCGCCGCGAGCAGCAGCGAGCGCGACAGCGCCGTCAGCATATCCGGACCGACGGGCCGGCTCGTCCGCATCGAGATGCCGAAATCGCCGCTGAAGACGTGGCCGGCCCAGCGCAGATATTGCTGCCAGGCCGGATCGCCGAGCCCGAGCCTTGCCCTGAGCGCGGCCAGCATCTCCGGCGTTGCGTTCTCACCAAGCAGCGACTGGGCCGCGTCGGCCGGCAGAATCTGCGTAATGGCGAACACCAGCATCGAGACCACGATGACGGTGTAGGCCATCAGCAGCAGACGGCGCGCAAGCCAGGTGAGTGACACCCGATGTCTCCGGCGTCAGGCGCGCTTCGGCGCGCCGGTGCCGAGCGAGACCATGTCGAGGCGGAACACAGAGCCGCGCGGATGCAGTACGTAACCTTCGACATAGGCGCGCTGGGCGGCAAGAAGATCGAAGAACGCCGAGATCACCGTGGGGACCTCCGTGTTCATCAGCTCCTGCGCCTTGGCATAGAGCGCGGCACGCTTTGTCTCGTCGGTCTCGACGCGGGCGGCATTGATGACGGTGTCGAACTCGCTGTTGTTCCAGCGGGTCTCGTTCCAGGTCGCATTGGAGGTATAGAGCAGGTTGAAGATCGCATCTGCGGTCGGTTGCATGTTGTAGAAGCCGACGTAGAAGTTCCCCTTCTTCCAGACCTGGTCGAGATAGGTCGCGTGCGGCATCGTCTGCACGTTGATGCGGAAGCCGGCCGCGGCGGCCATTTCGCGAACCGCGACGCCGAGCTGGGTGCGAGTGGTTGGCCTGTCGGAGGCGATCAGCGTCAGATCGATACCGTTGGGATAACCCGCCTCGGCCAGAAGCTGCTTCGCCTTGGCGATATCGGGCTTCTTCTGCGGGATATTTTTGTAGAAGTGATAGGCGGAGTTCAGCGGCGTGTCATTGCCCGGCGTTCCGTAGCCGCCGGCGACGAAACCGACAGTCGCCTCGCGGTCGACCGCCAATGCGAGGGCCTGGCGGACCCTGATGTCGTTGAATGGCTTCTGGTCGCATCCGAGGTTGATATTGAGGAATTGGCCGGAGGGCGTGCGCAGCGCCTTGACGCCGCCGGCCTTCACAAGGCGCTCATATTCGCCGGGCGTCGTCGTCAGCAGCAGGTCGATCTCGCCTGATATCATTGCCGAGGCTTCGGCGGTGCGGTCCGGGTAGACGAGCAACTCGACGCGGTCGAGGTAAGGCCGGGTCGGGTCATAGTAGGCGGCATTGCGTTCGACGACGATCTTCCGGTCCGGCTCATAGGATACGAGCTTGAACGGCCCGGTGCCGTTTGCCGTCGTCGACAGGCTGGCGAGGTCGGATGCGATGACCTTGGCTGGGACGATACGCGCGTTGAGATAGGTCAGAGCCACCGGCAGGTCGGCGTAGGCGCCGGAGAGCGTGAACTTGACGGTCAGGGGATCGATCGCCGCGACCTCCTTGATCGGGCCGACATTGGTGCGGCCGGGGGAGGCGGTCTTCGGATCGAGGATGGCATTGATGCTGGCGACGACGTCTTCCGACGTCAGCGGCGAGCCGTCGTGGAACGTCACGCCAGGGCGTAGCTTGAAGATCCACTCCGTGCTTGTCGCATTCGGCTCCCAGGAGATCGCGAGGTCCGGCTCGACGGTCATGTCGGGCTTCAGCCGGGTCAGGTTGGAGTAGAGCAGTTCGGTGACGAGATATTCCGGATTGACCCGCGCCAGCATCGGATGAATCACCGACGCCGCCTGGTCCAGCGACATCCGCAGCACGCCGCCGCGCTTGGGGGTATCGGCGATGGCGGCCCTGGGCAAGGTAACGAGACTGATGGCGGTCCCGGCAAGAAAGAGGCGGCGGGTGACGGACAGCATAGGAGTGAGCTCCTCGAGTTAGCGAATGGCGGTTGCTTCGGGCGAAAGATCGGGACGGAATTCTGCGGACAGATAGGCAAGGACCGACTTCGCCAGCGCGACGATGTCAGTGAGTGTGGTGAATTCGCCGGGGGCGTGAATGCGGCTGTCTGGCCGGCCAAGGCCCGTCAGTAGGATCTCCTGCATGCCGGTCGCCTGCACCCAGCCGAAGTCGGAGCAGCTCGTCGCGCCCCATTTGGCGAAGTCGTCGGGCGCGTAGCCGAACCCGGCCGACAGCGCTCCCTGCCAGCGCGGCCAATGCGGGCCAGTCGGATCCGACGTCGGCATCAAATGACCGGTGAGAGCGATCTCGATCTCGGCGTGGGCTGCGGCCTTGCGGATCGCATCCTCGATCTCGCGGCGCGCGGCGGAAAAATCCTCTTCTGGCGCGTAGCGGCGGCAGAGGAGGATCTCGAACTGCGAGGGAATCTGGCCGCCGCATTGGCCGCCATGCGCAGCGGAGATGTCGAGCTGCGCGGCGAGCGGACTCGTCGCGCCTGGCGGGGCGGGCAGGGCGGAGATGCGCTTTGCGATCTCCGGCTTCAAGGCGGCGAGCGCATTGAGGATCGGCAATGCGGCCTCGATGGCATTGGCGCCGGCGCCTGCACGCGCGGCCTCGCTCGCATGAACCGTCCTGCCGTGGACTTTCACCAGAAGCGTGAACAGGCCGAAGCAGCCGGCCCAGATGCGTGGCGCAGCCGCGCCGTTGAAGTTGAGGATGTGACCGTCCAACAAGCCCTGCTCGGCGAGATAGCGTATGCCGGGATAGAGCCCGCCTTCCTCGTCGGTGCAGAGCAGCAGCATCGGATCGTAGCCGAGTGGCAGACCGGTTCTGTCGGCAGCGCGTAGCGCCAGCAGCACGGCGGCGATGGTGCCCTTCATGTCGGCGACGCCAAGGCCGATCAGCCGGTCGCCATCGCGCGTCAATTGCAGCGGATCGGTTGTCCAGCCGGGCGAAGCAGGCACGGTATCGACGTGGAAATATAACCCCAGCGCTGGCTTGCCGGAGCGGCGGCGTGCGATGAGATTGGTGCGCGCGCCGTGCGCCGGGCCGCCGTCGACGTGCCACAATTTCTCGGGCACTGCGACACGCCGGCATTCCAGGCCGAGCGATGCGACGACGCTTTCCATCAGCCCGGCAAATGCGTCGTAGCCCGCACCGGGCGGAAAGCTCGTGTCCACCGAAATCATCCGCGCGAGATCGTCGACCGCAGTTTCGGCGGTGCGTTCGATCTCGGCAAAGCCGGCGGCCAGGGTCGGTAGAGGCGAATTCATTTGCGATGGTCAATTTCTATATTCTATAAAGAAATAGACGATGGACGCCGACTGCTGTCAATTCCAAAGAATGAGGCACATGTGACCGGCAAACAGGCAAAGGCAGCGACCGGCGGGTCCTCGAGCCTGCCGATTCCGCTGTACGAGCACGTCAAGCGGCAGATCGCCGAGGCGATCCTCGTCGGCGAATTATCCCCCGGTACTGTCTTGCCGGGCGAGGTTGCGCTTGCAGCGCGCTATGGCGTTGCGGTCGGTACCATGCGCCGCGCGCTGGCGGACCTGACGGCCGACGGCATGCTGGTGCGCCGTCGCAAGACCGGAACGGTCGTCACCGGCCGCGCGCCACAGCACAGCCTTCGCTTCTTCTTTCAGTATTTCCGGCTGCACGGAGAGAACGGAAGCCTGCAGCGCTCGACGCCCGAAGTGCTGTCGCTGGCGATGCGGCCGGCAAGTTCCGAGGAGGCCGTGCTGTTCTCGGAGGCGGCCGGGGAACCGCTGCTGCATCTCCGCCGTATCCGGCGCGTCGGCCGCGTACCGGTCATGCATTCACGCATCAGCCTGGTTGCGCGTCGCGTGCCCGATTTCCCCTCAGTGCCGACACGTGTGCCGGCGCTGCTCTATCTGCATCTGCTCGATGTCTATGGCATCCGCATTTCAGCGGTCCGCGAAAAATTGCTGGCAGAACTGGCGAGCGCGGAAGACCGGCGGCTGCTCGGCTTGCGATCGCCAAGTGCCGTTCTGGTCATTCGCGAAGAAGCATATGATCAGGCCGGATCACTGGCGCTCCTCAGCGAGCACCGCGCGACAACCGCGCATCATCACTATGTCAACGAGATCCGCTGACGGCGTGAATCGTCCTGGTTTGATCAGCGCGCCGCGGCCTGGGCGGAGATGAAGGCCTGCTCCAGATGCGCGCGCATGCGGATCGAGGCCTCGGTCAGATTGCCCGCCGCAATGGATTCGATGATGGCGAGGTGCTCGCGGCACCATTCGCGGACGCGGCGGCCGTCGAAATAGCTGCCGAACTCGAGCAGGCGCCGCAGCCGGTTCTGGTACTGGATGGCCTGGGCAAAAAAGGCGTTGCCGCAGAACTCGGCGCACATCTCGTGAAATGCCGCATCCGTCTCGAACAGTTGCGTGCTGGAGACGGATGCGATGTCGGGGTGCGAGGCCAGATAAAGGTGTTGCAGGCGCATCCGTTCGATGGCGGCGGGATCCGGCTTGAAAGTCGCGAGCAGAAAGGCCGAGGGCTCGATCGTCAGGCGAAACTCGTAGCTGGCGCGGAGCGAGACGAGGGAGTCGAGCGTCGGCAGGAACGCCCAGCCATGGCCCTGCTTGCGTGCGATGAGGCCGTCTTCGGCAAGACGGGAGAGGGTGCGCGCGAGCGCGACGCGGTCCACATCATAGCGGCGCGCGATCTCGCTCTGGGTAATGGAGTTGGGAATGCGATGCTCGAGCCGGTCGCGAACCAGCTTTGCGTAGAGCTTCTCTTCGGCCGTCGACGGCACCTCGATCTCGATACGATGCAGCGAGTCGAACGGCTTGCGCAGGAAGAAGCCATGGTTCTTTCGCGTCTCGACGATGCCGCGGTCGGCAAGCAGGTCCAGCGCCGACCTTATCGGGGTCCTTGAGACGCCGATGAGATCAGCGAGCTGCTGCTCGCGCAGATGATGGCCGGGCTCCAGCTTGGCGTCCCTGATGACATCCAGAATCTGGTTGGCGAGGCGAAAGCGGGTTTGTTGGGTTGACCGCGCCATGGCGGGAGGCTCTGGGATCCGTCCTGAAGTACGAGTTGCAACTTACGATACAATGACCTCAAGCCACGATTTCGGCCAAAACCTATGCTGATTAAAGCTTAGCCAGCGATGCTCGCTGATCGGGCTTGACCTCAAACGCGGCAAGGATTGTATAATAACCAACAATAAAACAATCAAGCCACAGGGGTTACCCATGTCTCGTTTGCGCCTTGCCTGCGGAATCCTGTCGCTTTGCCTGTCGGGGTCGGTGATGGCGGCGGATCTCTCGTCGGCCACGCTGGTCGAGAAGGGCGCGCTGACCTACGGCGTCGCCGGCACCTTCGCGCCGTTCGAGTTTCAGAAGGACGGCAAGCTCTCCGGCTTCGACATCGACATGATCGGCCTGCTCGGCAAGAAGCTCGGCGTCGAGGCCAAGCCGATGAACATGGAGTTCAAAGGGCTGATCGTCGCGCTGCAAGGCGGCCGCGCCGACATCATCAATTCCGCGATGTACATCAACGAGCAGCGTGCGGCGCAGGTCGACTTCGTCCCCTATCTCAAGATCGGCACGCTGGTTGTTGTGCAGGCGGGCAATCCCGCCAAGATCACCGGCCGCGACGATTCCCTGTGCGGCAAGACCATCGCCGTCACGCTCGGCGGCATCCAGGAAACCTATGCTCGACAGGACGACAAGCGCTGCCGCGACAAGGGGCTCGCCGCGATCAACGTGATGACGCTGCCAACCGCGCAGGATTCCGCGCTCACGCTCCGGCAGGCACGGGCCGATGTCCTGTTCAACGCCACGCCTGGTGTGGTCGAACTGATGGACAAGGTGCCCGGCGTCTACGCGGTGGCGGGCGCGGAGTTCGAGGCCAACACGCAGATCGGCATGGCGGTGCGCAAGGGCGACACCGCGATGAAATCCGCGGTCGAGGCCGCATTGAAGGAGATCGTTGCCGACGGCTCCTATAAGAAACTGATCGAAACCTGGAAATTTCCTGCCTCGGTGTCGCTGTTCGATTAAGGGAGCCTGCCGGTGTCCATCGAACTCGTCCTGAAATATTTGACATCGCCGAACTTCCTGCACGGCGCGGAGATGACGCTGCTGCTGACGATTGCCTCGCTCGTCTTCGGCGTCCTGATCGGTCTCGTGCTTGCCTTGATCCAGGAGAGCCAGACCCGGATCGGCGCCGTGGTGACGCTGGCCTATCTCTGGCTGTTCCGCGGCACGCCCGTGCTGTTTCAGGTGATCTTCATCTACAACGTCCTGCCGTCGTTCGGCATCAGGCTGTCGGCCTTTGTCTGCGCGGTGCTGGCGCTGTCGCTGAACGAGGGCGCCTACATGGCGGAGATCCTGCGGTCGGGGCTTCAGGCCGTCAAGAAAGGGCAGCGTACCGCCGGTCTCGCGCTCGGCATGACCAGGACCGAGATGATGCGCTACGTCGTGATTCCCCAGGCCGCGCGGATCGTGTTGCCGCCGATCGGCAACCAGATGATCGGCATGCTGAAGCTCAGCGCGCTGGTCTCGGTGATTGCCGTGGAGGAGCTGCTGCTGGTCGCGAACCAGACGGCGAGCGCGGACTTCCGCTATTTCGAAGCGCTGACCGCCGCCGGTATCTATTATCTCGCAATGACCACGGCCTTCATGGGCCTGCAGATCCTGCTGGAGACCGTGCTCGACCCCAAGAAGCGGCAACGGATGCGGCGGCTTTCGCTGACCGAGCGGATGCTCGGGACGTCGAAGGCGCTGGCGGTGCGATAACTGGGATGCAGCACCTTCTCGAAATCGTCGGCATCAACAAGAGCTTCGGCGCGACGCAGGTCCTGAAGACCTGCACGCTGACGGTCGATCCGTCGGAGACGCTTGTTGTGATCGGGCCATCAGGGTCCGGCAAGTCGACGCTGCTGCGTTGCGTCAACCTGCTGGAGACGGTCGACAGCGGCGACATCTTCTTCGAAGGCGAGAACATCACGCGCGCCCGGCGCACCGCGCATCTGCTGCGCCGGCAGATCGGCATGGTGTTCCAGAATTTCGAACTGTTTGCCCACCTCTCGGCAGCCGAGAACGTCATGCTGGCGCCGGTGAAGATCCTCGGAATGAGCCGGGCCGATGCCCATGACATCGCGGTCGACCTCTTGCGCAAGGTGCAGATCCCCGAGAAAGCCGACGCCTTCCCGGACGAGCTGTCCGGTGGCCAGCAGCAGCGCGTCGCCATTGCGCGCGCGCTCGCGATGCGGCCGAAGCTGATGCTGTACGATGAGCCAACCTCCGCGCTCGATCCGGAAATGATCCGTGAGGTGCTCGATGTCATGGCGGCCCTCAGCGCCGAGGGCATGACGAGCATCGTCGTCACCCACGAGATGGGGTTTGCCAAACGCGCCGCCGACCGGATCGTGTTCATGGAAAGCGGCGAGATCATCGAGAGTGCCCCGAGCGACCAGTTCTTTGGCGGCATGGTCAACGACCGAACGCGCCGCTTTCTCGATCAGATTCTTCACTGACCCTGATATCCGGAGCCCGTTGATGCCTACATCTCCCGATGTCGCCCGTATGAAGCGCGAACTCGCAGAGCTCATTGCCATCGACACGCAGAATCCGCCCGGTCACGAAGCCCCCGCCGCGCAATATCTGCGCGATCTGCTGGTCACCGGCGGCTTCGACGTCGCGTTGCAGGCGTACAAGCCCGGACGCGTCAACGTCGTGGCGCGGCTCCAGAACGGCGCCGGCCCGGTGTTCGCATTCAACACCCACATGGATGTCGTGCCCGCCGGCGAAGGCTGGTCCTCCGATCCCTTTGGCCTGACCGAGAAGGACGGCCGGCTCTATGGCCGTGGCGCCTGTGACTGCAAGGGGCCGCTGGCGGCGATGCTGGAGGCCATGCGCATGCTTGCGGCCGACCGTACGGCATGGTCGGGGACGCTGCTTGGTGTTTTCGTCGCGGATGAAGAGATCGCCAGCGAAGGCGCCAAATTCTATGCCGCGGGCCATCCCCTGATCGACGCCGCCGTGATCGGCGAGCCGACGTCGAATGCCGTCTTCTCCGCGCACAAGGGCAGCCTGCGGCCAGTGGTGCGGGTGCATGGCGTCTCGGCGCATTCCGGAACGCCGCATCTCGGCGAGAATGCGATCTACCGGGCCGGCGAGTTGCTGGGCCTTGTCGCCGAGCATCACGATAAGGTCGTCCGTCACCGCAGCCATCCCCTGGTCGGGGCAGCCAGTCTTACGGTCACCAGGATCAACGGCGGCCATGCCGATAACGTGCTGCCCGGAGCCTGCGATCTTTTGCTCGATCGGCGGATGGTGCCTGGAGAGGATGAGGCGGCCGTCAAACGCGAGATCGACGAACTCCTCGTGGTCGCGCGCGAGCGCTTCGGCTTGCGTGCCGAGGTCGTCGAGTACAAGGCGACGACGGGCGGGGCGACGGAGACGGCGCAGGATAGCGCGATCGTGCAGGCGAGCCTTGCAGCCAGTCACGCTCACGGTGTGACAAAGCCGGGTCCGTTCGGCTTCCAGGGGGCTTGCGACCTCGTGCATTTCACCGGCGCGGGCGCGCAAGGAGTTGTGATCGGTCCGGGCGATCTCGCCGTCGCGCACAAGCCCGACGAGTTCGTGCCGGTCGATGAGTTCATCACTGCCAGCCTGATCTATCGCGACGTGGCGAAAGCCATGCTGCGCAACTAGGATCCAAGCGTTTGCGCGTTTCACTGCACCTGGCAGACTTGCACTACGGCGGCGGGCTCGTCCTGCACACGGCGTCGTCGGGCAGCATCCCGTCCCTGAAGGAAGTGTATCTGCGGCTTGATGATGGCGAGACGGTCGGCGTCGGCGAGGTGAGGGCCAACATCGCCTACCTCAACGGTTATGGCGAGAGGACCGTGATAGAGTCCGTCGTCGCCGCTGTTCGCGACGTCGACTGGAGGCGCGATCCCATCGATCTGATCGCGATGATGACGCTTTGGGAGGCGCCATACATTGCGCCGGTCCGTACGCTGATCGATTGCGCGTTGCATGATCTCGTCGCACGTCGGGAGCGCAAAACCGTGGCCGCCTGGCTCGGCGCGCCGCGAGGAGATGTGAGCTGCAAGACCAACCAGACCCTGTTCTGGTCGTCTTACGAAGACTTCCTTGCCAAGGCGCAGGCCTACGTCGATCGCGGCTACACGGATCTCAAAGTGCGCATCGCCGTCGGTGACTTTGCGGAGGATCTGCGTCGCATCGCGGCCCTGCGCGCGCGTTTTGGCGGACGGGTGAAGATTGCAGCGGACGCAAACGGACGCTGGATGGCCGATGAGGCGCTGGCCAAGCTTGAGGCGCTCGCCGCGTACGATCTCGCTTATGTCGAGCAGCCGGTGCCGCCCGGCGACTGGGCAAGCATCGATGCGCTCGCGGGGAAAAGTCCTGTTCCCGTGATGCTCGACGAGAGCATCGCCACGGCCACGGATATCGCACAGGTGTGCGCCTATCGGGGGCGGGTGTTTGCGCATCTCAAGCTCGTAAAGCTCGGCGGCATTGCGCCGACCGTTGCGGCCGCGCGAAAACTGTCTGAGGCTGGCGTGCCCTTCATGATCGGTCAGATGAACGAAGGCGCCGCGGCCACCGTGGCGGCGCTGCACGTTGCCTGCGCGACCGCGCCTGAATTCGCCGAGCTCTACGGAGCTGACGGGCTCGTCAATGATCCGGTTTCGGGCATCTCCTACACCGCGGGGGCGGTCCACGCGGAGCGCGCCCCGGGCCTTGGCGTCAAGTTCGACGCCGCCACCACCAAGCTCATCGGAGACTACAAATATGACTAGCGACAGCGTTCAGCAGGGCTCTGAATCAGCCTTCCCGAAACAGGAGTATGATGGACGGGTCGCGCGTGCTCGCGCGCTGCTCGCCAGGGCCGGCATCGACGTCATGGTCGTCACCGGGCCCGAAAACATCTTCTACCTCACGGGACAGCAGACGCCGGGCTACTACACGTTTCAGGCGCTGGTCCTGCCGGTCGAGGGCGAGCCGGCCTTCGTCGTCCGTCAGCTCGAATATTTCAACTTCATCGCGAACACGTTCATCGCCAATGCACAAGTCTACCAGGACGGCGATCAGCCGGTGAATTTCCTGGTTGATGTCATCAAGGACCGCGGCTGGGCGTCGAAGCGCATCGCAATCGACAAGCGCGGCTGGTTCCTGCCCGTCGCGACCTATGAGGCGCTCCAGGACAAGCTTGGGACAGTGCACGACGGCGCCGGCATCATTGAGCAGCTTCGGATCGTGAAATCGGCGGCCGAGCTCGAGAAGATCGCCACGGCCGCGTCTTATGTCGAAGCCGGCATGCGCGCAGGCCTTGCCGCGGTCAAGCTCGGTGCGAGCGAGAACGATCTCGTCTCCGCGATGGTGGGAACGTCGATCGCCGCGGGCTCCGAATATGTCGGCATGGAGCCGCTGGTCTCGGTCGGCCGTCGCTCCGGCGTGCCGCACGGCACCTGGCGGCGCGGGCGGATCGGAGCCGACGATCCGGTGTTCCTGGAAATGGCGGCAAGCCACGACCGCTACCACGCCGCGCTGATGCGCAGCGCCTGGCTCGGGACCATGCCGCAGCGTGCGATCGACATGGAGAAGACCTGTCAGGACGGGCTTTCTGCGGCGCTCGAGGCGATCAAGCCGGGCGCGCCCTGTGAGGCACCGCATCTGGCCTGTCAGCGGATCATCGATCGCGCGGGGTATACCGAGAATTTCAAGAAGCGGGTCGGCTACAGCATCGGCATCGCGTTTGCGCCTGATTGGGGCGAGGGCGGCGTGCTCAGCCTCTACACGGGCGTGACCACCGAGCTGCGGCCGGGCATGACGTTCCACCTGCCGGTCGCAATGCGGGACTTCGGCCAATTCACGGTCGGCGTCAGCGAGACCGTGGTCGTCACCGAGACTGGCTGCCGGCCGCTCAGCACGGTCGCTCGTCCGATCCTGCGCGTCGTGGGCTGAGGATGCGGCACGGCATCGACCGACCGTTGCGAAACTATCGCCGCGAGCGCTCTTCGAAGATGTAGCCGAGAAAATTCATCAGCACCTGTGCTGCGAGAATGCCCGTCACGCCGGCAGGATCGTAGGCCGGGGCGACCTCGACGAGATCGATTCCAACCACGTCGCCTCGCTTGGCAAGGCCCTGGAGGATCTCCATCACCTCGTAGTACTGGAAGCCTCCATGGCTCGGCGTCCCCGTTCCCGGCGCGATCGAGGGATCGAAGCCGTCGATGTCGATCGTGACATAGTAGCGAACGCCGTGCGGAATTTGCTGCAGGACGCCCTCGGTGCCGAGCTTGCGCGCCTGGCGCACCGAGAGGATGGTGGAGCCGCGCGCGCGGGCATCCTCATAGCCTTCGCGGGCGGTCGAGGACACGTTACGGATGCCGACCTGGGTCAAACCGGTGACATGGGCCTGCTCGGCGGCGCGCCGCATCGGATTGCCGTGTCCCTCGCGCACGCCATGCCTCACGTCCACGAAATCGAGATGGGCATCGATCTGCACGATATGGATCGGACCATGCTCGCTGAAGGCCCTGACGCAGGGAATGTTGACCGCATGGTCGCCGCCGAGGACCACAGGCATTACCCCGCGTTCGAGGATATTGCGAACGGCGGCTTCTGCATTGGCGTGGCTTCTGACAGTATCGGTGTGGACGATGTCGACGTCTCCGACGTCGACGATGCGCACCTTGTCGAGCGGCAGATAGGTGACGTCGTCCTCATGATCGTAGGCTCCGCCATGGCCGAACGAGAAGAGGGTCGAGGCTTCGCGGATGGCACGGGGCCCGAACCTCGCGCCCGAGCGGTATTGCGTGCCCATGTCGAAAGGCACGCCGAGCACGGCGACATCAGCGTCGAGCTTATCCCACTCGAGGCAGACCGGCCGCTTGCCGAAGGTGCAATGTCCCACAAATGGCAGGTCCAGCCTGCCGCCCTCATACCCGTGTGCCATCATTCCCCCGTTCAGTAAGCTGCTCGCGCCGACGACGAGGCTATGGCCTGAAAGAGCCGACCATCGACAGCGTCGATGCCTGCGGAAGCAGATTTCATTCCAATCGATATGCCAATTTCGCCTGTATCGGTCGGCATCGAGTAGCCGTGCGCCGAAATGTCGTGGCACGTCCAATGCATGGGCCCGGGCACCGATGTCGGCTTCGGAGAAAGCCCGGCATTTGAACGGAAGGAAGATAGAATTCGGAGACCACGGGAATGATCGCCAATCCCGTCCAGTGGCCCGGCGGAGCGAAGTGCGCCTGCTGCCTGACCTTCGACATGGATGCCGACAGCCTGATCCATGTCGAGCACCCCCGAGACGGCAATAATCGCGTCTCGGGCATCTCGATGCTGCGCTATGGGCCGACCGTTGCCGTCCCGCGCATCGTCGAGACCTACCGGCAACTCGGAATCAGGCAAACCTTCTTCGTGCCAGCCTGGTGTATCGAGCAATATCCCTCCGCCGTCGAGGCGATGCTCGCCGGCGGACATGAGATCGGGCACCACAGCTATATCCACGAGAACCCACTCGAGCAGACGCGGGAGGAGGAGGCCTATTGGCTCGATCTCGGTATCGACATCATTCGCAGGGCGACGGGACGGGCGCCGCGTGGTTGGCGGGCGCCTCTCTATAATTTCTCACAGCATTCGCTCGACTTGCTGCTGGCGAGGGGTTTCACTTACGACGCTTCGCTGATGGGCGATGATGTGCCCTATGTCATCAAGAGCAGGGCGAGCGGCGACGAGCTGATCGAGCTGCCGACCCATTGGGGCCTCGACGACTGGCCGCAATATGTCCAGTCCTTCGATCTCGATTACTTCATGCCCGTGCGCAGTCCCAGCAACGGCTTTGCGGCCTTCCTGGAGGAATTCCAGGCGGCCTACACCTATGGCGGCTTGTGGGTCGCCACGCTGCATCCCTTTGCAACGGGGCGGCTCGCCCGCTGGCATGTCTTTGCCGGCTTCCTCGAGCGGATGGTGGCGCAAGGCGACGTCTGGTTCGCCCCCATGGAGGAGATCGCCGCGCATGTACGGCGCGAGATCGACGAGGGGCGCTATTTGCCCCGTATCGAACTCCTTCCGCAATATCCCGAACCGGTCGGCCGGATCTTTCCTCGACGTCAGCGGTAGATCTCGGGCTCGTTGAGCGATTGTGGAAGCGGCCTGATGCAACGGCCGAGCGCTGGCGCCGGTCACCGACGAGGCTGCAAGCTTGCGACGCTAGAGCATCGGCTCGAACTGGCAATGGAAGAGCATCTCGATCGGTGAGCTCAGTCCCGCCATGCCGGTCAACCGGAAGGTCCCAAATCTCGGCCCGTGGTTGTCGATGGCGGAAGGTGCCACTCGCCACGCATTCGCATAGCTGCACCCCGCGGGCCATTCGATCAACGTTGCGGCACAGTCGGCAGTTGCAACGACAGTCATCGCATGCGTCGCGGCATGTCGTTCGCACGGAACTCTGGCGGGGCCGATGCAATCCCGCTGATCACGTGTTGCGCATGTCGTAGGCGGTTCGTGCGTCAGACGACAGATTTTTGCCAGGCGTGGGCCTCGCGCCGCGGCAGTTTGCCATATAATCGGTCAAAAGCCACAAAGATGCCTACGATATCGGGCCGATTTTATATATGGCACGCCTTCTGCATGACCGTTTTGACCGATTGGACGGTTGCTGCAAAAAAGGGGAATGTCGATGCATCCGAAATTTGACCGGCGCCACTTTCTAAAGGGTGCGGCGGGAGCCGCGGTTGCCGCGAGCTACACGCAGATCAATCCAGACTTCTTCATCTCCGCGGCACATGCGCAGGCCGGCAAGACCATAACCTTCCTGTCGGCCGAGAACATCACCGGCAATTGGGACCCGACCGCCCACACCACGCTGTCGCAGAAGAACATCGAAGGCTTCGTGATGGGTTTTCTCACCCGCACGCCGATGAAACTCGATAATCCAGGCGAGGTCATCTACGAGCTTGCAACCGACATCAAGCTGCTCGATCCTAACCGCCTGCAAATCAAGCTGCGCCCGGGTGTGGTGTTCCACGATGGCAAGCCGTTCAAGGCGGAGGACGTCAAGGCCACCTTCGAATATGGATCCAAGCCCGATCGCCCCGCGCAATGGTATCCCGGCCCCAGCGAAACACTGAAGATCGAGACGCCCGACGACTATACGGTCATCGTCGACACCTCGAAGGGCGGCTATCCGGCGCACCTCTTCATGTTCCTCGCGGCATTCCTGCCGATCATGTCGGCAAAGGACATCGCGGGCGGCCCGGGCGGCGTGCTCTCGCAACGTCTCAACGGCACGGGTCCGTTCAAGTTCGTCGAGCAGCGCGGCAACGATACCGTGATGAAGGCGTTCGACGGCTACTTCAAGGGCAAGCCGGCCATCGCAGGGATCAACTTCACCTTCACCGGCGACTCCACGACGCGCATGCTGTCGCTGATGAACGGCCAAGCCTCGATCGTCGAACGGCTGGAGCCGGAACAGGTCGACACCGTCAAGGGCAACCCCAATATTCGCATCAACCGGGTGGTGTCCGTCGAGAACAAATATCTCTGGTTCCGCTGCTCGAAACCGCCCTTCAACGATCCCCGCGTTCGCCTTGCCGCCTGTCATGCCATCAACCGCGACCTGATCCTCGAGGTGCTGGGCTCGGCGGGCCATGCCTCGTCGAATTTCGTTTCGCCGGTGAAGTTCGGCTATGTCGACCTCGAAAACTATCCGAAGTTTGATCCGAAGAAGTCCCAGGCGTTGCTCGCCGAGGCCGGCTTCCCGAACGGCAAGGGCTTGCCGCCGCTCGAATACATCACGTCGGTGGGCTTCTATCCCAAGACCAAAGAGTATGGCGAGATCATCACGGCGATGCTGAACGAGCAGGGCTTCAATGTCAGCCTGACCGTGCTCGAGCCCGCCGCCTGGAATGAGCGGCTGTACCATCGCCCGGGCGGTGGGCCCGGCCACATGGTGGATTGCGGCTGGTCGACCGGTTCGCCCGAGCCGGACCTCATTCTGCGCACGCATTTCCACTCCTCCTCGCATCGCATCTGCGGCATCGAGGATGCGGCGATCGATGCAAGCCTCGACAAGGAGCGCAGTGCCTCGACCCTCGAGGAGCGAAAGAAGATCCTCCAGTCCGAGACGATGCCGTTGCTCGCTTCGAAGATGCCGGCGCTCTCCTTGTTCACCTCCGTGATGATCCACGCAATGCAGAAGGATTTCGAAGGCCTCTATATCTACCCGGATGGATCGATGGATGCGTCCAAGCCCGTTGCCTGACCACGACTGGCTGCCGCGTGCCGCGATCGTGCGGCGCGCGGCCCGCCATGCCCTTCACGGAGCCTGCGGATGTTCGTCCTGAATTTCCTAATGCGGCGTCTGGCTCAGGGCGTCCTGATCATCTTTCTCGTCTCGCTGCTGATCTTCACGCTGTTGAGGGTCGTGCCGGGAGATCCGGTGCGGCTGATGGCTGGCGGAATGGCGCCCGAAGCCCTGATCGAGAAGATCGCAACCGACATGGGCTTGCGGGATCCGATCGTGGTCCAGTTCGGGCGCTACATCGGCGGCGTCGTGCGCGGCGATCTCGGGCAGTCCTTCGTTCGGCCCGCGAACGGGGCGGCGACGGGCGGGGCGACCTTCAACGACACGACGCGCGGTGAACGGGCGAAGGTGCTGAGCCTGATCCTCGAAGCGCTGCCGATGACGCTGCAGCTTGCCGCGGTGACGCTGGTGATTGCCCTGGTGTTCTCCGGAATCGTCGGCATTGCCGGAGGCCTTGCGATCGGACGATGGCCGGACAAGCTGGCGTTCTACATCTCCTCGATCTTCATATCGCTGCCGAACTTCTGGCTGGGAATCGTTCTGGCGCTGCTGTTTTCCGTCAAGCTCGGATGGCTGCCCGCGATCGGCTACAGGGGATTTGCCTATACGATCCTCCCGGCCATCGTGCTCGCGGTCGAGCTGTCGCCCGTCCTGATCCGGACGCTCGTGAGCTCCGTGTCGGCGCAGATGACCGAGCCCTATGTGGCGGTCGGGCACGTCCGCGGCCTCGGGCGCAGCCGCATCATCGCCAACCATGCGCTTCGCAACGCCTCGGTGCCGCTGCTCAATCTGCTCGGGATTCAGTTTTCGAGCCTGCTCGGCGGCGTCATCATCGTCGAATACATCTTCGACTATCCGGGGCTCGGCCTCCTGACCATCAACGCGGTGCTGCAGCGCGACTTTCCGCTGATCCAGGGGATCGCCATCGTCACCAGCGCCATCTTCGTGCTGATCAACATCGTCGTCGACCTCGTCGCCACCACCATGGATCCAAGGCTCGAATATTAAGGCGCGAATATTGATGTCCGTGACCACAGCCGCCGGCGCGCCGATCGTGCGCAAGCCGGCCCAACGCTCCATCGCCCGACGCATCTTCGACAAGGCGGCATCCACGCCGGGCTTCCGCGTCGGCCTCGGCATCTTCGTCGTCCTCGCCCTGGCCACCGCACTCTATCCCGAGCTGAGCGGCATCGATCCGACCAAGATGGATGTCAAAGCCCGTCTGCTGCCGCCGTTGTTGCTCGGCAACAACTGGAGCTGGGCTCATCCGCTCGGCACCGACCAGATCGGCCGCGACATGCTGGTGCGCTCGCTAGTCGGCCTGCGCTACTCGTTCCTGATCGGGGTTGCGTCCGTCATCGTCATGCTGACGATCGGATGCGCGCTCGGCACGATCGCCGGCTATTTCGGCGGGCGGACCGATGCCGTCATCATGCGACTGACCGATGCGCAGCTGTCGATCCCGATGATCATCCTTGCCATCTCCGTGCTGGGCGTGTCCCGGCCGACCATCCCCGCGATCATCCTTGTGCTCGGCGTCTCCAACTGGCCGGTCTATGCGCGCATCATGCGCAGCATCGTGATGACCGAGCGGCAGCGCGAATATGTTCGTGCCGCGAAGATCGGCGGATCGACAGACGCGCGAATCATCCTCACCCTGCTGCTTCCGTTGCTGCTGCCGCCGGTGCTGTTCACCTCCGTGCTCGACGTGGCCCGCATGATGATCTTCGAATCGACGCTCGGCTTTCTCGGGCTCGGGGTTCAGCCGCCGACGCCGACCTTCGGCAACATCATCGCGGATGGGCGCAAATATCTGCTGAACGCGTGGTGGATCGCTACCATGCCCGGTCTGTTCCTGGGATTGACCCTCACCAGTATCAATCTGATCGGCGCCTCGCTCGAGCGCGCGCGCAATACGGTCCATGGAGGCGGGGAAGGATGACGCAGCCACTTCTCGCACTCAGGAATTTGACTGTTGCCGCCGGCCGCGCCGGCTCGGCGAAGATCATTCTCGATAGCGTGTCGCTCAGCCTTGCGCCGCGCGATATCGTCGGGGTGGTCGGCGCGAGCGGCTCCGGAAAGACTGTGCTGTCCAAGGCCGTGGTCAACTGGCTGGAGCCGCCGCTGGCGAAGCGGTCCGGCGAGGTCCTGTTCGAGGGACGCGACATCTACGCGATGAGCGGCGCGGACATGCGCACCTTGCGCCAGCGGATTTCCTATGTCGGCGCCAATCCGATGGGAGCGCTCGATCCCACGCTGCCGGTCGGTGCCCAGATCGTCGAGAAAATGCGGGCGGTGGTGCCCGGCGTATCGCGGCGCGACGCCGAGCGTCGCGTCATCGAGCTTCTCGATGCCGTTCGGATCCCGTCCGCGCGCAACCGCTTTCACGACTATCCCTCGCAATTCTCCGGCGGGATGATGCAGCGTGCGCTGATCGTCGACGCGCTGGTGACCAATCCCGCACTGCTGGTGGCCGACAATGTCACGCAGCCGCTCGACGTCACGGTCGCGGCCCAGGTGATCCGGCTGATGAAGGAGCTGACGACAAGCTTCGACACCGCCGTCCTGTTCGTGTCGTCGTCGCTGCCGGTGGCGCGCGAGGCCTGCTCGCGGATTCTGGTGATGGAAGCAGGCCGCATCGTCGAGGAGCAGTCGACCGAGGATTTGATCGACAAACCCGTCTATCCCTATACGCGGGAGCTGGTGCGGCAGACCCCGAGGATATGGGGCGAACCGGCCGCGACGCCCCCGCTGGATGACCGGCGGGAGGTGGTTCTCAGCCTGCGCGATGCGTCGCAGATCTACAAGGTCAGGAAGAAGACCGGTTTCGGCGGCGTCAATCTGGTTCGTGCCGTTCGCAACGTCACCTTCGACGTTCGCCGCGGTGACAGCTTTGCCATTGTCGGGGAATCCGGTTGTGGAAAGTCGACCCTGATGCGGCTTCTGTGCAGGCTCGAACTGCCGAGTTCGGGACAGATCCTCTGCTCGGCCCAGGATATCGCCGCGCTCAGGGGCAAGGGGCTGCTCGCGTTCCGCGGCAAGCTCCAGATGGTGCTGCAGGACCCGTTCGGCTCGCTGCCGCCGCGGACCTCGATCGGAAAGATTCTGGAAGATCCGCTGCGAACGCACGGCTGGCGCGACAGGGCCAGGATTCGCGAGCGCGTCCTGAAAGTGATGGGAGAGGTGGGGCTGCCGGCCGAACTCTACGAGGAGCTTCCGCTCGGCTTGAGCGCGGGACAGCGGCAGCGTGTCAACGTGGCCCGCGCGCTCGTCCTTGAGCCGGAAATCCTGATCATGGACGAGACGCTGTCGGCGCTCGACCAGGCCGAGCAGTTCAAGCTGCTCGACCTCTTCCAGAAGCTTCAGAAGGAGTACGACCTGACCTACATCTTCATCTCGCATGATCTTGCGATGGTAAGGAAAGCCTGCAATCGCGTCGCGGTGATGTATCTGGGCGAGGTCTTCGAGCTCGCCGACAATGAGCGTCTCTTCTTCGACCCGGGACACCCCTATACGAAGGCGCTCCTGAGCGCGATGCCGACGCTCGAGCAGCGTCGCTATCGGCCGGAGGAATGCCTGCTGGAAGGGGAGCCACCGAGCCCACTCGACATCCCTGATGGCTGCAGCTTCAGGTCGCGCTGCCCGCAGGCGATGAACAAATGCAGCCGTATTCAGCCGAGCCTGACGGTGCGTGAGCGACAGGATTTCGCTGCCTGCCACCTGGTCGTGCCGCCGTCGGCGTCCGGCGACATCGGCGCGGTGCGCGCCACCGTTCCGTGAGAAAGTCATGAAGAAGAAGTGCCGCGCAGCGGCCGGAAGTGCCGACACAACCGGGGAACGTCCATGAGCTTTACGGAGCATCGCCTGGAGTTGATCCGCGACCTGTTGCGGCAGAAGCAGCGCGTCCACGTCAAGGACCTCGTCGATCAGTTCAAGGTCAGCCAGGAATCGATCCGACGTGACCTCCGCGAGCTCGAGACGCAGGGCTTTGCCCGCCGCGTCTATGGCGGCGCCGTGCTCGACCGCCAGGAGAGCGACCAGCCCTTTGCCGAGCGCCTGCGCGTCGGCGCAAGGGAAAAGGCACGGATCGGAGAGGCGGCCGCGGCCCTGGTCAAGGACGGCATGAAGATCTTCGTCGACGAGGGGACCACGGTGCTCGCCTGCCTGAAGCATCTCGAGACCCGCAAGGATCTCACGATCGTGAGCAATTCGCTCGCAGTGGCGGCTCAGTTCTACTATTCGGCGACGCCCAGCGTCCGCGTGCTCGGTGGGCGGTTGCGTCCCGACTATCAGGCGACCTTCGGTCCCGAGACGGCGGCGGCGATGAAGGAGCACTTCTTCGATCTCGCCATCATCGCAATCAGTGCGGTTCATGCCGAGCGCGGTTTCATGGACTACGGCGAGGACGAGGCGATCATCCGCCGCGTGGCGCGCGCGCAGGCCAAACGCTCGGTCATCGTCGCGGACAGCTCCAAGTTCGGTCGCCTCGGCTCGATCCACACGTTCGGCCTGCAAGACGTCCACGCGGTGATCACGGGGAGCACCCTGACCAAAGACTTCTCCGATCAGTTCCTCAAGTCCAGCGTGGAAATCATCTATGCCTGACATCGCCCCCGAGCGTGCTCCCATCAATCCATCGCGTCTCCAGGCGATGATGGACGAATTGTCGATGTTCGGCGGCGGGCCGGACGGATCCATGACGCGTCTCTCTCTGTCGAAAGAGGACGGAGCCGCGCGTGATTGGCTCGGCCGCTGGTTCGCCCGGAACGGTTTCACCGAGGCCGTCGACGCCATCGGCAATCAGTTCGGGAGCCTGTCGCTGGCCGGCGCCAACGCGCCGGTGGTCATGGTGGGATCGCATATCGACAGCCAGCCCAATGGCGGCCGCTTCGACGGCGCGCTCGGCGTCGTCTCGGCCTGCGAGGCCGTACTTGCCGTATCTGAAAGGCTGAAGGCCGAAAAGAAGCTGCCGGTCTGCAATTTCCAGGTGGTGAATTGGACCAACGAAGAGGGGGCACGCTTCCAGCCGAGCCTGCTGGGAAGCAGCGTGTTTGCCGGCGCGCTCGAGTGCGAATGGGCGCTCGAGCGCAAGGACGGCGATGGAGTAACGGTGCGCGAATCCCTGGCGCAGATCGGCTATGCCGGCAAGGACAGCGTGGCGAGGCCGGGCGCGCTGATCGAACTTCACATTGAAGGCGACAAGGCTTTGTTTGAGGCCAATGAGAAATTCGGAATCTTCACCCGGTTCTGGGGCGCGACCAAGTATCGCCTCGCCTTCCTCGGCCGGCAGGCCCATACGGGGGCCACGCCGATGGCGCAGCGCAAGGACGCAGTGCTTGGTGCAGCCTACCTCATTGCTGATCTGAAGCAGATCGCAGGCGAGCACGGCCTCGACCTGCATACATCCGTTGGCCGGCTGGAGGTGTTTCCGAACTCGCCCAACACGGTCCCGTCCGAAGCCGTTCTCTTCATCGAGCTGCGTTCGGGATCGCCGGAGGTTCTCGCCGAGGCCGAACGAAAGATGAAGCTTCGGATGGCGGTGGCGGCGGAGAAAGCCGGGGTGACATTCGAGGTGAGATCGATCGATCGTCGCAAGGCCGGCCGATTTGCGAAAGGGCTGATCTCGCTTGCGGAGCGAACTGCCGCAAGCTTCGGCGAAACGGCGCGTCATCTCGATACGATCGGCGGGCACGATGCCGTGGCGATGTCCGGCGTCTGCCCCTCGGTCGTGCTGGCGGTCCGTTCACGCGACGGCGTCATTCATCATCCCACCGAGTTCACGAGCGCGGCAGACCAGGCCTTAGGGACGCAGGTCCTTGCAGACATGCTCTACACGCTTGCCTGCGAAGGACTGCCAGCGATCGAGGCCGCGGCATGAAGACGCTTGGTCATCCGGATACGGTCATGGAGATGCGCGCCGAGCGCGCAATCAGGAACCTGCTGGTCACCGAGGCGGCGACGGCTGCCTACGCGGCATCTGCGTTCCCGGTGGCTTCACCGTCCTATCATGCCGTCGAGGCGACGACATTCAATGTGGCGCCCGACGGCATTAACGCAAGTCTGTTTCTGCGGCTGGCGAACGACGAAGTTGCCGAGCTCGTCGACGACGACGCGGCCTTTGTGGCGGCGCGACGTCTTTTTGGCCTGGGCTTGTCGCCCACGCCGATCGCGCGTGCGCCGACGGAAAGGGCCGTGCTGTTCGCGCGCCTCGGCGACGGCTGGCGTACGGCGAAGATCGACGATCTGATGCAGGAAGGCGCCGTGGCGCGGCTCGTTGAAATGCAGAAGTTGATTGCCGCCGGCGAACCGTTGGGGCGTCCCTGGTCAGTTTTCGACGGGATCGATCGGCTTTGGCCGCTGGTCTCGCAGTCAAGCGCCGTGCTTCCCGGCGACGTGAACTGGATGTTGGCCTGGATGACGCCCATTCGGGCGGCGATTTCGGCGGCCGGTGTCGACCCGAGACCGGCGCACGGCGATCCGCACTCATCCAACGTGATGCTCGGTCCGGACGACGCCATGATGCTGGTCGACTTCGACATGGCCGGCGACATCGACCCTTACTACCAGCTCGGGGTTCAGATGAACGAGCTCTATCAGTTCGAGAGTCAGATGAAGCCGCTTCTGGAAATGCACGATGGCCAGTTCAGCGACAAGGCCTTTAGCCGATGCCGGCTCTATGCGGCCGCCGACGATCTCTACTGGGCGCTTCGCAGCCTGTTGCAGGATGTCCGTTCGCCCGTGCAGGGCGTGGAGTTCCTGAAGTATGCGGCGTGGCGCTTCCTGCGATGCCGGATGTTGCTCGGACATCCCGGCTTTGAAGAGCGGGTACGATCTCTCTAGCGAAGGTGGCAAGGTGATGATGGAGGTAGGGGCAGGCCGGTCCGATGCCGAACGGGCGTTGGAGACGGCGATTGTTCAGGTGGATGCCTGGAAGGGGGCTCGTCTGACATACAGGCCGGTGTCGGGCGGCATCAGCAACACCAATTTTCGTGTCGCGGTCGAAGGCGACCCGGTCGGATATTTCGTCAAGATACCCGGCCGCGGCACCGAGATGTTCATCGATCGCCGCGCGGCGCGGGCCGCAAGCAAGCAAGCGGAGATCATGGCGGTCGGGCCCCGGACCTTCGATTATCTGGATCATTTGGACATCGAGGTGTCCGAGTTCCTGGATGACCGGCGGGCATCGACCCATCGCGATTGCGTCGACCCGCGGTTTCGCGCCAGCGTCGTCAGGATGTACCGCCGTTTTCACGAAGGCCGGCCGCTCCCGCTGACCAAGACCGTGTTCGACATGATCGACGAGCATTATGAGCAGGTGCGACAGCTTGGCGGCTACTGGCCGGAAGATCATGCCTGGCTCCACCGTCAGTACGGGCAGGCCCGTGCGGCGCTCGAAGCGGCCGGGCTCGATCTCGTGCCATGCTTCAACGATCCGATGCCGGGGAATTTCCTCGTAGGGGAGGACAGGTCGATCAAGCTGATCGACTTCGAATATGCGTCCAACAACGAGAGGCTCTACGACCTCGCGATCTGGAGCGGGGAGCACTTCTTCTCCGAGGATATCGAACAGGAAATCATCGAGGAGTATTTCGGCTCCTGCAACAAGCAGTGGCACGCGCGCTTCATCATTCACAAGGCGCTCGCCGATATCAAGTGGAGCACCTGGGCGATGGTGCAGAACCGCATCTCGACACTGGACTTCGACTTCTACAAGTACGGCATATGGAAGCACATGCGGGCCCGCTCCATCATCCAAGATCCGCGATGGCCATTGTTCCTGAAGGCGCTGTGATGGCACACCCAGCCGTTGCGGCAGACGATACCGAGGTCTACCTGTCCTTTGCGGCCGAACTTGCGGATCTGGTCAGGCCCATCGTGCTGTCCTATTTCCGGACGCCGCTGGAGGTTGTTTCCAAATCCGATGACAGCCCGGTGACGATTGCCGATCGCACCGTCGAGCTGCGTCTCAGGGAGAGGATCGAGCAACGCTTTCCGGAACATGGAATTATCGGTGAGGAGATCGGGGGCAAGCCGGGCGGCGCCTTCACCTGGATCGTCGATCCGATCGACGGCACCAAGAGCTTCATCACCGGCTTTCCCCTGTTCGGTACGCTGATTGCATTGACCTATCAGGAGCAGCCGTTCTGCGGCTTGATCGACGTTCCCTTCACGGGAGAGCGGTGGACAGGAAGGCCGGGTCAGGCCCTGTTCGGCAGCGGATCGGCGCGGACCAGCGCGTGCGAGCGCATCGCGGATGCGCGCTTCTACACGACGTCGCCCGACATGTTCGCCAACCGCGGCGATGCAGAGGCGTTCGAACGGATTTCGCGCGCTGCGAGATTGCGCCGCTTTGGCGGGGATTGTTACATCTATGGCCTGCTGGCGTCGGGGCACTGCGACATCGTTCTCGAAACCGGCCTTCAGCCGCATGATTACATGGCGCTGATTCCAATCGTGCAGGGCGCCGGAGGTTGCATCACGGACTGGGCGGGACGTCCGCTCACAATTCGTTCGGAAGGGCGTGTGTTGGCGGCTGCCACGCCAAGGTTGCATGCGGACGCGCTCGCCCTCATCCGCGGGTAGCGATCATGCCGTACAAGACAACCATCGACGGGACGGTCTATGGCTTTGCCGACCTCAGAGATCTCCTGGCCAAGGCGACACCGGAGCGGTCGGGCGATCAGCTTGCCGGCATCGCCGCGGAAGGACCGGTCGAGCGACTTGCCGCGCAGATGGCGCTCGCGGATCTGCCACTCAAGGCCTTCCTCGCCGAGGCGTTGATCCCGGTCGAGACCGATGAGGTCTCGCGCCTTATCATGGAGCGCCATGATGAGGCGGCCTTCGCGATCGTCTCATCGCTGACCGTCGGGGAATTCCGCGAATGGTTGCTCAAGCCGGAGACGACCCCGCAATTGCTTGAGGCCGTGGCGCCCGGTTTGACGCCCGAGATGGTGGCCGCGGTCTCGAAGATCATGCGGCTGCAGGACCTGATTTCGGTGGCGTCCAAGCGGGAGGTGGTCACGCGATTCCGATCGACGATCGGCCTCAAGGGACGGCTTTCGACACGCAATCAGCCCAACCATCCGACCGATGATTCCTACGGCATTGCCGCGTCGGCGATCGACGGTCTCCTGATGGGATCGGGTGACGCCGTGATCGGCGTCAATCCGGCAACTGATACCGTGGATGATTATATCCGCATCGTTTCGCTGCTGGACGAGTTGCGCGCGCGCCTCTCCATTCCAACGCAGACCTGCTGCCTCGGCCACGTGACGACGGCGATGAAGGCGATTGCGGCGAAGGCGCCGGTGGATCTGGTGTTCCAGTCGATTGCAGGGTCGCAGAAAGCCAATGAGGGGTTTGGCGTCAGTCTATCGCTGCTGAAGGAGGCTCATGAGGCCGTACGCAGTCTCGGTCGCGGCGCCATCGACGCCAGCCTGATGTATTTCGAGACCGGGCAGGGCGCCGCACTCTCGGCCGACGCGAATTTCGGTGTCGATCAGCAGACCATGGAGGCCCGCGCCTATGCGGTGGCGCGCGAGTTCAGCCCTCTGCTGGTCAATACCGTCGTGGGCTTTATCGGCCCGGAATATCTCTTCAATGGCAAGCAGATCATCCGCGCCGGCCTCGAAGATCATTTCTGCGGCAAGCTGCTCGGCTTACCCATGGGCGTGGACGTCTGCTACACCAACCACGCGGATGCCGACCAGGAGGACATGGACGCTCTGTTGACGCTGCTCTGTGCGGCCAACGTCAACTTCGTCATCACCGTGCCCGGCGCCGACGACGTGATGCTGAACTACCAGTCGCTCGCGCATCATGACGCGGTCTATTGCCGCGAGACTTTGAAGCGGCCGCCAGCACCGGAGTTCGAACGATGGCTGCTTGACATCGGGCTGACCGACGGAGCGGGTAGGCTTCTGGAGGCGCCGCCGAGGCTTGCGAATTATATGGCGGATGCCCGGCTGCTCGGAGCCTGACATGACGGACGAACTCGATCGAACGCCCGCGACGTCATTCGATCTTCGGGAGATGACGCAGGCACGGGTGCTCCTCGGCCGGTTCGGCGCGGGACTGCCGACCCGGGCAGCGCAGTCGTTCCTGCTCGATCATGCGCGCGCCCGCCAGGCGGTCTGGTCTGAAGTCGACTGGGCGTCGGTTCGATCCGGGCTGGCTGACCTTGGGGTGGGAATCGTCGACGTCGAAAGCCAGGCTGATGATCGCGCCAGCTATGTCCGTCGTCCGGATTTGGGCCGAAAGCTCTCGTTGCAGGCGGCAGAGCGCCTCGCGGGCTTCCGCTCGGACTATGACGTCCTGATCGTCGTTGCGGACGGCTTGTCTGCGAGCGCGATCGATACAAATGCCGTGCCGTTGGTGCGGGCACTCGTCGGCCGCCTATCAGCGCGGCAGCTTTCCATAGCTCCCCTGGTTCTGGCATCGCAGTCGCGCGTCGCACTCGGCGATCCCATCGCGGAGATCGTGGGGGCGAGGATCTCCATCGTGATCATTGGGGAGCGGCCCGGCCTTTCGGCCGCCGACAGCGTCGGCGTCTATGTGACCTGCTCGCCGCGGCCGGGCACGCCCGATTCAAGAAGGAATTGCATATCCAACATCCGTGCCGGCGGACTTGCCATCGACCGCGCAGTTGACGGAGTGGTGGTGCTGGTCGCGGAGATGCTGCGGACAGGTATCAGCGGAGTTGGATTGAGGGATGCCTTGATGGGACTGCCGCGCGACTGACGTTCGGACAGTCGCCGGCCCAAAGATACCCGCGGCGCCGCCTTCATGGCGAGTTGCAGTTAATCCACGTCGAACTTGACGCCCTGGGCGAGCGGCAGCGTGCGGCCAAAATTAATGGTGTTGGTGGCGCGGCGCATATAGGCCTTCCACGCGTCCGATCCGGATTCACGCCCACCGCCGGTTTCCTTCTCGCCGCCGAACGCGCCGCCGATCTCGGCGCCCGAGGGGCCGATGTTCACGTTGGCGATGCCGCAATCGGAACCGCGCGCCGACAGGAAGGCTTCGGCCTCGCGCAGATCGTTGGTGAAGATCGACGACGACAGGCCTTGCGGAACGGCATTGTGCAATTCGATCACGGCATCGAAATCGCGGTACTTGATGACATAGAGGATCGGCGCAAAGGTCTCGCGCTCGACCGAGCCGGTCTGTCCGCCGATCTCAACCAGCGCAGGGCGAACGTAGAAGGCCGCGTCTGCATCGGCAACGGTGACGCGATCGCCGCCGACAATGGCCGCACCCGCGGCCTTGGCTTCGCCGAGCGCTCGCTGCATCGCCTCGTAGGCAAGGCCGTCGATGAGGGGCCCGACCAGGTTGCCGGAGAGAGGATTGCCGACCGAAACGGACGCATAGACCTTCTTCAGCCGCGGCACGAAGCTGTCATAGACGCTCTCGTGAACGAACAGGCGGCGCAGGGTGGTGCAACGCTGGCCGGCCGTGCCCATGGCCGCGAAGGCAACGCCGCGCAGCGTCAGGTCGAGATCGGCCGTCGGGGTGACGATCGCGGCATTGTTGCCGCCGAGTTCCAGAATGGCGCGGGCAAAGCGCTGGGCGAGCTTCGGCGCGACGGCGCGTCCCATCGCGGTCGAGCCGGTCGCCGAGACCAGAGGCACTTTGGTGTTGTTGACGAGGGCCTCGCCGATCTCGCGCCCTCCGATCAGCACGGCGGACAAGCCGTCGGGCACTGCGCCGCCGTCGGCCTTGAAGCGCTTCAACGCGCGCCCGAGCAGCGCGTCCGTCGCCAGCGCAGTGAGAGGGGTCTTCTCCGAAGGCTTCCAGACGATGCTGTTGCCGCAGACCAGTGCCAGCGCGGCATTCCAGGCCCAGACCGCGACCGGGAAATTGAACGCCGAGATGATTCCGGTGACGCCGAGCGGATGCCAGGTTTCCGCCATGCGGTGCTCGTGTCGTTCGGTGGCGATCGTCAAGCCGTAGAGCTGGCGGGAGAGCCCCACGGCGTAGTCGCAAATGTCGATCATCTCCTGGACTTCGCCGAGACCTTCCGACTCGATCTTGCCGGCCTCGATCGATACGAGCCGGCCGAGCGCGCGCTTGTTGGCGCGAAGCTCTTCGCCAAGGAGCCGAACGAGCTCGCCGCGCTTGGGGGCGGGGACAACGCGCCATTGCAGGAATGCCGCGTGAGCCTTGTCGATGACCGAGGTCGCGCCGGCGGCATCGATTTCCCTGACACGGGTCACGGTCTCGCCGGTGATCGGGGTTTTTGCCGCCAGCGTGCCATTGCCGTAGCTGCCGGGGTCGACACCGAGTTCAACCAGCAGCGCGTCGACCTCGGCCTTGAGCGAGAGGTTGCCGGTCTGACTGGATGAGGTGGCGGACATGAGAGGCTCTTTCCGGGGGCTGGCGTTGATTCAAGAAGGGACTGTTTGATGGGCCACGGCGTCGTTGGCGGATTCGCTCAACGGCGGCCCATCCCACCTCATAAAGAGGACAATGAGCAGGCGTTTTCAAACGATAGAAGCTCAACAAGTCATTCCAAGGGCGAATGATAGGGGTCTGAGCGCACGGGGGAGCGATGAGCCGGCGCACCCGCCTCTGTCAGGGGAGAGGCCATCAGCGGTCCGGTGCTGTCTCCAGCAGAAGCCATTCCCGGAAGGCAACAAGTGGCGGATGGGATGCGCGATCGGTCGGCCAGGCCAGATAGTAGGCCTCGGCGCTTTTCATCGGCAGGTCGAGGGCGTGCACCAGCTTGCCGGTGCTCAGCTCCTCCTCGATCAGGAATTCGGGAAGCAGCGCGATGCCGAGCCCGGAAATCGCCGCTTGCGATGCGGTGGCGAACTGATCCAGCAGCATGCCATGGACGGCATGGGCGTCGACGCCGTGGAGCGTCAGCCATTGCTCCCAGGCGTCCGGACGCGTCGTTAGATGCAGCAGAGGGGCCTTGCGGAGATCGCTTGCTTCCTTGAAGCCGTATTGGCGCCGCAACTCGGAGCTGCAGGCCGGAATCACGGTCTCCGATCGCAGCAGTGCCAGTTCGCCCCCCTGCCATTCCGGGCGCCCGAAATGGATCGCGGCGTCGACCGGCTCAAGCCTGAAGTCGAAGCGCGACAACCGCGTGACCAGGTTGATGGTGATGCCGGGATTGTCCGCAAGGAATTTGGGCAGCCGCGGCGCCAGCCATCGTGTGCCGAAGGTTGGCAGGATTGCGAGGGTTAGCGTGCCGCCGAACGGATTGGCGCGCAGATTGAGCGAGGCCGTGCTGATCTTGCGCAGCGCATCGCGGATCTCGCGGGCATAGGCGTCGCCGCCCACGGTCAGGCGGATGGTCTGCCGCTCGCGATGAAACAGCTCGACCTCGAGCTGTTCCTCCAGCGCCTTGACCTGGCGGCTCACCGCGCTCTGCGTTAGCGACAGCTCCCGGGCTGCGGCCGTGATGCTCCCGGTCCGCGCCGCCGCTTCGAAGGCGGTCAGCAGGGGCAGTGAGGGTAGGAAGCGGCGGGGGCTTTGCACGTCATTCTCCAGCCGAATGAGGTCTTGACCAAACATGACTTGGCCCGGCGCAACTGGCAACGCTAGATTACCGCCCGGACCCGCAGTCCAGGTATTCGGCACGCCTGCAACGGTCGCATCTCACTTGCCGAATTGGAATGAACCGGTCAACGCGCCTCGGACAACGCGACCCTGCGGGCGGACACAGACGAGGACATCGGAGCCGATGCTAGACAACGCCAGATCCCACGGTCTTTGGGAGTTGACCGCGCCACCGCCACCGGAAACGAGCGGATTGAACGGATCGATCAGGGTCGACACGGCCATCATCGGCGGCGGATATACCGGTCTGTCGGCCGCGCTCCATCTCGCCGAGGCAGGGGCCAATGTCGCGCTGCTCGAGGCGGTGGAGATCGGCTTTGGCGGGGCCGGCCGCAACGTCGGCCTGGTCAATGCCGGCATGTGGGTGATGCCGGACGTCCTTGGCGACGTGCTCGGCGGCGATTACGGCGAGCGTCTTCTCCAATTGCTGGGCGACGCCCCGAGCCTGGTGTTCGATCTGATCGCGCGCCACCGCATCGAATGCGAGTTGGAACGTGCCGGCACGCTCCATTGCGCCGTCGGGCTCAAGGGGTTGAGGGAGCTGGAGCAGCGCGTGGCGCAGTGGAGTCGTCGCGGCGCGCCGGTCGAGTTGCTCAACGCTGCCGACACCGCCGCGAAAATTGGCTCGTCGGCCTATACGGGGTCGTTGTGGGATCGGCGCGCGGGCACGATCCAGCCGCTGGCTTATGCGCGGGGCCTTGCCCGCAGCGCCGTGAATGCCGGCGCGAAGATATTCACCCGCAGCGCGGTAACCTCGGCCGAGCGGATCGACGGAAAGTGGAAGCTGCACACGGCGGGCGGCGACGTCATCGCCGACCGCGTCATCGTCGCGACGGACGCCTATGCGACGGGGCCCTGGTCCGAGGTCAGGACGGAGCAGATCCATCTTCCCTATTTCAACTTCGCCACCCAGCCGTTGTCCGACAACGTTCGCGCATCCATTCTTCCCGAACGGCAGGGCGCCTGGGACACCAATGAGGTGCTGAGTTCGTTTCGCTTCGATCGCGCCGGCCGCCTCGTGTTCGGAAGTTGCGGCGCGCTTCGCGGGACGGGTGTTGCGGTTCATCGATCCTGGGCACGACGGGCGCTCAAGAAGCTGTTCCCGCAGATCGGCGACGTCAGGTTCGAAGCGGAATGGTACGGCCTGATCGGCATGACTGACGATCACCTGCCGCGCTTCCACAAGCTTGCTGAAAACGTGTTCGGCTTCAGCGGCTACAATGGGCGCGGCATTGCGCCGGGCACGACATTCGGGCGGTTGCTCGCCCTCTACGCGCTCGGACAACTCGACGAGAAAGACCTGCCGCTCCCGGCATCGCCCCCGATCAAGCCGAACTTCCGGAGCGCGAGGACGGCGCTGTACGAGGTCGGGGCGCAGTTCGTTCATCTGATCGAGGCGCGGCGGTAGACCTGGAATTCCGAAGTGCGACAAAATAGTCCTATAGGAAATAAGTTGACGATAGGAAACTTTTGATCGAGGATGGACCCGCGGTCTGGTCCAAACGCGTTTCGTCCATCTGTGATCCAGACGTCAGCAGGGCAAAGGCATGTCGGACGGCGCCGTTTACGCTCTGGAGACCCGCGGCCTGAGCCGCGAGTTCGGCGGCTTCTTCGCCGTCAAGGGCGTCGACTTCCGCCTTGTCCGCAACAGCACGCACGCCGTGATCGGCCCGAACGGGGCTGGCAAGACCACCCTGTTCAACCTTCTGACGAAATTCCTCCCGCCGTCGGCCGGCACGATCCTGCATGATGGCGAGGACGTCACCCGCCTCAGCATGTCGGCGATGGCCAAGCGCAGCGTGGTGCGATCCTTCCAGATCTCCGCGGTGTTCGCCGGACTGACCGTGCGCGAGAACATCGAGCTGGCGCTGCTGCGCGCGCATGGCCTTGCCTGGAATCTGCTTGGCCGGATTTCGCGTCATCGTAGCGTGCTGGAGCGCACCGATGCGTTGCTCGAGCGCTTCGGCCTGTCCGACTATGCCGGGACGATGGCGGGCAGTCTTTCCTATGGCCGCAAGCGCGTGCTTGAGCTGGCGACGACGCTCGCGCTGGAGCCCGGCGTGCTGCTGCTCGACGAGCCGATGGCGGGGCTCGGTCATGAAGATATCGGGCGGGTGACGCAGTTGATCCGCGAGGCCGGCAAGGGCCGTACGGTTTTGCTGGTCGAGCACAACATGAACGTGGTCGCCGAGCTTGCCGACACCATCACCGTGATGGTGCGCGGCGAGGTGCTGGCGCAGGGAAGCTATGCCGACGTTTCCTCGCGCGCCGACGTGATGGCTGCCTATACGGGGCAGGCGCATGAGTGAGAGTCTCGCGGTCGGCAATCTCCAGGCCTGGTACGGCGAGTCCAAAGTCCTGCACGGGATGGATTTCAGCATCCGCGCCGGCGAGGTGGTGACGCTGCTCGGCCGCAACGGCGCCGGAAAGACCACGACGCTGAAGGCGATCATGGGGCTGCTGGACAGGCGTTCGGGCTCGATCGCACTCGATGGCCACGAACTCATCGGTGCTGCACCCTACGACATCGCGCGCAAGGGCATCGCCTTCTGTCCGGAGGAGCGCGGCATCTTCGCGAGCCTGAGCGTGCGCGAAAACCTGTTGTTGCCGCCGAAAATCGCCGCCGGCGGCATGACGGTCGCGCAGATCCTCAAGTTGTTTCCGAACCTGAAGGAGCGTCTCGACAGCCAGGGCACCAAGCTGTCCGGCGGCGAGCAGCAGATGCTGGCGCTCGGGCGCATTCTGCACACGGGCGCGCGCATCCTGCTGCTCGACGAGCCGACCGAGGGGCTCGCGCCCGTGATCATCCGCCAGATCGGCCGGACGATCACCGAGCTGAAGGCGCTCGGCTTCACCATCCTGCTGGTCGAGCAGAATGTCGGCTTCGCCGCCGGCCTGGCCGACAGACACTATATCGTGGAGCTCGGCCGCGTCGTCGAGGAAATTCCGGGCGCGGAGTTCGAAGGCAGGTCGGGCGCGCTCAAGAGCTATCTCGGACTTTAAAGGGCATCATGACCACGATCTTCGGCGTCCCTTCCGCAGTGCTCTATGGCCAGCTCCTGCTCGGGCTGATCAACGGGGCCTTCTACGCCATGCTGAGCCTCGGGCTCGCGGTGATCTTCGGCATGATGAACATCGTGAACTTCGCGCATGGCGCGCAGTACATGATGGGCGCGATGGGCGCGTGGCTGCTGCTCAATTATCTCGGCATCGGCTATTGGTGGGCGTTGATCCTGGCGCCGCTCGTCGTCGGTGCGATCAGCATCGTGATCGAGGTGTTGCTGCTGCGGCGCCTTTACAAGCTCGACCATCTCTACGGCATGCTGCTCACCTTCGGTCTCGCGCTGATGCTGCAGGGCGCCTTCAGCAACTGGTTCGGATCCTCCGGCCAGCCCTATACGATTCCGGAGGCGCTGACGGGAGGCCGCAATCTCGGCTTCATGTTCCTGCCGAACTATCGGGCCTGGGTGATCGCCGCCTCGGTCGTGATCTGCCTCGGCACCTGGTACGTCATCGAGCGCACCAAGCTTGGCGCCTATCTGCGCGCCGCGACCGAAAACCCGATGCTGGTTCAGGCCTTCGGCATCCGCGTCCCGCGCATGATCACGCTGACCTACGGCGCCGGCGTCGGGCTCGCCGCGCTGGCGGGCGTGCTGGCCGCGCCGGTCTACCAGGTCAGTCCGCTGATGGGCGCAGATCTCCTGATCGTCGTGTTTGCCGTGGTGGTGATCGGCGGCATGGGCTCGATCATGGGCGCGATCGTGACCGGCTTTCTCGTCGGCATCATCGAGGGGCTGACGAAGGCCTTCTATCCCGAGGCCTCGACGACGGTCGTCTTTGTCGTGATGGCGGTGGTGCTGCTGATCCGTCCCGCGGGATTGTTCGGCTCGAAGCTCGATGCGGTGCAGGGGCAACCGCAGTCCGGCCTGTCGGCGACTGTGCCGTCAACGCGTACGCAGACGCTGGTCTTCCTCGCGCTCGCCTGCTGCCTCGCGGCCGCGCCGCTCGTCGTCTATCCCGGCTTCATGATGAAGGCGATGATCTTCGCGCTGTTCGCCTGTGCCTTCAACCTGGTCGCCGGTTACGGACGGCTGGTTTCCTTCGGTCACTCGATGTTCCTGGGCTCGGCCGGCTATGTCTGCGGCCATGCCGCCAAGATCTGGGGGCTATCTCCCGAACTTGCGATCCTGGCCGGGACCGCAACGGCGGCGATGCTCGGCTTGGTCACCGGCTGGCTCGCCATTCGTCGCAGCGGCATCTACTTCGCGATGGTGACGCTCGCGTTCGCGCAGATGGTCTATTTCGTGGCGCTCCAGGCGCGTTTCACCGGCGGCGAAGACGGGTTGCAGGCCGTTCCACGTGGCATGCTGTTCGGCCTGATCGACCTTTCGCAGCCGGCAAATCTCTACGGCTTCGTGCTGCTGATATTCCTCGGCGGCTTCTTCCTGATCATGCGGCTGGTGGGGTCGCCGTTCGGGCGCGTGTTGAAGGCGATCAGCGATCACGACGCGCGCGCCCAATCGCTCGGCTTTGAGACCGGCCGCTACAAGCTTGTTGCCTTCGTGCTCTCGGCGGCGCTGGCGGGGCTTGCGGGGTCGACCAAGGCGATCGTCAGCCAGCTCGCCAGCCTCACCGACGTGCACTGGTCGATGTCGGGCGAGGTGCTGTTGATGACGTTTCTCGGCGGCGTCGGCACCCTCTACGGGCCGCTCGTCGGCGCCTTCATCGTCGTCGCGATGCAGAACTATCTGGCCGCATTCGGGCAATGGGTCACCGTCATTCACGGCCTGATCTTCGTGCTCTGCGTGCTCGCCTTCCGCCGCGGCATCGTCGGCGAATTGATCGAGCTCTGGCATCGCCTGCGCCGGACATCGGCGGCTGCGCCCGCCGCGCTCCGCGAGGTGGCGGTCACTCCACAGGAGTGAGCCGCGACATTTCGAACAAAAGCTTCGCCGTCCGGCGGAGCACGACAGGACCGGGCCAAACCCGCTCGAGAGAGTGGATCTGAAAACAGGGAATAGATGATGCAACAGACGCTTTCCAAATCCTTGCGCGGGATCGCGGCCGCGCTCTGCCTGGGTTCGTTCGCCGTTGGCGGCCAAGCCGCGGCCCAGGTCAGCGACGACGTGGTCAAGATCGGCGTGTTGACCGACATGTCCGGCCAGTATTCCGACCTGAACGGACCTGGCTCGCTCCTGGCGGCGCAGATGGCGGCGGCAGACTTCGGCGGCAAGGTTCTCGGCAAGCCCATCGAGATCATCGGCGCCGATCATCAGCAGAAGGCGGACATCGGCGTCGGCATCGCCCGGCGCTGGATCGAGAACGAGAAGGTCGACGCGATTTCGGACGTCACCAACAGCGCGATTGCACTGGCGGTGCAGCAGTTGACGCGCGACACCAACCGCGTCGCGCTGTTCTCGTCGCCGGGCACGACGGATTTGACAGGCAAGCAGTGCTCGCCGACCGGCTTTCAGTGGGTCTACGACAATTATTCCAATGCGGTCGGACCGATGAAGGCCCTGATCGACAAGGGCAACGACACCTTCTTCATCATCACCGCCGACTTCGCCTTCGGACATTCGCTCGAGAAGATCGCGAGCGCGGCGATCGCGGCAAATGGCGGCAAGGTCCTGGGCACCGTCCGCCATCCGTTCGGCGCGAACGATCTGTCGGCGTTCTTGCTACCGGCGCAGGCGTCGAAAGCGAAAGTCATCGTGCTCGCCACCGCCGGCAAGGACATGACGACCGCGATCAAGCAGGCCAATGAGTTCGGCATCATCGCAGGTGGCCAGGCCGTCTCCGCGCCGGTCGTGTTCATCACCGACGTCCACGCGCTAGGTCTGTCGACCGCCCAGGGGATCTCGTTCATCGAGGGCTTCTATTGGGACCAGAACGACGAGACACGCGCCTTCGCCAAGCGCTTCTTCGAGGTGCGCAAGGCGATGCCGACCGCGCCGCAGGCCGGCGTCTATTCCTCGATCCGGCACTATCTCAAGGCGATCCAGGCCGCCGGCACCGATGAGGCCAAGGCCGTGGCTGCCAAGATGCGCGAATTGCCTGTGGACGACTTCTTCGCCAAGGGCGGCAAGGTGCGCGAGGACGGCCGCATGGTCCACGACATGCTGCTGGTCCAGGTCAAGAAACCCTCCGAATCGAAGCAGCCATGGGACTATTATAATGTCGTGGCGACCGTTCCCGGGGAGCAGGCCTTCCAGTCTCTTGCCCAGAGTGAATGCCCGCTCGTAAAGAAGTGAGGCGAAGCCCCGGCGGCGTCGCGCCGCCGGGGCTGCACATATGCAATACCAAGGGAGAGAGCCGCGATGAAGAAGACTGCGACGCGACCGTCGCTGAGGGAGACCGCGGCCGCCGAGATCGTGCCGGCGCGTTTTTCGGCTGACGTCGCGCCGGCCGAGACAAGCGACGATCTCGGTCAGAGGCTGAAGCGCGTACGGATCGACAAGGGCTGGACCTTGAAAGAGGTGAGTGAGCGCACCGGGGTTGCGCGTTCGACCCTGTCGAAGATCGAGAACGGCCAGATGTCGCCGACCTATGACGTGCTTCAGAAGATCACGCGCGGGGTCGATCTCGACATCGTCGAGCTGTTCGACCAGCGTCGCCAGAGCGCGCCCTTTGGGCGCCGCAGCGTCACCCGTCGCGGCGAGGGCAAGCCGCATCCGACCGATACGTATGACTACGAAGTTCTGGCGACCGACCTGTCGCAAAAACACATCCTGCCATTCAAGGCGCGGATCAGGGCGCGCAGCCTGGACGATTTCCCCGGCTGGGTGCGTCACGAGGGCGAGGAGTTCTTGTGCGTTCTGTCCGGGACGGTCCGGGTCTTCACGGAGTTCTATGCTCCCGTCACGCTCGAAGTAGGCGACAGCACCTATTTCGACAGCAAGATGGGCCACGCCATCGTGTCGTTGAGCAAGGAGGATGCCGAAGTCATCTGGATTTGCACCGGCATCAGCGCACTTTCATGATCAGGACGGAATGATACCGATGCTGCGCAGTTACTCCGCTGCCGACGTTCATGCCGCGCTTGCGTTTCCCAGGCTGATCGAGGCGTTGCGCGAAGCCTTCAGGCGCGACGGCGAACCGATGCCGCTGCGACAGGCCTATGAGGTCGGCGTCGACGGCGCGCCCGCCAGTCTCCTGACGATGCCGGCCTGGGTCCGCGGTGAGGCGCTCGGCGTCAAGCTCGTCACGGTGTTTCCGCAGAATGCCGAACGCGGTCTCGGAGCGGTGTCGTCGCTCTATTTCCTGCTCGATGGCCAGACCGGCCAGCCGCGTGCCATGATCGACGGCGAAGCCCTGACCAATCGGCGCACTGCTGCCGCCTCGGCGCTGGCTTCCGACTATCTGTCGCGCGCCGACAGCCGCACGCTGCTGGTCGTCGGAACCGGCCATCTTGCACCTCACCTTGTCGCAGCCCACTGCGCCGTGCGTCCGATCGAGAGAGTGCTGGTCTGGGGACGCCATCCTGAGCGCGCGCTGGCCCTGGCCGATACGCTGGCCCGGCAGGGCGTCAACGCAGCCGGTGCGGCCGACCTTGCCGAGGCTCTGCCGCAGGCTGACATCGTCAGCTGCGCCACGACCTCGACCGAGCCTTTGGTCAAAGGGGCACTGCTGCGGCCGGGAACTCATATCGACCTCGTCGGTGCGTTCAGGCCGCAGATGCGCGAAAGCGACGATGACGCCGTTTTGCGCAGCCGCGTCTTCGTCGATACCTATGCCGGAGCACTCGCCGAGGCGGGAGACCTGCTGCAACCCATCTCCGCCGGAAGCTGGAGCGCCGACAGGATCTGCGGCGATCTGCATGAACTGACAAATGGCACCAAACCGGGTCGCCTTGACCGCAGCGAAATCACCCTGTTCAAATCGGTCGGCGCGGCGATCGAGGATCTCACGGCCGCGAGTCTGCTGGCCAACCCGAGTTCCCTCGTGCGGCCTCCCGAGCGAGGGCGCACGACGACGAAGGCCTGACGATGTCCGAGCAGGAAAAGCCTGGATTCTGCACGTTGTGCCGCTCCCGCTGCGGCACGCTCAACGTGGTCGAGAATGACAGGCTTGTCGCTGTACGACCGAATCCAGCTCATCCAACCGGCAAGGCGTTGTGCCCAAAGGGCAGGGCCGCTCCGGAGATCGCGCACTCGGCCCGGCGCCTGAAGACGCCGTTGCGACGCACCGCGCCGAAGGGCGCCGCCGATCCGGGCTTCGTGCCGATATCCTGGGACGAGGCACTGGGCGAGATCGCCGAGCGGCTCGGGCGCTACCGGGAAGAAACCGGACCGGAATCGGTCGCGTTCGCGGTGACGTCGGGGTCTTCGTCCTCGACATCGGACAGCCTGGACTGGATCCAGCGCTTCATCCGCGGCTTCGGCAGTCCCAACAATTGTTTCTCCACCGAGATCTGCAACTGGCACAAGGACCACGCCCACGCCTTCACCTTCGGCTGCGGCCTGCCGACAGCGGACTATCGCAATTCCGAACTGATCCTGCTCTGGGGCCACAACCCCGCCAATGTCTGGCTGGCCCAGGCGGAGGCGATCAGCGCCGCGCGGGCGCGGGGCGCCAAGCTTGCGGTGATCGATCCGCGCCGGACCGGCTCGGCGCGCGACGCTGATCTATGGCTGCGGATCCGCCCCGGCACGGATGCTGCGCTGGCGCTGGGCCTGGCACGCTGGTTGATCGTCAACCGCGCCTACGACGCCGGGTTCGTAAGGCACTGGACCAATGCTGCCTTCCTGATTCGCAACAGCGATGGCTGCTTTCTGCGTGCTGGCGATGTCGGGCTCGAAGGCGACGACTTCCTGGTCTGGGACGAGGCCGCAGGCCACGCGGTGCTAGCCAAGGACGGCCTCGCTGTGGCTGCGCTCGAAGGAGGCTTCGAAGTCATTGGTCCCGACGGCCCCATCGCCTGCCGCACCGGGTTCGATCACTATGTCGCGGCCGCCGAGCCTTACGATCCCGCGGCGGTGGAGCGCATCACCGGCATTCCTGCGGCGCAGGTCGAGCAGCTCGCGGCCACGATCGCGGCCGCTGCATCGGTCTGCTATCACGGTTGGACCGGGCTCGGACAGCACACCAATGCCTCGCAGACCGAACGCGCTGTCGCAACGCTCTATGCATTGACAGGCTGCTTCGATGCGCCGGGCGGCAATGTCAGGATGCCGAACCTCCCGGCTCCCTCGCTGCATTCGATGGCGATGATCCCGCCGGAGACGAGAGCGCGCACGCTCGGGCTCTCGCAGCGTCCGCTCGGCCCGCCGACCGACGGCTGGATCACCTCCAGCGATTTCTACGACGCGGCGCTGACCGGCAAGCCCTACCGCGTGCGCGCGCTGTTCGCGTTTGGCTCCAATCTTCTGGTGTCGCATCCGGCGCCAGAGCGTGGACGGGAGGCGCTGAAGGCGCTCGACTTCCAGGTCCATTGCGATCTGTTCCTGAATCCGACCGCCGAGATGGCCGACATCGTGCTGCCGGTGTCGAGTCCGTGGGAGCACGAGGCGCTGCGTCTGGGCTTCGAGATTTCGCCCGAGGCGCAGGAACTGGTGCAGTTGCGCCCGCAGATGATTCCGCGGCAGGGCGAGGCCCGTTCCGACATGTGGATCGTGTTCCAGCTCGCCAAACGGCTCGGCATGGGCGAGCTGTTCTTCGATGGTGATGTCGAGAAGGGTTTTGCGCACCTGCTCGCCCCGCTCGGACTCGACCTCGAATCGCTCAGGGCGAGGCCGGAGGGCATTCGCGTGCCGCTCAAGCATGCCCATCGCAAATATGAGACGACCGGCTTTGCCACGCAGACCGGCAAGGCCGAGCTCTATTCGGAGCTGCTGCATCGCCATGGCTATCCCGCGGTCCCGCGCTTCATCGAACCAGCCGAGCGTCGCGACGAGGCGTTTCCGCTGACGCTGTTTTCGGCCAACAGCGGCTATTTCTGCCACAGCCAGCATCGGGGCATCAATGCGCTGCGCCGCAAGCGCGCGGAGCCGACGGCCGAAATTCATCCTGAACTCGCCCGCCGCAGGCATATCCGGGAAGGTGACTGGATGCGCGTGAGCAGCCGTATGGGCACGATCCGGATGCGGGCCACCTTCAACGATGCGCTCGCGCAGGATGTGGTGGCGAGCGATTATGGCTGGTGGCAGCCGGCGCCGGATCTTGGCCTTGCGGGCTATCTTTCGGATGAAACACAGCCTGTCGGCGCGAGCTTCAACGCCATCATCGCGGAAGATGGCCGCGATCCCCTGAGCGGGGCGCTGGCGCTGCGCTCTTTTTCCTGCGATGTCGCACCTGAGGAAAGTGCGTCCTGGCAAGGCTGGCGGTCATTCGCCGTGGCGGAGCGTCGCGAGGAATGTTCCGATGTGGTCGGGCTGACGTTGCGGCCCGTCGACCGCGGCTCACTTCCCGCTTTCCGGCCAGGCCAATATGTCAGTGTCCGGATCGGCGAGGCGATCCGATCCTATTCGCTCATCGGAGCCGCGGTCGCGTCACCCGAGGCCTACGACATCGGCGTCAGACACATCGAGGGCGGGCAGGTCTCGACGGCGATCAGGCATGCGCTCGCGCCCGGCGACGTTGTCGAATTGCAGTCACCGACAGGCGGCTTCGTCCTGCCGCTACGTAACGAATTTCCGGTCGTTCTGATCGCCGGCGGCATCGGCATCACACCATTCCTGTCTTATCTCGAAACGCTGGAGGGAACGACCGACGAGCCGCGCGTCACGCTGCACTATGGCTGCCGGGATAGTAAGAGCCGGCCGTTCCAGCTTCGGCTTGAAGCGCTGCGGCAGAGGCTTCCGAACCTGACCCTGGTCACATATTTGAGCCAGCCGCGAAGCGGCGACCGCTTTGACAGGCAGGGTCGGTTCACCGCGTCGGATATCGATCCGGAATTATTGCACAAGCGTGCGCGCTTCTACATGTGCGCATCCGATGCGATGATGGAAGAGGTGAGCGCGGGTCTCCAGGCGCGTGGCGTGCCAGCCTTCGAGATCTTCAGGGAACGTTTCCGCTCACCCGCACCACCCGCGCTCGATGGTCTCGTGCCGCGCCAGATTCATTTCGCCCGTTCTGGCCGAACGCTGACATGGTCGCCGCAGGCGCCGCTGACCAGCATTCTCGCGGCGGCCGAAAGCGCCGGGCTTACGCTTCCGAGCGGCTGCCGTGTCGGACAATGCGAAAGCTGCGCTGTGCCGATGAAGAGCGGCGAGATTCGTCATCTCGTCGATTGCGCGGATCTGGATGAGGGGCATTGCCTGACCTGCCAGGCCGTTCCGCTCTCCGATCTCGTCATCGACGCATGACGGGGTCGCGGAAGCTGGGTCAACTAGCGGCCGCCTAGCTCCAGTTAGGTGAAGAGCCGGATCGCAACATCCGGCTCTTCGTCGGTCCGCCTCAGCGGAACAGATCGAAATGATAGTTCACGCCGACGCGGAAGGTGTGGAACTTCGCGGCGTTCCAGTCCTGCAGATCGTCGTGCTTGAACTCGGTGTAGAGATATTCGGCCTTGGCCGACCATTTCGGCAGGAACGCCCATTCGACGCCGCCGCCCGCAGTCCAGCCCATCTTCATCTTGTTGATCGGACCGTCCTTCAATTCGCCGGCGGCAAGACCCGCGGTCCCGAAGAACAGCAGCCGTGAATCCATCGTCGCGATGCCGGCGCGGGCGCGTCCGGTCATGTACCAGGGCAGGCTGACTGCGGCGCTGTTGAGCGCGTCGTGGTTCTTGATGTCGCCGCCTTCGAAGTCGTTCTCGATGCCCACCACGAACATCGGCGAGAGCTGATAGTTGTAGCCGATCTGCACGCCACCAAAGGCGCCCTTGACCTTGCCGCCATTGGTACCGACGAGCGTGTTGAAGGCGTCGTCGCCGCTCTCGGCATAGCCGGCGTTGAAGCCCGCATAGAGGCCCGTCCAGGAATAAGCGGGCTGCGGCGACGTGTAGGCGGAGGAGGGCGCGGCGTAGCGCGGCGACAGGTCGGCAGCGCAGGCGCTGCCCGCGGCGAACACCGCGGCAAAGGGCAGGGCGCGCATCGTGCAGCGTAAGGCGGCTCTGGCAGTCATGACTCTCAATCTCCCACATGGCCGCCCTTCACGGAGCAGCACTCGTCCAACCCCGATCCGGGAATGGCCGTAGTTATAAACCGACTGGGCGGTTTGTAAATGGCGCAAATGCCACACTCGCGCGCTTTTGCGAGGAGCCGCTTCATGCCAGGCATCGGTGGGGTGCCGGCCCGCGCGAACGCGCCTGTCGGCCGTCGCGCCGCCGTTCTCGTGATCAGTCGACCGCGGTGCGCGAGCGGCGCTGGCTGCTCTGCAGCTCCGGATAGCCGGTGAGCATCAATTTGTCGGCGCGAACGCCCCAGCTCTCCAGGCGATCGAGGAAGCTCATGCCGAGCAAGTTGGTCTTCATCTGTCCGCGCTGCACGACGAGGGCCGGCACCGATTTTTCGACGAGATGGCCGACGGAGAGACGGTCGATTGTGAGGCGAGCTGCCTTGGTGTGGCCGCCGGCGGTCTCGAGATCGACGTCATATTCGAGCATCTCGAGTGGCAGCCCGATCGCCTTCGCGGTTTCCCAGGTCAGCACCACGGAGGTCGCGCCGGTGTCGATCACCATCGGCGCGGCGACGCCGTTGATCTTGGCACGCAACGCGAATTCGCCGCCCTGGCCGCGCGGGATCTGCACAGCGGGAGCGGGCGTTGCAGCCGGTCCGCGGAACATGTGCGAGACCTTGGTGCTGGCGCGCGCGATCTGGTCGGGATCGCCATAGGCGACGACGGCACCGGCGGTGCCGGCGAGCAAGACGATGACGAGCAGGAAACGGATCATTGCGCGCCTCCGCCAGCGCGCAAGCCGGTCAGGCGCGCTTCGGCGACGCTGCGATCGGCGTGAGTCCAGCGTCCGTCATACGAGCCGGCAGCAGCGCCATCACTGCGAGACGTTCCGCGCTTTCCATGGCGTGCCAGCGCGCGATCTCCGGCAAGGTCCGGCCGCAGCCGAAGCACAGCTTGGTCTTGGGATCGATCATGCAGACGGCGACGCACGGCGTTTCTTTGCTCATACGGATATAGTGAAGGATGGTCGGGCATTTCTGCAAGCATCTCGTTTAGGAGCCCGTACCTGCGCTCATGATCGGCTTGTGGCGCGGCCGGCGCTTCTCGTCGGGAACCTCCGGCTGGAGCGGCGGAGAATCATCCGACATCGGCGCCAGCGCGCTCATCACGCGCTCCGGCGGGAAGGTGACGATCACCTCGGTGCCGATGCGCAACTTCGATTTCAGCGTGAATGTGCCGCCATGCAGGTCGATCAGATTCTTGGCGATGGGAAGGCCCAGCCCCGCGCCCTGTTCGGCCGACTTGATCGAGTTGGAGCCCTGGCCGAAGGACGCGAGCACGACCGGGATCTCGTCCTCGGGGATTCCGGAGCCGGAATCCTTCACCGAGAGATATTGTCCGCCCGAAGCCGTCCAGCCGGCCTTGAGCCAGATCTCGCCGCCTTGCGGGGTGAACTTGATCGAGTTGGAGAGCAGGTTGAGCACGACCTGGCGGATCGCGCGCTCGTCGGCCCACAGCCGCGGCATCGCCTGCTCGAACACCTCGTGGATGGTGATGCCGCGGCTCGAGGCGCGCAGCTTCATGAGGTGATGGCAGTCGGCGACGATGCCGACCAGCGACACTGCCTCTTCGTTCAATTCATAGCGCCCGGCCTCGATCCGCGACAGGTCGAGGATTTCGTTGATGAGGTTGAGCAGGTGCACACCGGAATTATGGATGTCGCCGGAATATTCCTTGTAGACCGGTACGGCATGCGCGCCGAAGATCTCGCTCTTCATCACCTCGGAGAAGCCGAGGATCGCGTTCAGCGGTGTGCGCAGCTCGTGGCTCATCTGCGCGAGAAAGCGTGATTTCGCGACGTTGGCGGCCTCGGCGCGGTGGCGCGCTTCGTCCGAGATTGCTTTGGCCTGTTCGAGCTCGCCAATCAGCGCATCCTTCTCGGCGCGCGCCTCGAGCGTGGCGAAGGTCGAGGAGTGCAGGCGGTGCGCCAGCAGCACGAAATAGCCTTCGGCAGCGAGCGCGAGCCCCGCCAGGATGTAATTGTCCAGCGAGCCGGTCATCACAAAGCTCAGCGCCATCCCGACCGCGACCGGGGCGGTCGCGGCAAGGGCGGCGATCGGCAGATTGGCGGCGAGCATGCTCGATACTGCGATCACCAGCAGCATCAGGAACATCATCAGCGTTTCCGTGACCATGTCGAGCACGGGATGGATCAGGATCGCCATCCAGCACAGGCCATAGAGCAGGTCGAGCACGACGAAGCGCGTCCGCCACGCGCGCGTCGCGGCAGGCGAGGCGGGCTCGGCCAGGAAGCGGTGGCAGCTGCGGACCATCGCGGCATGGATGCAGAGCATGCCGGCGGTCCAGGCCGCAGCCGGGATCGGCTGCATCCACAGTCCGAACAGCACGCCGGTGGCCACCACCAGCAGCATCACGACATAGGAGGCCGACAGCCGCGTCTGCGCATATTGGCGCAGCATCTCGGCGTCGAAAGCCGGCCGGGTTCCACTGGTCGACGTTAACTTATCGCGCGCCTCGCGCACCCGCTGCGCCGCAGCCCTTCGGCTGCTCGCCGATGGAGCGCTTGCCGGCTCGGCCGGAAGCTGCACTACCTCAGGCTTTTCAGCGGGGTTACTCATCAAGCAACACGATTCCTGCCCGCGCCGGACGCGGGCCTTCTGCATTGTCTATTTCTGGCAAGAAATCCTTAAGAGGTGACTTAAGGAGCTAAAGAATTACGTTAACCGGGCGTTAATTTTAAGCGCGTCCGTGCTGCTCAGGGCAGCCACGCATGCTGCGCGATGTACACCACGGCTCCCGCCAGATAGCCCGCGAGCGCGGGGCCGGCGATGCGGCGGGCGTACCAGAGGAACTCGATGCGCTCGAGCCCCATGGCAGCAACGCCCGCGGCCGAGCCGATGATCAGGATCGAGCCGCCGGTGCCGGCGCAATAGGCGATGAACTCCCAAAGGAAGCTGTCGGCCGGATAATGCGCGAGGTCGTACATGCCCATGGTCGCGGCGACCAGCGGCACGTTGTCGATGACGGCGCTGAGCAGGCCGAGCACCACGACGATGACGTTCTGGCGGCCGATGGTCGCGTCCAGCCATTTGGCCAGCATGGACAGCAGCCCGGCATGTTCGAGGCTGGCGACGGCAAGCAGGATGCCGACGAAGAACACGATCGAGCCCATGTCGATCCGCGTCAGCGCATGCGCCAGCGACAGCGGGCGGCGCACATGCTCGTCCTTGTCGCGATGGACGATCTCGCCGACCAGCCAGACGATGCCGAGCCCGAGCAGCACGCCCATGAACGGTGGCAGGTGCGTCAGCGTCTTGAACGCGGGCACGGCAATCAGCACGCCGAGCCCGAGATAGAACATCAGATTGCGCTCGAACCGCTCGACAGCAAGCAATCCGCTGTCCTTAGGTGGTGGCGCGATGGTCTTGCCTTTCAGCGAGAGGCTGATGAAGGCGAGCGGCACCAGCAGATTCACCAGCGAGGGCAGGAACACCGCGCTCATGATCTTGAGCGGCGAGATCTGTCCGCCGATCCACAGCATGGTCGTGGTGACGTCGCCGATCACGGTCCAGGCGCCGCCGGCATTGGCGGCGATGACGATGAGGGAGGCGAACAGCAGCCGGTCCTCGCGCCGTGCGATCAGCCGCTGGACCAGCGAGATCATGACGATGGTGGTCGTCAGATTATCGAGGATCGCGCTGAGGAAGAAGGCGACGAACCCGACCAGCCACATCAGCTTGACCTGGCTGGTCGTGCTGATGCGGGAGGTGATGACCTCAAACCCGTCATGGGCGTCGACCACCTCGACGATGGTCATCGCACCGATCAGGAAGAACACGATCTGCGCGGTGGAGGCGACGGATTCGTCGAGCGCGCGGCCGACCAGCGCATGGTCGCCCGTCGCGACGGCGTAGACCGTCCAGAGCAGGCCCGCACCGAGCAGCGCGGACGCACTCTTGTTGACCCCGATCGGATGCTCGAGCGCGATCGCCGCATAAGCGATAACGAAGATGGCGGCGAGCGCGATCAGCAAAGCGGGGTCAGTTCGTCAGGTGTCAACGATTGAGACGTGCGAGCAGGCTCGACGTATCCCAGCGCTTGCCGCCCATCTTCTCGACCTCGGCATAGAACTGGTCGACCAGCGCGGTGACAGGCAGATTGGCGCCGTTGCGGCGGGCTTCGGCCAGCGCGATCGAGAGATCCTTGCGCATCCATTCGACCGCGAAGCCGAAATCGTACTTGTCGTCGTTCATGGTCTTGTAGCGGTTCTCCATCTGCCAGGATTGCGCTGCGCCCTTGGAGATGGTCTCGATCACGGCGGCGACGTCGAGGCCGCTCTTCTTGGCGAAGTGGATACCCTCGGAGAGGCCCTGCACGAGGCCGGCGATGCAGATCTGGTTGACCATCTTGGTGAGCTGGCCGCTTCCGGCGGGCCCGAGCAGTTTGCACATCCGCGCATAGGCGCCTGTGATGATCGGCTCGGCGCCGGCATAAACATCCTGCGCGCCGCCGCACATCACCGTCAGCACGCCGTTCTCGGCGCCGGCCTGGCCGCCGGAGACGGGCGCGTCGATGAATTTGAAGCCGGCTTTCGTCGCGGCCGCATCGAGCTCGCGGGCGACTTCGGCGGACGCGGTGGTGTGATCGACGAAGGTCGCGCCCTTCTTCATGCCGGCGAACGCACCATCAGCACCAATGGTGACCGAGCGCAGATCATTGTCGTTGCCGACGCAGCACATCACGAAATCCTGGCCTTCGGCCGCGGCCTTCGGGGTCGCCGCGGTCTTGCCGCCGAACTTGTCCGCCCACTCCTTCGCCTTCGCCGCGGTGCGGTTGTAGACGGTGACCTCATGGCCCCCTTTTTTCACGAGGTGTCCGGCCATGGGGAAGCCCATCACGCCGAGACCGAGGAAAGCGACTTTAGCCATGTGTGGTACCTTGTCCGTAGCTTGAGTTTTACGGTTGCAGCCGGGGCGCAGGGCGCCGGCTGGGGTCCTGAGGTTCCGCCCTGGGGGCGGATCGGGCGCACCATAAACCGTTAAGGGCGGAGGGCAACGGCTTCGTTTGACGGCCCCCTGTGCTAGGATGGCGGGCCTCAAGGACTTCAAAACAAGGGAGCGAAAGCATGGGCGGCACAAGTGTCGGCGTCCTCGATCATTTCAACATCCGGACCCGGAATCTGGCCGAGACGGTCCGCTTCTACGAGGACGTGCTGGGCCTGGAAAAAGGCGCCCGGCCGAATTTCGCCTTCCCGGGCGCCTGGATGTACAGCGAGGGCAAGCCGGTGGTGCACCTCGTCGATATCTCCCCGACCTCGGAGCCGCAAAAGCCGGATTCCGGCGTGGTCCACCATGTCGCCTTCGTCAGCCGCGGTTTCGACGGCATGAAGCAGCGGCTAGCTTCCAAGGGCATGAAATTCGACTCCCGCCAGGTGCCGGGCGGCGACCTCTGGCAGATCTTTGTCCACGACCCCAACGGGGTCATGATCGAGCTGAATTACGAGGCAGCTCTGGAGCAGGGGGCCGCCCCCGCGGAGATGGCTGGTGATATCGGCAGGCAGTAGCCTTTTGGTCGTTTCCGCTCTAATGGGGCATCCTCAAGCCTTGGGCATGATCGTATCGGAAAACCGCCCACACTTTTCCCGATCATGCCCTACTCCAGGAGATGCGCATTGAGCGTGACGCAGCAACAGGTTCTCGACACCCTCGGCCGGATCAAGTCGCCGCGCGGGGTCGCGCTCACCAATGCCAATGTGCTGAGCGCGATCAGCGCTGCCGACGGCAAGGTGTTCTTCTCGATCAACGTCGATGCCGCGGAGGCGCGGGCCTGGGAATCCGTCCGGGCCGAAGCCGAGGCTGCCGTGCGCGCCATGCCCGGCGTCACCACCGTGATGGTGGCGCTGACCGCCGAGCGCAAAGCGGGCGCGGCACCGCCTCCGCCGCCAACGCCGAGCCGCGGCGCGCCCGGCGTGCAGCCGGTCCATGCCCACAAGCCGCCGCCACAGGGCGGCGCCCAATCGCCGATGGCGCGGCAATCCGAGATTCCGGGCGTTGCCGCTGTGATCGCGGTCGCCTCCGGCAAGGGCGGCGTCGGCAAATCGACCACCGCGCTCAATCTGGCGCTGGGCCTGCGCGACCTCGGCCTCAAGGTCGGGCTGCTCGATGCCGACATCTACGGCCCCTCGGTGCCGCGGCTGACCGGCCTTCACGAGAAGCCGGAGCTGGACGCCGAGCGCAAGATGATTCCGCTCCGGCGGTTTGGCCTCGCCATCATGTCGATCGGTTTCCTCGTCGAGGAAGAGACCGCGATGATCTGGCGCGGACCGATGGTGATGTCGGCGGTGACGCAGATGCTGCGCGACGTCGCATGGGGCACGCTCGACGTGCTCGTGGTCGACATGCCGCCGGGCACCGGCGATGCCCAGCTTACGCTGGCGCAGAACGTGCCACTGAAGGGCGCCGTGATCGTCTCGACCCCGCAGGACCTGTCCCTGATCGACGCGCGGCGAGGGCTTGCCATGTTCAGGAAGGTCAACGTGCCCGTGCTCGGCATCGTCGAGAACATGAGCTATTTCCAGTGCCCGCATTGCGGCACGAAATCCGACATCTTCGGTCATGGCGGGGCGCGCCACGAGGCCGAGAAGCTGGAGGTGCCGTTCCTGGGCGAGATCCCGCTGCACATGGCGATTCGCGCCACCTCGGACGCCGGCAATCCCGTCGTCGACAGCAAGCCTGACGGCCCCCATGCGGCGATCTATCGCGCCATTGCGGGACAGGTCCGGGACCAGCTCAAGGGCGTCATCGCCGCAGCCTGAGGCTCTCAGACCAGTCCCTTGGGGACATGCGACTTTCGTAGCGCCCCGTCATGCCATTGTCGCGTTCCGAAACCGGGCCGTCCGTGTTAAAGGCCCACGGCAGTCAAGCCCCTTCGGTCCGACGCGCCCCAAAACGCGTCGCCGGAATGAGCGGCAGCAAAAGAGGAAGTTAGGGGAAACGCCCCAGCAAGGAGAGACCTGAAGATGAAGCGTCGTGATTTCCTGAAAGTGTCGGCAGCAGGCGCGGCGGCGACCGCCGCGGTGGCCTCGCCGGCGATCGCGCAATCCTCGCCCGAGATCAAGTGGCGCATGACGTCGAGCTTCCCGAAGTCGCTCGACACCATCTATGGCGGCGGCGAGCAGGTGGCGAAATACGTCGCCGAGATGACCGACAACAAATTCCAGATCCAGGTGTTCGCCGCCGGCGAAATCGTCCCGGGTCTCCAGGCGCTCGACGCGACCTCGAACGGCACCGTCGAGATGTGCCACACCGTGTCCTACTACTACGTCGGCAAGGACCCGACCTGGGCGATCTACGCCTCGGTGCCGTTCGGCCTCAATGCGCGCCAGCAGAACTCCTGGTGGTACCAGGGCGGCGGCCAGGAGCTCGGCAACGAGTTCTTCAAGAAGTCGAACGTGATCGGTCATCCCTGCGGCAACACCGGCACCCAGATGGGCGGCTGGTTCCGCAAGGAGATCAAGACCGTTGCGGATCTCGGCGGCCTCAAGATGCGCATCGGCGGCATCGCCGGCCAGGTGCTTCAGAAGGTCGGCGTGGTGCCGCAGCAGCTTGCCGGCGGTGACATCTATCCGGCGCTGGAAAAGGGCACCATCGACGCGGCCGAGTGGGTCGGCCCCTACGATGACGAGAAGCTCGGCTTCGCCAAGGTCGCCAAGTACTATTACTATCCCGGCTTCTGGGAAGGCGGTCCGACCGTCCACGCCTTCACCAACCTCGACAAGTGGAATTCGCTGCCGAAGAGCTACCAGGCGATCCTCACCAACGCGATGGCCAATGCCAACAGCTGGATGGCCGCGCGTTACGACATGCAGAACCCGTCGGCACTGAAGCGTCTGGTTGCCGGCGGCACCCAGCTGCGTCCGTTCACCAACGAGGTGCTGGAAGCCTGCCTCAAGGCGACCAACGAGCTGTGGGGCGAGATCTCGGCCAAGAACGCCGACTTCAAGAAGTCGATCGACGCCATGCAGGCCTACCGCTCCGACGAATATCTGTGGTGGCAGGTCGCCGAATACACCTACGACAGCTTCATGATCCGCTCGCGCACCCGCGGCTGATCGTCGAACACGTCGGACGATTGAGCCCGGCCTCCTCGTGAGGCCGGGCTTTTTCTTTGGCCAATCCGGGGCCCGAGACAAAAATGCGAAAACAACCCCATGCACAGTAGAAACGCGGAAAGCCTGCGTCGCCTGGTGGATGTCGCCAACGGTCTGATGCGTTGTGAGAAATCGGCGAGGAGACGCGACCTCGTGCAATTGGGGCCGAAATGCGGTCTTGCGGTTGGAACAAGAGCTTCGTATGGCTTGATCGGAGGCCAAGTTGTTCGGAATGCCATCGTCTTTTTGGCGCAGCGCTGCGTCCGCGTCGTCATTGCTTCGCCGCGCTCGCAATGACGAGTGGATGGAGTTGGGCCTAACGAGGCCGTTTGACTCGTCGGGCAAAACAGGGGTACAGGTATATCATCGAATAATCCGAAATCAGGGCCTTGGTCGTCGCAAGGGCCGAACGCGGTAAGGGCTGGTCCCCGCGCATCGCGCGATTTCGGAACGCCGCCACCCGCGATCACCCGAAAAATCCCGACGCGCTTGGTAAATCCCTGCGCCTGATCGGGGCCTTGCCTCCGTATAAAAGTGACAATCGACCAGAAATTGTCGCGGGGGCCGTTTTGCACTTCAAGGATGGGTTCGTCGAACAGTTCGCCCGAGACCCGCTCTGGGCCTCGTTCTTGCCGCCGCCTCCGAATGACGGAGAGGATCCCGCCAGGTTGCTGCCGGGACGAAACATGCGGCGACAATCCAGATCGACGGATACGCCCGACGAGATCTGGAACGATCTCGCAACGCGCATCAACGTCTATCCCTACGCCACCAGCGACCAATGCAGTGAGAAGCACTATCGAGACGTCGTCGAATTCATCCGGTTGAACAACGGCATCATCGACCGTTTCGTCGAGTGCGGTGTCTTTCAGGGCGGCCTCAGCGTGATCCTTGCGGGTTGCGCGCAGGCTTTCGATTTCCGGCTCGATCTCGTGGACGTCAATCCGGCCGCGCTCAACGCGACCTTTCAGAGGATAAGGCTGACTTTTCCGGAGGCCATCCCGCGAATTCGCCTCTTCCTGGGTGAGTTGCCGAACTACGTGAAGGCCTGTCTGGAGGAAGGCGATCTGCGCAACGTCATGCTGCATCACGACGGCTCGCATCGCTTCAACATCGTCGTGCGTGACCTTGCCTCGCTCTTCTATCTGCGTTCGCAGCTTCATGCGGTGCTGGTGCAGGACACTCACCTCAGACATTCCGATCCCGCGAATTACTGCTTCGTCGACGCCGCGCTCGCAGCCGTGTTCGGCGTCGACCTGAGGTATCAGCCCATTGGCGTGACCTTCGGCGCGACGACCAACCCCGAACTGCTCGCGCGAGAGGGGAAGCATGACGTCTATTTCCTGGGTGGGCGCCCGGAGGGAATGATGATCCCGCTACAGGAAAACAGCTTCCTCTATCCGCACGCCGTTCACACCATCGACGACTTCATCGCATTTCCAAAGCAAGCCTGAAATCACCTTCGTCGCAATGCAATCGAGGGCATCATGAGCGTATCGACCTTTCTTCAACCTGACTCCACGAGCCAGACCGTTGCAGCGTATTCGCCGACGATCGACGGCGACATTGCCGTTTTCACACGAATTGCGGATGCATTCGCGCCGCACGCGCAGGCGACACCCGACATGACGGTGGCTCTCGATGCGGGCCATCCGCTGCCGGTGGCGGTGGCGCGGGCGCCTACGCGAAGAGTCTTCTCACGGGCGGGTTCTCCGGCGGCATTGCCGTGACGGTGGGAGCCGGTGGTGGTGCACCGGCCGCCGGCGCCAATGCGGGTAACGACGGCGGAGCGTCGAGTTTCGGGTCCCTGATTGCGGCCCCCGGCGGCAAGGGCGGCTACGCCGGGACGGCCTACACGCCACCTGCCGTGAACGGCGGCTGTCCGGGTCAATCCGCCGCAACCGGCGGGAATCTGATCAACGCTGCCGGAGGAGCCGGCGCTCCCGGCTTCGTGCTGGGCTCGACCGTCGTGATCGGCGGGACCGGCGGCGAATCCTTCTTCGGCGGCGGCGGGCAAGGGTCTGGAAATGCCGCGGGGCATTCCGCGGCTTCGCCCGGCGCCGGAGGTGGCGGCGCAAGTGCGATCCGCAGTGGCTCCGTCGCTAGCGGAGGAGCAGGAGGCGATGGTATCGTGATCGTCTACGAGTATTTCTGAATCCTGCCTCGGACGCAGTGACATGGTCCAATGAGCGGCATTGGCCAAGTCGATCGAGGCCATCGGACAGGCCTCGATCTCCGGGAGTGGCGATGGGTTTCGATCCCGACGACGTTCAACGCACGCTGCGCAAGGCGTGGTCGTCATCGACGTCCAGCCAGTGGACGGCGGACAATCCGGCTGCGGGGCAATGCAACGTCACCGCGCTGCTGATCCACGAACTCTTCGGAGGCGAGCTGCTGAAGACGCCGCTGCCGGCTGGCGACCATTTCTACAACCGGATCCAAGGCCGGCGTTACGATTTCACGGCGAGCCAGTTCGATCAGCCGATCGCGTACATGGACAGGCCGACGGATCGCGCCGATGCGGAGCAGGGGACAACGAGCAATCAATTGGCTGTGTTGAGAGATGCGTTTGTCGGACGTCAAATTGGTAAACCGTAGGATGGTAGAGCGCAGCGAAACCCATCATCTCCCCAAAACGATCGAGCGTGTCATTCGGATTGAGCAGACCGCGATGGGTTTCGCTTCGCTCTACCCATCCTACGCGCTGCGTGCTCCAGACGCGTCAGTGCTGCGCCGCCTTCCAGTCGCGCTTGATTTTCTTCGCCAGCGACCATTTGTGGACTTCGGTCGGGCCGTCATAGATCCGGAAGGCGCGGATCTCGCGAAAAGCCTGCTCGACGATGGTTTCCGTCGAGACGCCGGTGCCGCCCATCACCTGGACGCAGCGATCGGCGACGCGCATCAGCGCTTCCGACACGGCAACCTTCGCCATGGAGCTCTCGGCCGTGCCGAGCGAGCCGGTGTCGAGCACACCCGCGCACCAGTCGATCATCAGCTCCGATTGCTGGAGGTCGATCAAATTCTCCGCCAACATGAAGCCGACGCCTTCGTGATCGACCAGCGGCTTTCCGAACGCCTGGCGGCGGCAGGCATAATCGGTGGCGATTTCGTTGGCGCGGATCGCAAGGCCCAGCCAGCGCATGCAGTGCGACAGGCGCGCGGGGCTCAGGCGGATCTGCGCGTATTTGAAGCCGTCGCCGGACGCGCCGAGCATCTGGTCGGCCGGCACGCGAAGGTTCTCGATGTCGATCTCGGCATGTCCGCCGGGCATCGAGCTGTCGATCGTATCCAGCACGCGCAAGGTGCGGATCGCGGGATTGGGCAGATCGACCAGGAACATGCAGGCGCCGTCGTTCGACTTCGCCATGACGATGCCGACTTTTGCGCCCTCCGCCCCGGTGATGAACTTCTTGCGCCCGTTGATGACCCAGTGATTGCCGTCGAGACGGCATGTCGTCTGCATCATCGACGGATCGGATCCAGCGCCGCCCGTATCCGCAGGCTCGGTCATGAAGAACGCTGAGCGCGCCTTGCCCGACACCAGCGGCTCGAGGAAGCGCGTCTTCTGCTCGCCGCTCCCGACCTTGCCGAGCAGATACATGTTGCCTTCATCCGGCGCCATGGTGTTGCACGCCAGCGGCCCGAGCGGCGAGAGGCCGGTCTTGATCAAGGCCTTTGCGGTCTCGCGTTGCGTGAGATGGGATCCATCGGCAAGAATATGCGGCGTCAGGACGCCGGCCTCGCGCGCCTTGGCGCGCAGCTCCTGCACGAGCTCGTCGCTCGGCCCGTGCGGGCCTGTCCGCGGATCTTTCTCGTAGGGAATGACCTCGGTGCGGATGAACGCTTCGATCTTCGCGGCAAGGCTGTCGTCTTGATTGGACATATTTAAGGAAACTCCGGTCGACCCCCGCCTCGGCGGGGCGCTGGCTGTCGATCGACGCCGCTCGATGACGGGGCGTAAGCAGGAGATTGCGGCGATCGATCGCAGTGAAGGAAACTCGTTATATTAGACGGGTGAGCCAGATTTGAGCAACAGCCACGCCAAGGCTGGCGGAGCCCCGTTGGACGACGGAAGCCGCGATCCGTCGGGTCTGCCGCAACTGCCAGCCGAAAGCGGACGTTCAGCGAAGAGGCCTTCGTATCAGCTTGGGGCCACTAGCGGTCTAGGAGGGGACAGACGCCGCTGGCGCTGGTGATAGCTTCGTCTGGACTCTTACCCGTCCCGCCTCCGAATCTCAGCCTCACGCCATCCGGATAAAGGTAGCGGCAATTGTAGGTGTAGAAACCACCCATGCTCGCCTGGTAATCTGTCATCGATCCCACGAAGATCCCGCGCGTCAGGCCGTAGCCGAACAGCGAGACCACGAGTAGCCCGAAGAAGCTCCAACCAACTTTTATACCCGCGCTCATTAGCCAAGCTCCGCTAGTTCGTCTTCAAGCTTTTCCCGTTTCCCATTGGCATCGGACTTCAAGGCTATCGTCTTGATGGGACATCATAACGGAAACACCGGTCGATCCCCGCCTTGGCGGCGCGCTGGCATTCGATCGTGGCGGATGTGGGAGATTGCGGCCATCGATCGCAGTGACGGAAGCTCGTTTTATAGACGGGTGGGCCGGATTTGAGCAACGGCCGCGCTTGCGCCATCGAAGCCCTGTTCGGCCCCTCGCGAAGGCCTGCGATTGTTCAACAGCATTCGTTGCGATTTACGGTTGTTAAAATCACTTGGCATAGCTTTGTGATCATGGCTGTCATTACCTTCAACACTGCCGGATTGCTAATCGGACTGGTGCTGATCTCGTGGATCGACCGCAAGTGCTCCGCATTGGCTTGGTCGATAACCGTATTCGCAGTCATTCCGCCGTTGGCGATGCTCTGGGCGGAGTCCTGCTGGTTCTTGGGACTTTCATGCTCAAGTGTGGGTCACGTCCTTCTCGTTCCATTTTTCTTTGCGCTCGCCGGTTTTGGTGGGTTCGGCGTAGGCGCTCTCGTCGGAGTCATCACCATGGATTTTTACAGGGCCAAGCGTTTGGGGCAGGGTTGGCATACTTGGAAAAGGGTCGAAAAGGATCTGGCGTAAGGACCACCCAGCGATTGCTGGCGATATTTGCCCTTTGGTCGTGATACGCCCGCCCTGGGCCACAGGTGGGCTCGGACGAATAGGACTTGAATTAAACAGGCTATTCTATGGGGCCAATGAGTCCGAGTTCGCTCAGTAAAATCATTGCCAGAAAAACGGGCCAGAGGGCGGCCACGCGAAGCTCATGAAGTGCGAGGCTTAGAAATTCGCCAGGGCTGTGAAACAGTCCGTCCCTGTAGTCGGACACCAAAATAAACGCTTCCAGCGCAATCACGCCGACAAGGTAGATGCCGAGGATGGTCAGCAGGGCTCTCTTCATACACCCTCCGGGTGAATCGACCGGAGCCTATACACTACGGCACTAAAGGTCACTGCTATTCCGGATGAGGCGCTGCTATCGTCATGCTCATTCGGCATCTGGCGCGCCGAACCATCGCGCGGCGGCGCGAGATGCGTGCTCTTGGTCGTGAGCATCCTCACTGGCCCAGGCCACAATGCCGTCGGGGCGCACCAGCAGCGCGCTCAGGCCGAGGCGGTCCTTGGCGTCACTTGCGACATAGGTGATGCGGCCGCCCCAGCGGCTTGCAAGCGCCTGGAGCGGTGACGGGGCACTGAAATCGAGCAGCAGTCCTCGCCCTGTCTGGAGCAACTCGCTCAGTCTTGTCCCATCGTCCAATTCAAAGTCGGGCGCACTTCGCCCGACCAAAGGATGGCCTCCGCCGAGGTCGTAGCGGAGAGAGACGCCCCACACGCGCTCGGCGAAATAGGTCGCACCGTCGCGGGTGTCGATGAGATCGCGGATGATCGCTTCGAGCGCGCGGGAGCTTTTGCTGGGGCGCATCAGCGCGACCTGCGCGCGCGACCAGTCGAGGATTTTTGCGCCCACGGGATGCTGCTCGGCTGAATAGCTGTCGAGCAGGCCGGCCGGCGCATCGCCGCGAATGGTCGCCGCGAGTTTCCAGCCGAGGTTCATGGCATCACCGAGGCCGAGGTTGAGGCCCTGGCCGCCCAGCGGCGAATGGATATGCGCGGCATCGCCAGCGAGCAAGACGCGGCCGTTGCGATAGTCGGTTGCCTGATGAGCACGATCGGTCCAGGTGGTGGCAAGCAGCAGGGTCGTCACCGTTACGTCGATGCCGGAGACCCTGCGCAACACCGCTTCGATATGGTCGCGCTGCGGTTCGCTGCGGTGAGCGGCGCCGCCGTCGAAGTCGACCATCGCGATCGTGCCGGGCGCGGCGAATGTGTACATGCCCGACGGCGTGTAGTGGCGGCCCGGCTTGAGCGCCGCCGGATCGGCCAGTTCGACCTGCACAGAGTATCCGGTGAACTCCGGATCAGTGCCGGTGAAGCCGATGCCGGCCGCCTTTCGCACGCTGCTGCGCCCGCCGTCGCAGCCGACGAGCCAGCGGCCATGGACGGTCTCGCCGGGTAGCTCAACGGCGACGCCGTCGCTCGATTGCGTGAAGGCTTCGACGCCACAACCGCGCCTGATCTTTGCACCCAGCGCTTCGGCGCGGATCGCAAGCACGGACTCGATGCTCGCCATGTCGGCGGCCACGCTGCCGATCGGGCCGGACAGGCGATATGGCCATTGCGTAGCGTCGATCTGATCGTGGAAGAACTGGATGCCGGCGAAATGACCGCCCGGGCGACGCTGCTGCTGCATCCAGTGCGCAGCCGCCGGCGTGTCGCGGCTTGCCGCGCGAGCTTTCAGATTATCCAGCAAGCCGCGGCGGTCGAAGCTTTCGATTGTCGGCACCGAAAGGCCGCGCAAACCAAACGGCAGGCTCTTCAGCGGGGCGTGCGGGTCATGCGCCTTCTCCAGCACAAGCACCGAACACCCGGCAAGCCGCAGCTCGCAAGCCAGAAACAGGCCGACGGGACCGGCGCCGGCGATGATGACGTCATAGGGAATCGTGTCGGGGGTCTGCATGAAATGCTCCGTTATCGATGATCGATGTTCGACCGGAGCGTTTCCCAGACTTGAGGACCTCACGGACGAACGTGCGATCGCCAAAACAGCGACCGTGTTCGTCGTGGGGATCTCAGGCCCGAGGCCAAAGACCAGAGCTTTCGTTACCGAAAGGACTTGGTAGCGAAAGGACTCGGGCTTACCAGACCAAGTCTGCCTTTTCCGACGTGGTCAATTTAGCTGTTTGATTGCAGCCTCGTCAACGGGACAGACTGTGACAACCATCCCGCGAGTTGCCTCTGCTCAAGCGGGTGATAAATCGCTCACACAACCTTTACGATTTCGCAATCAAATTGGCCGCAGTCTGCGATCCATATGGTTTATGCGGCGGCTTCGGACCAGCGGACTCGACCCCATCGTTCTGCAAGTTCTGATCCTGTCCAGCCGTGGATATCGTTGAGGAGGCACGTCCATGGCGTTCTCAAATTTGTGGCACGGACGAACCGGGCGGTTCCCCTACGCGGTTGCGCTCGTCGTCTCGTCCGCGGCTATTGCAGTCCTGCCATTCATCGCAGGCAAGATCCTGGCAGCGTCCGTAGCCGGAGGTCCGGACCCGGCGCTGGCGATATTGCGCTCGCTGTTGAACCCGGTGCTCCTCGGGGCAGGCCTTCTCATCACCGGCGCGCCGCTGGTGTTCTTTGCCCGGCGACGCATGCGCGAGCTTGGTTTGTCCGGCGTATGGCTTCTGGTCTTTCCGCTCGGTCCGCTCTGGACGCTGCTCCTGTTCGCTGTCGCGAATAAGTCGCTCATCCTGTGGCCGCTGCCGGCGACGTCGCCCGTCATGACAGTGCCATTCTGGGTCGAATTTGCGTTTGGCGCAGCGCTGGCTGTGCTTCCTCGCGGCGATTACCTCGCGCACAGCTCCAACCGGATTCTGAAGCTTGCGCATCTTGCCACCGCTTGCGAGGGACGTCTCGGCCGCCAAACCTTCGCCCTGAGCCTTGCGATCGCTTTCGGATCGATTATCGTTCTTACTGTTCTCGGTCCATGGAGTATGCGCAGTTTCGCCCGGCCCAGTGGGCAAGCCTTGCCAATTCTCGTGAGTGCGGTCGCATCGGCAAACGAAATCCTCAGCCTCTTCGTCAAGATGTTCCTGACGTCATCGACAATCAGGCGCCTGCACGACCTGAACCTGAGCGGTTGGTGGATTATCCTGTTCCCGTTCGGCCTGGTCTCACTGATGGGGTTCCTTCTTTTCGTCCCTCTGGTTCGGAATCCTCAAGTGCTTGTCGCCACCCTCGCTAACCCGTTCATCGTGTTTACGAGCGTGCAAGGCCTTGGTTGCCTGATCTTGCTTGTCTGGCTTCTCCTGAAGCGTGGCAGCGATCTCGACAATCTCTATGGCCCGCCTGTCGCCCCGCCAGAGCGCGGCTATTTACCGGCCTAGAATTGCGATCGTGCGCCAAGGTGACAGATGCGAAGTCGGGCGGAAGCGTCGTTGGCGATTTCCGGACCATGATCTCAGGCGCATGGTCGATGATTGCGAACGTGGATGGTGGCGTCGTCAGTCGCGCCGCGGCCAAGAACGATCGGCGGTCAGACCGCCAATCCTGTCGTGAACATAGGCCTCTGCTCGCGCCAGCAGATCATCGCGTGAATTGTCAGCCGTATCGAGCACCAGGTGTTCTCGATCCCATGGCTCATAGGCCCTGTTCACGACGTCGGCCCAGGTGGGGAGTTTGAAGCCGCCGATGTCAGGCGAGCGGCTTTCCACGCGTTGCCGGTGCTGTGCCGGATCGCTGCAAACCATTTCGATTTCGACGATACGCGCCGAGGCCTGCAAGGCGGTCTGGCGCCATCCGGCGCGGCTGGCCAGCACCGGATTGACGCAGTCCGTGACGACGATGCGCCCGAGCTTGAGATTTTCGGCAGCCAGCGCGTTGGCTATTGCGTAGCCCTTCGCGCCGACCTCAACGCCCGCTTCCCGCAATGCCTGCTCGATCGAGTCGATACGAAGATATGTCGCTGCGAGCCGAGCGGTCAGTTCGCGAGATATCGTCGTCTTGCCGGTTCCGGGAAGGCCGCCGAACACAATGAGGACCGATGATGGAGTCATGATGCCCATGATGGGGCAGGGCTCCGAAGTCCGCAACGGGGCGGACGCGGTGACGTCCGGTCAGGCCCTTGCGGAGCTGCCGGCAGCCGTCATGCGCGGCTTGGCTTACACCAGGCTGACGGCGCAGGGCGGTCGCCCGCCAGGCGTTTTTTCGCTGGCCGGGACGCCCCGAATGGTGGAAGAGAACGAAGATACGGCGCGAGCCGTGTGAAGCTTTGACAGCCTTGCGGACATGCGATGCGCCTTCTGATCGTCGAGGACAATGCCGAGCTGTCGCGGCTCGTGGCCGGCGGGCTGTCGGCGGCCGGCTATGAGAGCGACATCGTGGGCAGCGCGGCCGAGGCGCGCGAGGCGGTCAGCAGCGTCAGCTATGCCGCGATGATCCTCGATCTCGGCCTGCCCGACGGCGACGGCCTCTCGGTGCTGCGCGAGCTGCGCCGCCAGATGGAACCGCTGCCGGTGCTGGTGCTGACCGCGCGGGGCGGCCTGCAGGACCGCGTCAACGGCCTGCGCAGCGGCGCCGACGACTATCTCGCAAAACCGTTCGCAATGGAGGAACTGGTGGCGCGGCTGGAGGCGATCCTGCGCCGGCCGGGCCAGCTGCTCGGCCGCTCGCTGAGCCTCGCCAACCTCGTCTACGACACCGAGAGCCGCCAGATCTTCGTCGACGACCAGCCGCGGATCATTTCCGCGCGCGAGACGTCGGTGCTGGAGATCCTGCTGCGCCGGCAGGGGCGGGTGGTGCCGAAGAAGAATGTCGAGGATCACATTTTCGGTCTCGAAGGCGAGGTCGCCTCCAACGCCGTCGAGGTCTACGTCTCGCGTCTGCGCAAGCAGCTCACCGAGCACGGTGCCAGGGTCGTGATCCACACCATCCGCGGCGTCGGCTATCTCATGGCCGAGGAGAAATAGCGTGACCCAGATCGGGTCCCATGCCGGATTTCGCGCCGGGATATCGGCGAGATCGCCGACGTTCAAATCGCTGATCTGGCGCATCGTGTTCATGCACATCGTGGCGGTCGCGGTGGTCGCGATCTTCCTGCCGCTGGTGCTGTTCTGGCTGCTCAATTCCGAGATCGACCAGCTGCATCGCGACGCCATGCGCGCCCAGGCCGAGGTGCTGGCCGAGCGCATCGTGCCGCAGGTCGACGGCACCTTGACGTTCAATCTGCCGGACAGCTTGCGCGGCCTCTATTCGGAAGCCTATGGCCGCTACCAGTACGACATTCGCGATGCCGATGGGCGCGTGCTGTTCTCGTCGCGGCGAAAGACCGGCGATACCGCGCCGGCGCGCTTGTCCGAGACGATTTCCGGCGCCGGCGTCAGCCGCGTGATCGAGGGCAGGACGGTGCGCATCCGCGTCGCCGAGGACCTTTCGCATCGCGACGTCATCATCGACGACATCGTCTCGAATTTCTTCCGGCGGGTGGGATGGATCACCATCCCGATCCTGCTGATCCTGCTCGGCATCGACATCGTCATCTTCCGCCGCGCGATCGCGCCGCTGTGGAAGGCCTCGGAGGAAGCCAGCAATATCGGCCCGGCGCGCACCGACATCCGCCTGCCGACCGAGCAGATTCCGCGCGAGATCATGCCGCTCGTCACCGCGGTCAACCAGGCGCTCGACCGCCTCGAGGATGGCTTTCGGGTGCAGCGGCAGTTCACGGCGGACGCCGCGCACCAATTGCGCACGCCGCTCGCCATCCTGCGCACGCGGATCGAGACGCTCGGCGACGGCGCGGCGAGAGAGGCGCTGCATGCCGATATCGAGGGCATGAGCCGCATCGTCGCCCAGCTGCTGGAGATCGCCGAGCTCGACACGCTGGTGCTCGATCCCGGCGAGACCGCCGATCTGCGCGCCGTCTGCACCGAAGTGGTCGGCTCGATCGCGCCGTTCGCGCTCGCCCAGCACAAGGACATCGCGCTGAAGGGCGCTGACGCGCCGGTGCTGATCCACGGCAATTCGGAGATGCTGCAGCGCGCGATCTTCAACCTCGCCGAAAACGCCATCAAGTTCACCGCAAAGGACACCTCGGTCGACGTCGAGGTGAGCGAGGACGGAGTGGTGCGCGTGCGCGATTGCGGCCCGGGCATCACGGAAGCCGAGCGCGACCTGATCTTCCAGCGCTTCTGGCGCCGCGACCGCCAGCGCAGCGACGGCGCGGGCCTCGGGCTCTCGATCGTGCGCGGGGTGGCGGACGATCACGCCGCGACGGTGGCGGTGGAGAACCTCGCGGGCGGCGGCGCAGAGTTTACGTTGCGGTTCAGGCTGGCGGAGGGAGCCGCTGACGCTCGCTCCCTTGGTCAGGGTTGACCGCCAGGCGCGCGCTATTTCAGCTTGCCGGTGGAGAGATCCATGATCATGCGCGTGGCCAGATAAAGCCGCGGCACGATGCTGCCGAGCTGCACATATTCGGCATCGTTGGAGTGTGCGCCGAAGCCCGACAGGCCCATGCCTTCGACCACGGCGCCCTTGGTCTTCAGCGCGGCGAAGGCGGCGTCGGTGCCGCCGCCGGTCGCCTTCTCGTCGACCCGGAGCGACATGCCGATCTCCTGATAAATCGTCTTGCCGTAGGCGGCCACGCGGCGCGAGGCGTCGTTGGTTTCCAGCGGCGGGCGCCGCACCTCGAATTTCAAATCGACCTTGGAGTCGGGCAGCAGGCGATTCTTGATCTTGTCCTGCAACGCCTTCTGCAATTCGTCGAAATCCGACACCTTGAGCGCACGCGCGTCGGCCTGGGCTGTGGCCTCGGCCGGGATGACGTTGCGGTTGGTGCCGGCCTTGGAGACGGTCCAGTTCAGCTTCAGGCCCTGTTCGGGCTTGGACAGGTCCTTCATCTGGAGCAGCTGGTGCGAGAGCTCGTACAGCGCGTTGATGCCGCCCTCGGGCCGCGCGCCCGCATGCGACGACTTGCCCTGTACCGTGAGATAGGCCGAGCCGATGCCGGAGGTGGCAAGCCGCAACGTGCCGTCACTGCCGCCGCCTTCGAACGAGAACACCACGTCCTGATCGCCCGCGAACTTCGTGATGGTGCTGCGCCAGCCGGGCGAGGAGATCTCCTCGTCGCTGTTGGTGAGCACCGTCAGCGTGCCGTAGTCCTTGAAATTCAGCTTCTGCAGCAGCGCCACGGTATGGAGAATGAGCGCGACGCCCTGCTTGTCGTCGGCAATGCCGAGGCCGTAGGCCTTGTCGCCGTCGATCCGGAACGGCTGGTCCTTCAGCATGCCCTTCAGGTACACCGTGTCCATGTGGGCGATCAGCATGATCTTCTTAGCTCCGGTGCCCTTGAACACGGCGTGCACGGCCGGGCCGATCTTCTCGGGCGTGTCGTCGAGGCGATAGACGTCGGTGGTTTGCAGGATTTCCACTGTGCCGCCGAGCTGCTTGAGCTGGCCCGCAACGCGCTCGGCGATCTGGTTCAGACCGTCGATGTCCTTGCTGCCGGATTCGATGCTGACGAGATCGCGCAGCGTATCGAGCAGCGGCTGCTGCTCCTTTTGCGCCAGCGCGTGGACATCGGCCATCGGTTCGGCATGCGCCATCGTTGCGGCACATGCCAGCCAGAGCGAGGCGACGAGCGACGGAGCAAAGTGCAATCGGGGCATACGCGGCGGTCCATCAGTTGGAGGATGGCCCGGTATGCCCATGTTTCCGGCGCTTGTCACGTGGCCGTCGCATGCGTCATGTGGCGCCGAGGCGGAACATGACGGCGAGTGCGATGGCCGCTATTTCGACGGTGGTCCGAGATCCAGCGGCGGCAGGTCGATCTGCGGCACCTCGATCTTGACCTTGTCGAGGTCGACGTTGAGCGGCTTGTCGAGCAGGCCCGTCACCGTGACCGGGAAGATGATGACGAGCAGCACCATGATCATCTGGAGACCGATCCAGGGAATCGCGCCCCAATAGATGTCGGAGCTCTTCACTTCCTTCGGCGCGACGCCGCGCAGATAGAACAGCGCGAAGCCGAACGGCGGATGCAGGAACGAGGTCTGCATGTTCACGCACAGCATCACGCCGAACCAGATCAGCGCCGCGTCCGGTCCGACCACGGGGGCGAGGACCTTCTGCGCGATCGGCGCGATCATCGGCAGGATGATGAAGGCGATCTCGAAGAAGTCGAGGAAGAACGCCAGGAAGAAGATGAAGAGGTTGATGAAGATCAGGAAGCCCCAGACGCCGCCGGGCAGCGAGGTCAGGAGATGCTCGAGCCAGACGCCGCCGGAGACGCCGAGGAACACCACCGAGAAGCAGGTCGATCCGATCAGGATGAAGGTGACCATGCAGGTGAGGCGCATGGTGGATTCGTAGCCCTGCTTGATCAGGTCGCGCAGCTCGGGGATGCGGGCGGCCTGGATGCAGATCCACGCGACGGCGATATAGCACACTGCGAACGAAAGCCTGAACACCAGGTTCTCGGTGAACAGCATCGCGACGATGGTGCCGATGCCGGCCGCGATCACGCCGACGATCAGCACCGTGCGGTCCTTCGAGGTGAAGTCCTTGTGATGGATCGCGGCGAGCACGATGGCGCCGACCGCGCCCATGGCGCCGGCTTCGGTCGGGGTCGCAAGACCCATCATCATGGTGCCGAGCACGACGAAGATCAGCACGGCCGAGGGGATGATGCCCATCAGGCACTTCTTCCACAGCGCCCAGCCGGTCAGCGTGCGCGCTTCCAGCGGCACCGGCGGCACGTGGCCCGGCTTGATCAGGCCGAGGATGAAGGTGTAGCCGGCGAACAGCATGATCTGGAACACCGAGGGGCCCCAGGCGCCGAGATACATGTCGCCGACCGACTTGCCGAGCTGGTCGGCGAGCACGATCAGCACCAGCGAGGGCGGCACCAGCTGCGTGATGGTGCCGGAGGCCGCCAGCACGCCGGTGATGTAGCGCATGTTGTAGCCGTAGCGGATCATCACCGGCATCGAGATCAGCGCCATGGCGATGACCTGCGCCGCCACCGTGCCGGTGATGGCGCCGAGGATGAAGCCGACGATGATCACGGAATAGCCGAGGCCGCCGCGGATCGGGCCGAACAGCTGGCCCATCGAATCCAGCATGTCCTCGGCGAGCCCGCATCTCTCCAATATCGCGCCCATGAAGGTGAAGAACGGGATCGCGAGCAGGAGCTCGTTGGAAAGCACGCTGCCGAACACGCGGCCGGGAATCGCCTGGAGGAAGTTGAGGTCGAAGAATCCGAGATGGATGGCAAGGAAGCCGAAGGAGAGGCCGACCGCCGCGAGCGTGAACGCGACGGGGAAGCCGATCAGCATCGCCAGAACCAGGCCGCCGAACATCAGCGGCGGCATCATTTCCAGCGTAATCATTGGGTCGGCCTCTCGTACTTGGCGTCAATCGTGACATAGCCCTTGAGAGCCGCGATACGCTTGATGACTTCGGAAACACCCTGCAGCGCCAGCAGGACGAAGCCGGCGGGGATCACGAACTTGATCGGCCAGCGGATCAGGCCGCCAGCATTGCCGGACATCTCGCCGACGCTATAGGCCTGCATGAAGAACGGCCACGACAGATAGGCGAGCAGCAGGCAGGAGGGGATCAGGAAGCAGAGCGTGCCGATCATGTCGAGCCAGAGCTGGCCGCGCTCCGAGAGCGTCAAATAGAAGATCTCGACCCGGACATGCTCGTTGCGCTTGAAGGTGTAGGATGCGCCGAACATCACCAGGATCGCGAACATGTACCATTGCAGCTCCAGCCAGCCGTTGGAGGAGTTGCTGAAGGCGTAGCGGATCATGGCATTGGCTGCGCTGACCAGGCAGGCCAGCAGCACGAGCAGGTTACAGATGTACCCGATCTTTTCGTTGAGGAGGTCGATGGCGTTGCTCACCGCCAGCAATGGACGCATCTTACTTCATCTCCGTCGCGGCCTAACACTTCATGAGAGGCATCAGCACGCATCGCTCGGCCCGCGTGCAAAAAGCACGCGACCGCACGGCTCGTAGTCCGGAGCGATTGCGGCGTCAGTCCTCCCCTCGTGCCTTGCCGTCTTGACCGCGACCGCCAAAGGGGCGGGCCGGCTTATTGCTGCCGGGCAAGCAAAGGCGGGTGCACCAAACCAGCGGCTTCACCTGCCGTCAATCGGAAAATGGACAAATTGACGCCGAGTCAAAAGCTTAAGATCGCAAAAGCTTGAGGTCGCGGCGCCCGGCCTGGAAGGCCTTCATCCGGCCGATCAAGAACCTGAGCAGCTGGCTCGCCGCGTTCGGCAGTTCGCGGCCCAATCGGGTGATGATGTGAGCCTCTGCCGATGCCAGCAGCACATTGTCGACGGGAATTGCGACCAGCGATCCGTCCTCGAGGTCGGCCGCCACCGAGAAAGCCGGGAGCAAGGTCACGCCGAGGTCGGAGCGGACGAAATGCCTGAGGATGCTGATCGAGGTCGTGGTCAGCTTGGGCGACAGACCGATCTTCTCGGATGTCTCGGCCATCGTCAGCAACCGGCGCGTGCCGTAACCCGCATGCATGATTCCGAGCGGGTGCCTGGCGATTTCGCGCAGCCTGACCGGGCGGCGGAGCTTCGCAAGCGGATGGTCGGGGCGGGCAATCAGGCAAATCGGCTGCCGGATGGCGGCGCAGGAGCGGATTCGCGGATCCTGCGGCGGATGATAGACGAGCCCGATGTGGCAGCGGTCGTCGGCAATGGCGCGAATGACCTCGCTGGTGCCCGCGAGCTCCAGCGCAATGGTCAGCTGCGGATGCCGGCGCCAGAACTCGTCGAGCGCGCCGCCCATGAGATCGGCGACGAAGCCTTCGCCGAGCACGAGGTCGATGTGACCGCGATGCAGCCCCTGGAGCTCCCGCAAGCGGGCCAGCGTGTCGTCGCGGTCCACCGTATGGCGGCGATAATGCTCAATCAGGAGCGCACCAGCCTCGGTCGGCCGCACCCCGCGGCTGTGCCGGTCGAGCAGGGCGGCGTCGAGCTCGCGCTCCAGAAGAGCGATCTGCCGGGAGACCACAGACGGGTTGACCCCGAGCGCGTCGGCCGCGGCGCGGACGGCGCCGTAGCGCGCGGCCTCGAACAGATAACGAAGCCGGTTCTCGTCGAGTGCATTGATCATGCCCAAGTGTTGCCCATGAGGCAACATTAGGCAACCGCGCTGCTGATGCCCGGGCCCGGCCCGGCTCCGTATGGTTTTCCGGCGATATCAGGACGGAGAACAGGGTTATGGCGGTGGTCGGCGTCGTGGGGCTCGGGAATATGGGGCGCGGCATGGCGCTCTCGCTGATGCGGGCCGGGCATGAGGTGCTTGGGACCGACGCCTCGGAAAAGGCCCGCAGCGCGCTCGCATCGGAGGGCATCGCGGTGTTCGACGGCGTCGCACCGCTCTGCGCCCGCGCCGATCTGCTCATCCTGTCGTTGCCGACCGCGGAGATTGTCGACGCCGTCGTCGCTGGCGGCGGCGGCATCATCGCCCATGCAAGGCCGGGCCTGCGCGTCGTCGACACCTCGACATCCAATCCTGATACGACCCGCCGCCTTGCCGCGGCGCTTGCTGCGCACGGCATGGCGATGATCGACGCGCCGGTCAGCGGCGGTCCGAAGGGCGCCATCACCGCGACCATGACCATGGTGATCGGCGGCGCGGACGCCGATGTGGCCGCGGTCGAACCGGTCCTCAGCGACATGAGCGCGAAGCGCGTCCATGTCGGATCGGTCGGCGCCGGGCATGTCTGCAAGCTCATCAACAATCTGCTATGCGCGGCGCATCTGCTCACCGCCGCCGAGGCAATGCGCATTGCGCGCGCGGCCGAGGTCGATCCGGCCCGGCTGCTCGAAGGCCTCAATGCCGGCTCGGGCCGGTCCGGCGTCACGCAGGTCAATCTACCGAATTGGGTGCTGAACGGCGCTTTCGATTCCGGCTTCACGATGGCCCTGATGCGCAAGGATTTGCGCCTCGCCACGCAGCTCATCGCCGGGCTCGGGCTTGATCTGCCGATCGGCGGCGAAGCCGCGCGGATCTGGTCGGAGAGCGCCGGCGCGATCGGCGACGGCGAAGATTTCAACAGGATCGTCGAGACTCAGCTCGGCAGGATGTGAGCGACACCATGACCCCCTTCATCGAGACACGGCTGCGCGATGCGCTCGCTCCGTTCTGGCCGGATTGCGCGGCGATCGGCTCGCACGTGGCGGGCCGTATTGCGCTGGGCAGCGGCGAGCTCATCACGATCGACGACCCCGCAACCGGCGCGCCGCTCTACGCCTATCCTGATGCCGGCGAGGCCGTCGTTGCCGAGGCGGCTGCGGCGGCCGTCACCGCGCAAGCCGGCTGGTCGCGGCTTACGGGTGCTGCGCGCGGCCGCGTCATGCAGGCGATCGCGCGGGCCATTCAGGGCAAGGCGGAGGAGCTGGCGCGACTCGAGTCGCTCTCGGCCGGCAAGCCGATCCGCGACACCCGCGTCGAGGTCGCCAAGGTCGCCGAGATGTTCGAGTACTACGCGGGTTGGGCCGACAAATTCCACGGCGACGTCATCCCGGTGCCGTCGAGCCATCTCAACTACACGCGGCGCGAAGCTGTCGGCATCGTGCTCCAGATCACGCCCTGGAATGCGCCAATCTTCACCTGCGGCTGGCAGGTCGCGCCCGCTATCGCGATGGGCAACGGCGTCCTGCTGAAGCCGTCGGAGCTGACGCCGCTGACCTCGATGGCGGTGGCGCTGCTCGCAGAACAAGCGGGATTGCCGGTCGGTCTCGTCAACGTGCTCGCAGGCTACGGCCACACCACGGGACAGGCCGCGCTCGGCCAGCCCGCAGTGAAGAAAGTGGTGTTCGTGGGGTCAGTGCCGACGGGCAGGCTGATCGCGGAAGCCGCCGCCAAGCGGCTGTTGCCCTGCGTGCTCGAGCTTGGCGGCAAGTCCGCCAATATCGTGTTCGCCGATGCCGATCTCGCCCGTGCGGCGATCGGCGCCCAGTCGGCGATCTTCGCCGGTGCCGGCCAGAGCTGCGTCGCAGGCTCCCGGCTGCTGGTCGAGCGCTCCGTCTACGACCGTTTCGTCAGGATGGTCGCCGACGGTGCCGCGAAGCTGAAGGTCGGCGCACCCGATGCGGCGGAGACCGAGGTCGGGCCGATCAACAATGCCCGGCAGCATGCCCGCGTGCTCGCCATGGTGAAGCAGGGCCTCGCGGAAGGGGCAACGCTTGCGACCGGCAGCGATAGCAGCACCGGGACGGGCGGTTTCTTCGTCGCGCCGACCGTGCTGCGTGACGTCAGCAACAGCATGGCGGTTGCTCGCGACGAGATCTTTGGGCCTGTCGTCGCTGCGATCCCGTTCGATTCCGAGGAGGAGGCGGTCGCACTCGCCAATGACAGCGATTTCGGTCTCGCCGGCGCGGTCTGGACCCGCGACGTCGCGCGTGCGCACCGGGTCGCGGCGCAAGTGAGGGCCGGGACGTTCTGGATCAATTCCTACAAGACGATCAGCGTCGCCTCGCCCTTCGGCGGCTACGGCATGAGCGGCTACGGCCGTTCGAGCGGAGTCGAAACGCTCTTCGAGTACACCCAGGTCAAAAGCGTCTGGGTCGAGACCGCGGCCGAGCCGGCTGTGGGCTTCGGCTATGCACCGGGGATTCGGGAGTAATGTCTTCGGTTGTCGTCTGAGGACGATCTTTCCGGAAGATCGCTGCCCACTTTGCGCTGGGGCGCTTACTCATAAATCCCGGATTATCCGCTTTCGGGGGCATAGCCGGCGTGACCTTCCCGGCTGGGAAGGCCCGCAAATGACCCAGAACGGACGTCGCTTGTCTAAATTTCCGGGATCGAGCTAGATGACCGTTCCAGGGAGTGCCGCATGGTCTACAAGCTCGATCCGATCAATTTCAACGGCTGGATTTTCCTCTTGGACGATGGGCCAGGCAGGGACAGGGACGCGATCAAATATATATCCGAGAGCTTGCCTATCCCGGAATCGTACTTCCCAAAATCTCTCACCATCGAGAGGGCATCGGCGGCGATGCCCGATTTGTTTCACGTATCGCGAGGCACCCTCGTCGTATCAGAACGGGCAAGGGCGCTACTTGAGCGGATGGCTCCGGGAGAGGTCGAATTTATTCCTGTTCAGATGAACAAATCTCGTCTGGGATTGCTCAATCCTATAATCGATATTTGCTACTCGATTAGAAATCTATTCCGTCCCCCAGACCATGTAATGAACGAGCACTGGCAACGGATCACCATGCGCCTAAATCTGGCGAGCGCATACTATTTCATCAACGTTCTCGGCCGTGCCCAACGCATGTTGTGGCTCCAGACCCCGACGCAGGAGTACGGACCACAAGCGGACGGGACAATAATCGTTGGCGCGGCTCATAACTTCCACGAGTGGAGGCTTTCTCGCCGCGCGACAGGCGAGCCGCTGATTTGGCTGGAAACGCCGTGGCGTGACGGAAACCGGGTGTACAAATACACCGAGGCGTTGGTCGAGGACTCGCTTTGGCGCGAGCTTGACAAGACCTTTCCGGGCCAGTTGCATCCGTTGCAGGCGGACCGCTAGGACTCCTTTTTATACAAGGGACGAGCGATGTCGCCTATGGGCCCGTCCGCGATCTCAGAGAACATCCGCTCTTCGGCCGCTGCCGGAGCATGCCTTAGCCGCCGGTGACGCTCATGTGCCGGGAGACGCTGGGCCGGTTGTGGCGGCGGTCGATGATGAAATCGTGGCCCTTGGGCTTGAGCCCGATGGCGCGGTCGATCGCGTCCGCAAGCAACATGTCGTCATCGGAGGCGCGCAGCGGCTTGCGCAAATCGGACGCGTCCTCGTGGCCGAGGCAGGTGTGCAGCGTGCCGGTGCAGGTGATGCGGACACGGTTGCAGGATTCGCAGAAATTGTGAGTCATCGGCGTGATGAAGCCGAGCTTGCCGCCGGTTTCGGCAACGCTGACATAGCGCGCCGGCCCGCCGGTGTTGTCGGCGAGATCCGTCAGCGTGAATTGCTGGGACAGGCGCGCGCGCACCAGCGAGAGCGGCAGATATTGGTCGATGCGGCCCGAGCCGATCTCGCCCATCGGCATGACCTCGATCAGCGTCAGGCCCATGCCCTTGCCGTGGGCCCAGCGCATCAATTCGGGAAGCTCGTCCTCGTTGAGGTTCTTCAGCGCGACCGCGTTGATCTTCACGGCGAGGCCCGCGGCGCGTGCCGCTTCAATGCCTTCCAGCACCTTGTCGATCTCGCCCCAGCGGGTGATCTCGCGAAACTTCTTGGGATCGAGCGTGTCGAGCGAGACGTTGATGCGGCGGACGCCGCAATCGGCGAGCTCTTGCGCATGCTTTGCCAGCTGGGTGCCATTGGTGGTCAGCGTCAGCTCGTTCAGCGCACCGTTCGTCAGATGTCGCGACAGCGAGCGCACCAGCGACATCACGTTGCGGCGGACCAGCGGTTCGCCGCCGGTGAGCCGCAGCTTCTTCACGCCCTTGGCGATAAAGGCCGTGCAGAGGCGATCCAGCTCCTCGAGCGTCAGGAGGTCCGCCTTGGGCAGGAACGTCATGTCTTCCGACATGCAGTAGAAGCAGCGCAGGTCGCAGCGGTCGGTGACGGACACGCGCAAATACGAGATGGTCCGCCCGAACGGATCGGTCATCGCGCTCGACAGCGCGGCGCGGGGGCTCGCGGTTGCGAGAGAGCTCGCAGAAGATCCGTTCATACCAACAGCCTTGCCAAATGCCTTGTCACTTACGGCGACGGGCGCACCTTTGCTCCAGCGGTGCTCTTAACGCAATCTAAGCATCGGACGCGGTCAGGACAATCGGGTGATGCAGGTAAGTCCGCGCTTGGATCAGCGCTTTCCCGCGCTCGGATCGGGGAACGGCGAGCCCGCAGCCGGTGCAGCATCGGCGGGGGCAGCGGCGGGCGCGGCTGGTTTCGGCTTCTTCGGCCGGTGCGGCTTCCTCACCGGCTTGGGCGGCACCGCCGGCTGGAGTTCCGCAAACACCGGGTTCGGATCGGTGGTGACCGAGGCGGGCGTGGTGAAATCGCCGGGATTCTTGATCACATTCACCGGCACGCTGGTCGCTTGGTACTTTGGCAGCGCAAAAGCGACCGTGAACGGTGCGTCGGGGGCAGGTACCGAGACCGAGCAGGGGGTCTTGCAGCCCGCACCCAGCGAGGTCGTGGCGTCGGCTCCCGGGGGATTGGATTCGAGCCGGACCTGGACGGTCGGCGGCGCTGATTTGAACATGTCCCAGGACATCGAGGAGCAGCCACCCAGGCTCGCTCCCGCTAACGCAATCGCGATGACACGACGCATGACCATCCACTTCTACTGCGACGAACCGCCACATCCCCGGCCCGACCTTAGAAGCGTCGTTTGGGGCAAGCAACCGGCGGGCCACGCATAGTTAATAGATGGTTAACGCAGTGTTCCCGGAAATAACCAAGCTATATCAGCGCGTTGCGAGCGCCTAGGCGGACATCAGGCTGTGGGCGGCGGCCGGCAGGTCGCGCATGTGATGGATCAGCCGGTCCGGCTTCAGCTCGGCGATCGGCACGTCCGTATAGCCGAAGCTGACCCCGATCACGGGCACCCCGGCTCGCCGGGCCACCCCCACATCGGTTCCGGCGTCGCCGACCATGATGCTGGCCTTCACCTCCCCGCCGGCGCGGGCCACCGTCTCGCGAAAGATGGTCGGATCGGGCTTCTGGACGCCAAACGTGTCGGCGCCGCAGATCGCCGCGAACCGCTTGGTGAGGTCGAGCTGGTCCAGCAGCCGCTTGGACAGCCATTCCAGCTTGTTGGTGCAGACCGCCAGCCGGTGGCCCTGGGCGGCAAACAGGTCGAGCGCGTCCAGGAGCCCCTCGAAGGGGCGCGATTCGACGGCGATATGGTCGGCGTAATAGGCGATGAAATCCGCCGTCATCCGGTCCATGTCCGCGGGCGTCACGGATCGGCCCTCGGCCTCCAGGCCCCGCTCGATCAGCTTGCGGGCACCGGCGCCGATCATGTTGCGGGCCGAGGCCATCGGCACCGGCGGCAATCCTTCGCGGTCGAGCACGTGATTCAGCGCGGTGATCAGGTCGGGCGCCGTATCCACAAGCGTGCCGTCGAGATCGAAGACGAGGGTGTAGGGAGAGGCCATGGTCCAGCGCTATCGGTCCGGCTGCGCCGGCGCAAGGGGCGGGGCCATAAGTTCACCTTATAGGCCTGTTCCCGCGCGGAAAACGAGGCTACATAGGCCGCCGCAAGCGGCTATACCGGCGGCACTTTCAATCCAGAGGCGGGCGCAGACGTGAACATGGACCAGTTGAAGCGGCAGGCCGCGGCGCGCGCCCTCGAGGAGGTGCGTGACGGCATGCAGCTCGGGCTCGGCACCGGCTCGACCGCCAAACATTTCGTCGAGCTGCTCGGCGAGCGCGTCGCCGCCGGGCTCAAGGTGATCGGCGTGCCGACTTCGGAGACGACCCGCGCTGACGCAGAGCGCTGCGGCGTGAAGCTGACGACGCTGGATGAGATCGACCATCTCGACATGACCGTCGACGGCGCCGACGAGATCGATCCCGACTTCAACCTGATCAAGGGTGGCGGAGGGGCACTGCTGCGCGAGAAGATCGTGGCCGCCGCGTCAGATCGCATGATCGTGATTGCCGACGACAGCAAATGGGTGCCGACGCTCGGCAAGTTTCCGCTGCCGGTCGAGGTCATCCCGTTCGGGCTTGGCGCGACGCGCCGCGCGATCGAGAAGGCGTTTGCGGCGTGCGGCGTTTCCGGGCCAATGGCGGTCCGCAAGGCCAAAGATGGCCACGTTTTCGTCACCGACGGCGGCCACTGGATCCTCGATGCCCAGCTCGGCCGTATCGTGGACCCGCCCAGCCTCGCCAGGGCGTTGAGTGCGATCCCCGGCGTCGTCGAGCATGGGTTGTTCATCGGCTTGGCCAGCTCGGCCGTTCTGGCGGGTGGCGAGGGAATTCGCGTGATTGAACGGCGAAAGCCGAAAGGAGACTAGGAATGAAGAGCGTTTTGAAATTCTGGCCGGTCGCGACCCTCGCTGTGGGACTGGCCCTCTCGGCCGCCCCGGCTGTCGCCCAACAGCCGGCTCCGCCGAAATCCTCGCCGGCGGCCATCGCGGCGGCCAAGGAGATTCTCACGATCAAGAACGCGGGTGCGATGTACGCCGGCGCCGTGCCGGGCCTGGTCGAGAAGACCAAGATTGCGCTGATCCAGCAGAACCTGAACTACCAGAAGGATCTCACCGAGGTCGCCCAGGTGGTCGCTCAGCAGCTCAACGGGCGCCAGAACGAGATCGGCGAAGGCATGGCGCAGGTCTATGCCAGCGAGTTCACCGAGCAGGAGCTGAAGGATCTCGTCACCTTCTACAAGTCGCCGCTGGGCAAGAAGCTGATCGAGGCCGAGCCGCGCGCCATCGGGCTGAGCATGGCCTTCATGAACTCCTGGGCCCAGAATTTCTCCGAGACCGTAATGGGGGCCTTCCGCGCCGAGATGCGCAAGCGTGGCAAGGAAATCTGACGATACCTATCTGACGGAGGATACCTGATCGGGAATCCCTGAAAGAGGTCGGAGTGGACAATGGCTGAATTCGACGTCGACCTCTTCGTCATTGGTGGCGGTTCGGGCGGCGTGCGTGCCGCCCGCATCGCGGCCGGCCACGGTGCGCACGTCATGATCGCGGAAGAGTACCGCATGGGCGGCACCTGCGTGATCCGCGGTTGCGTACCGAAGAAGCTGTTCGTGATCGGCTCGCATGTCCGGCACGAGCTGGAGGATGCCGCCGGTTTTGGCTGGACCGTTCCGCCGGCGACCTTCGACTGGCCGACGCTGATCGCCAACAAGGACAAGGAGATCGCGCGGCTGGAGGCGGCCTACACGACGAATGTCGAGAAGTCGGGCGCGCAGATCGTCAAGAGCCGCGCGGTGATCGAGGACAAGCACACCGTCCGTCTGCTCGTCGACGACAAGAAGATCACGGCGAAATACATTTTGATCGCGACCGGCGGCGCGCCCAACCATGGCGCGGCGATCCCCGGCATCGAGCACGTGATCTCCTCCAACGAGGCGTTTCATCTCAAGAAGCTGCCGAAGCGGATCGTGATCCAGGGCGGCGGTTACATCGCGCTGGAATTCGCAGGCATCTTCGCCGGCTTCGGCTCCGACGTCACCGTGATCTATCGCGGCGACAACATTCTTCGCGGTTTTGACGAGGACGTTCGCGCCCATGTCCGCAGCGAGATGGAGAAGCAGGGCATCACCATCCTCACCGGCTGCACGGTGGCGAAGGTCGATCGCCACGGCGAGGAATTCACTACGCATCTGTCGAACGGATCGAGCATCGCGTCAGACCAGGTGATGTTCGCGATCGGCCGCCATCCGGCGGTCGCCAATCTCGGCCTCGAGAATGCCGGCGTTGCGATCAATCCTGGGAATGGCGGCATCGCGGTCGACCATTTCTCCAGGAGCTCGGTCGACAGCATCTATGCGATTGGCGACGTCACCCACCGGCACAATCTGACGCCGGTTGCGATCCGCGAGGGCCATGCGTTCGCGGACACCGTGTTCGGCAAGCGCGAGGTGCAGGTCGATCATTCCTATATCCCGACTGCGGTGTTCTCGCAGCCGGAGGTCGGCACGGTCGGTCTGACGGAAGCCGAGGCGCGCGCGCAATTCAGCCATGTCGACATCTACAAGACGACGTTCCGCCCGATCAAGGCGACGATGTCCGGCCGCGATACACGCGTGCTGATGAAGCTCATCGTCGATGGCTCGACCGATCGCGTGCTCGGCTGCCACATCGTCGGCGATTGCGCCGCCGAGGTTACCCAGGTGGTCGCAATCGCTGTGAAGATGAAGGCGACCAAGGCCGATTTCGATGCGACGATCGCGCTGCATCCGACTGCGGCCGAAGAGCTCGTCACCATGCGCACGCCGACCGCGCGCCATGTGCGGCAGGCGGCGGAATAGGGACGCGCCGGCGTCGTAATGTTTGGCGAGCTGGCCGCCCATGGGTTACCTCTCCCTACGGGAGAGGTGAGCCACTGGCAGCTATCAATTCAGCCAAAACACATTCCGCTTTAGCCGTACAGATACCCGACCGGCTTGCCTTCGGTGCGCAGGGGGCGGACGTCCTTGTGGGTGATGATCTGGCCGGCGAGGCCGTCGATCTCGTCGCGCTGCGTCGGCGTCCAGCTGCGCAGTTCGTTCATGCCCTTGAGCAGGCCGAGGCGGAGGACCTGGGTGTTCTCGCCGATACCGACGAGGCTGATCGAGCTCTTGCCGGCCGTCACCACGTCGCCGGCGGAGAGTTCAAAGCTCTCGCCGGACTTCTTCTTGAACTCGGCCGTGCCGCGAACGACGCGATAGATCACGACCTCGCCCTTGGCGAAACAAGTCGCGTCCGCGGCGGCAGACGTGCTCTTCGGTAGGAGTGCATGGCCACGCGGGTCGGTCGCAATGATGTGGCCGGTGACGAGATGCCCGCTCGGAATTTCGATGCCGATATCGCGCACGTAAACGGGCGAGGCCGATTTGACGGGGCTGTCGACCAGCGGCTTGAACAGGGCGTCCAGTGCCAGCGGATCCTGAAGCCAGAAGCCAGCATCGGCCGGACGGTCATGCAGCGCATGGCTCCAGGCCACGCGCGGCGTTTCGTCCTCATTGATCTGCTCCGGGCCAACGATGGTCGGGTTCGGAAAGGTGGTGGGATCGGTGATGAAGGCCTCGAGGAATTTGCCGGAATAGCCCATCGAGATCGGATCGGGCACCACCGTCTGCGGCGTTTTCAGGTTTTCTTCAGTCGACAGTCCCGACCAGGTGTAGAACAGCTGGCGATGCACGATCGCGCTTTGCAGCATCACCGCGCCGGGGCCGACATTGTACCAGCGCCCGTCATAGTCGAAGGTGAACGCGCCCGAGGTGACCAGCACGAGCTGGAAGCCGCCCGGCGGCAGATGCAGATGGAAATCGGTCGGGCCGGTGTCGGGGCGATAGATCGGCAGATTGGTCGCGACTTCGTGCAGCAGGAAGGTTTCGTTGTTGGCGTGAAAGCCCTCGTTGGCGCGGTTGTACAGCGCCTGCGGCCGGTAGGTCGCCTCGAACTTCGCGTTCTTGTCGCGATCGATCGCGACAAAGTCCTGGTCGTTCAGGCGAAGGGGTGAACCATCCGGGCGGGTCAGGCCCGTGAATTTGAGATCGCCGGCAGCATGCACGTTCATGGCATTCTCCGATTTGAGGCCATCATCCCAGAGCTGGGCGCACGCAACTTGCCGCTCCTTTTTGTGGAGGGCAGGGACTTCAGGCCTGATGCTGTCTTGCGAATTTTGGGCCAGTCGGCGCGCGGTGCGGCGCGTGGGCCCCCGCGCCTCACGCAGCGAGAGAAAAATCGAGGTTGCGCCAGAGGTTAGATGGTCCGTTTCACCAACCTGGCTGGCCCTGTTCGCAAGTCCGCAAGTCGGGCGGAGGGACGTATCTTGTCTAATTTGTCGGCATGTCCTGCAAAGGGCATGCAATCGTGGCGGTCGCGGGGACGGGCAAGGGCCGCGGGCCCGCGCGCCCAAGGCTGCTCATTCGAACGACCGACGGGCGATCCGCTCGGGCTTGCCGGACGGGCTGTCGGCCCACTTCGCCATGTCCGCCGCACGTGCGTCGATGCCTTCGCACCAGAGGCAGTTCGGCTCCGCACGGCCCTTGGCCGTCAGCATCGGGACAAGCGCATGGCCGCAACCGGTGCAGGACGTGATAAGATGCATGCGTTTCTCCACGGTCATCGAATTCGAGGGCGGCACCATCGCTGGCGAAGCTTGCGCGGGCGCTATGACGGCGCCTGGGCGCTGCGTCCGACGGGAGCGCTCGTCCCTGATATCGTCGATGTAGCAATCCATCGTGACACGGCTGCGATGTCGTCACCGTTTTCGCGGTAGGCGCGGAGCTGGAATTCGGCCGAGCTGCCGCGTTCCACGATGGTGCGGCAATGCTCGATCTCGGCGGCGCAGTTCAGCGCGGCCGCGTCCTCGGCGGTGTCGTTGATCACGCGGGAGAGCAGCTCGGAGATCGTGACCGGCCCATCCTTGGAGGCGAAGATGCAATCGGTGCCGTAGCGCTGGGCGCGCCATTTGTTCTCGACCGCGATCGCGCGTTCGACAACGGTGACCTCCCTGGATAGATGCGGCCGCAAATAGAGGTGACGTGTCAGGCAGCGGTAGAGCGAGGCGATCGCGACGGCGTCATCGACCAGGGTGCAGGTGTCGGGCGCGCGAAGCTCCAGTGTTGGATGCTTCATGGAAGGACGCATCGCCCACCAGATGTGGCTCTCGTCGGGGATCACGCCGGAGCGCTGCAACGCGCCGACATAGTCGTCGTAATCGTGCCTGTTCTCGAACAGTTCCGGCAGGCCGGTGCGCGGCAGCTCGGAATAGGCGGCGAGACGATAGCCTTTCAGGCCGGTCTTGTGGCCGTTCCAGAACGGAGAGGACGCCGCCAGTGCGATGAACAGCGGCAGATGCGGCAGCATCGCCCGCATCACCGCCATCCGCTTCTCGGGATCGGGCAGCTGCACGTGCACGTGCATGCCGCACATCATGTTGCGGTGGCCGATGCTGCGCAGATCCTCGATCATCTCCTCGTAGCGCGGCTTCGGGCTCGGCTGCGACATGCGCCACACCGCGGTCGGATGCGTGCCGCAGGCCATGATGACGAAGCCATATTGCGCGGCGACGTTGGCGACCTCACGGCGAAGGAATCGCAGCTCCTCGCGCGCGTCATTGACGTCGACATGAACGTTAGTGGCGACCTCGAGCTGGGATTGCAGCATCTCGCGCATGGCCTGGCCGCCGGTAGACCAGTTCGCGGATTCGAACAGTGCGTTGGGCGTTTCGATCGCGACCTCCAGGCTGCGCCGATCGGCGAGGAAATATTCCTCCTCGATGCCGAACGAATAGTCCGCCGCCTTGCCGCCGCCGCCGGCGGAGCGAATGACGAGGTGCTGCTTGTCATCGGAGGAATCGAGGCGCAGCAGTTTCAAAACGTCTGAAGCAAATGTCATGAGCCACCCGGCAGTGGTTACCTGCGGGCAATAATCCGTCGGACAGGAACCGGTTCCGCCTCGGCCCCACTGGAAATTGCAACCTCGAACGGAACAATTTTCACGCTTTTGGACGCGCGCGCGATCAGGGCGTGATTCGCCGGCACTTCCGTCCAGTCCGATTCCTTGTCGAACGGTTCGGAGACGACAATGACCTGGCCGCCGGCCTCGCGGAAGTAGAGCGTGTTGGCGGCGTCGTTGACCGAGACGCGAAAGGCGTAGAGATCCCGGCCGTTGGCGATGGCGCTGGTGAAGCGCAGTTTTTCGCGAAGCTCGCCTTCGTTGACGAGGCCGACGAGCGATTGCAGCACGCGTTGCGTTGCGCCGAGTGGGTCATTGTCTAGCCCAGCACCCATCATGGCGAGGAACACGGCTTCGGAATCGGTCGTGCCCAGCCGCGAGGGATAATAGGCGTCGGGGATCAGCGCCTCGACCTTGCGCCGCAGCCGATTCCAGCTGCCGACAAAACCGTTGTGCATGAACATCCACTGGCCGCAGGCGAAGGGATGGCAATTCTGCCGCGTCACGGCGGTGCCGGTCGCGGCGCGCACGTGGGCGAAGAAGAGATGCGAGCGCAAATGGCGGCAGAGGTAGCGCAGGTTCTCGTCCGACCAGGCCGGGCGCGTCTCGCGATAAAGGCCGGGCTCCGGATGCTCGCCATACCAGCCGAGACCAAAACCGTCGCCGTTCGAGCCCGCGGTGGATTGCAGCGAGCGGATGCTCTGCGCGATCAGCGAATGCTCGGGCTCGGTGACGTAAGGTTCGAACGAGGTGGTCTCGCCCCGGTATGCGATCCATCGGCACATGAGAGTTCCAGTCGGGGATATGTCCTGAAGTTCGCCAACGATCTTCAATGCGTCGCGGTTCCAGGCGCAGGCCCTGTACGAGCAAGGTTGCCTTACGCCCGACTGTGTGTAGAACAGCTCCGGGTGCTCGCTGCATTTGCGCAGTGACAGGTCAAGCGATGGTCGGGCCGCCACGCGGAAAGCGTGCGCCCATGAACGACCAGCTGCCCGGCAGGGACCTGTCGAAATCCCCGTTTTTCGTCGAACGAGCGCTCTCGACGCTCCAGCATTTCCTGCATGTCGAGGCCGTCAGCGGCGTGGTGCTGCTCGCGGCGGCGGCTGCCGCATTGCTGTGGGCCAACTCGCCCCTTGCCCATTCGTATCACGATGTCTGGAACCTGAAGGTTCCGCTGGGCGTCGGCGAGTTCGTCTTTGCTCGGTCGCTGCACTTCTGGATCAACGATGCGCTGATGACTGTGTTCTTCCTCGTCGTCGGCATGGAGATCCGCCGCGAAATCCATGAGGGTGCGCTCAGCAGGCTGGATCAGGCGATACTACCGGTGCTGGCGGCTTTGGGGGGCGTCGTCGCGCCCGCGCTGATCTATCTGGGCTTCAACGCCGCTGCTGGGCGCGACCAGGGCTGGGCGATACCGACAGCAACGGATATCGCGTTCGCCGTCGGCGTGCTGGCGCTGCTCGGTAAATCGATTCCCGGCAACGTTCGGGTCTTTCTGCTGGCGCTCGCGATCATCGACGACATCATCGCGGTTCTGATCATCGCGCTGTTCTACACCAGCGGGCTCGATCCCAGCGGCTTCGCCGTCGCAGCGTTCGGCGTTCTCGTCGCGCTCGGCTTTCAGCGCCTCGGATTTGGCTCCGCCTACGCCTATGTCGCGCCGGCGTTCATCGTCTGGGCGGGCTTCCTCATGGCGGGCGTCCATCCGACGCTCGCGGGCGTCGTGCTTGGCCTGATCACGCCGGTGCGGTCGTCCGATCCGGAGATCGCGCCGCCCGTCATCCGCGTGGAGGCGGCGCTGCATCCCTGGGTCGCTTACGCCATCATGCCGCTCTTTGCGCTGGCGAATGCAGGTGTCAGCTTCAAAGGCATGGAGCTATCTGGCGGTACTCAGCTGGTGACGCTTGGCGTTGCGCTAGCGCTTTGTGCAGGGAAGCCGATCGGCGTGATCGGTGCGACGTGGCTTGCGGTGCGCACCGGCTGGTGTCGCCTGGCGCCTGATGTCTCATGGGGCGGCGTCTGGCTGATCGGGTTGCTGGCCGGCATCGGCTTCACCATGTCGATCTTCATCGCCATGCTTGCGTTCGCCGACGGCGAGCTGCTGGATGCGGCCAAGCTCGGCGTGCTGTTCGGCTCGCTGATCTCCGTGACGCTCGGCCTCGGCTTTGGGGCGGAGTATACCCAGCGTCGGCGTAAGGAGACCGAAAACTAGACCGGAATCGGAATCAGGACCGCGGCCTCGCGATCGCCAGCGTTGTCGCTCGCCGCAAGCCCAGCCGCGACGCCGACACGGTCGGCCTCGGGCCGGTTCTGGCTCATCTTGCGCTTGCCCTCGAACCGCACGACGGGAATGCGCACGCCGACGATCCCGCGCAACTGCGCGGCGATGAAATCGGCGGGGGCGTCATCGACGGCCCAGGGTTTTGTGCGCACGCCTTCGTGCCTGTTGGTGAGCCGTGTGACCGCGTCGAGCAGCCGCTCCGGTTCCTGGAAGAATTCGACAGGACCATAGGCGTGCACGGCGACGTAGTTCCAGGTCGGCACGACCTTGCCGGTCTCCTGCTTGGTCGCGTACCAGGACGGCGTCACATAGGCGTCGGGGCCATTGAAGATGGCGAGCGCGTCGCCGATCGGCGGCAGCTTCCATTGCGGGTTGGCCTTGGCGACATGCCCGTACAGCACACCGTGCTCGCCTTCGCTCTCGTCGAGGAAGAGCGGCAGGGGCGTCGCGACCGGCCCGTCGGTGGTGGCCGTTACCAGGCTGGCGAGGCGGGCGCCGCGAATGGTCGCCCGGATGCTCTCGATGTCGTCGTCCCTGAAGGCGGGGGGAATGTACATGGCGTGTCTCCGTGTCTGGTCCGGAGATAGCCGGAATCTGGTCTATCAGAAACTGCCAGTTTTTGACAATTTTATCAGTCCAGCTCGGTCACGGCCTGCGCGAGCAACTTGCAGCCGCGTTCGATCTGCGCGGGCTCCAGCGCCGAATAGCCCATGACCAGGCCGACACTCTTCTGCGTCCGGCGGGGGCCGACCAGCAGTGCGGATACAGGATAGATGCCGACGCCCTTGGCGCGCGCGGCGTCGACCAACGCGGCCTCGCGCTTCTGCGGCAAATCGTCGAACCACGCCACCACGTGCAGGCCGGCGGCGGTGCCCTCGATCCTGATGTGATCGCCGAACCGGCGATGCAGGGCGTCGAGCAGCGCCTGCTGGCGCTCGGCGTTGCGCCGGCGCACGCGCCTGACGTGCCTGTCATAGGCGCCGCTCTCGAGCATCGCGGCGAGCGCGTCCTGCTCGATGAGCGGCGTGTGCCGGTCCATGATCTGCTTGGCGGCGGAGAACAGGGATCGCAGGCCTGCGGGCACGACCAGGTAGCCGATCCGCAGGGTCGGCGAGAGCGTCTTGGAGACAGTACCGAGATAGATCACGTTGTCGCTGCCTTCCAGCGCATGCAGCGGCGGGATCGGTTTTGTGTCGTAGCGATACTCGCTGTCGTAATCGTCCTCGATCACATAGGCGTCGGCTTTCCTGGCCCAGGCCAGCAATTGGTGCCGGCGTCCGACCGGCATGACGCCGCCGAGCGGATATTGATGCGACGGCGTCACATAAGCGAGGCGGGCATGGAGGCCGTCGAGCCGTTCGGTCTGAAGGCCTTCCGCATCCACCGGGATCGGCACAGTCTCGGCGCCCGTCGCCGCAAAAGTGTGTCGCGCCATCTGGTAGCCGGGATCTTCCATGACGAAGCGGTCGCCGGAATCGAGCAGCAGGCGCGCGCAGATGTCGAGACCCTGTTGCGAGCCGTTAACGACGATGATCTGGTCGAGCTCGCAGCGGACGCTACGCGACCGCCACAGATAGGCCTGAAGCGCGGTGCGCAGCCGCAGCGAGCCGCAGGGATCGTCATAGGCCAGCCGTTCGGGCTTCCGCGCCATCGCTGCGATCACGGCCTTCTTCCATGCCTGCACCGGGAAATCCGACGGCGAGAGCTCGCCATAGCGGAAGTTCGCAATGAGCCTGCGCGGCGGCTCGGTCCAGCGCGGCGGGTCCTGCCGCAGGCGCTCGCCGAAGGCCGACAGCTGCATTTTGCGCGCCGGCGGACGGGAGGAGGCGCGCGCGTGTCCGGGCGTAACGACGGCGCGGGCCACGCGCGGCCTGGCACCGTGGCGCGTCTCGATAAAGCCTTCGGCCGCGAGTTGCTCGTAGGCCACCGTTACCGTCGAGCGCGCGACGCCCATCTCGCCGGCGAGCGCGCGCGAGGACGGCAGCAAGCCGTCCTTGCCATACACAAGCGCCATGATCTGATCCCGCAGCGCCTCGTAGATCTCGCGTGCGCCCATGCGGCCGCCGCTGCGCCCGGTCTTCGTCGTCATCCCGATCATCCACATTCCAGGCGGGTATCCGTCCGAGTGTGGTTCTAATCCTGTTCACCGAGAGTTTCGACGTAAGCCTTGCCGTAGGGATAAAAATGCTCCTTGCGGCCCTGGTCCCAGAGCGCCTTGAGCCCGGGCGCCGTGATGTCCCAATCCGGGCGGCAGGTCATGCTGACGGCGCGCAGGTCCTGACGGAGCTCCTCGATGGTCGGGCGTCCGAAGAACCAGTAGCCGTTGTAGATCTTGTGAATGCGGAGGCGGGGCTCCAGCACGATGACATGCGGGATCATCGGATTGTGGACGGGATCGGTGTATTCGGCGATGTCGAGGTCCTTCTGGATGATCCGCCTGGAATCCGAGAGGAAAGGCCAATGCGCTCCCACGCCGCTGCGATATTCACTGGTCTGGGTGATGTTGTCGGTGGTGATCGTGACCAGCCGGCAATAGCCGACCTCCATCTCGCGATGGAGTTGCAGCAGTCCTTCGGCCTGGCGACGATCCTTCGGGCAGAAGCCGCCGCGACCGAGGACGACGATCATGGGATCGCCCCCCTGCAATTCGGAGAGTTTTCGGTGCTTGCCGGTGTGGTCGCTGAGTTCGTAATCCGGGAAGGTCACTCCCGGCGTCATGTCGCTTCGCATCAAACTCTCCCATGTCTTTCGCGGATGTGCGGATCGCTTCACAGATCGATGACGATGTCGCCTTGCGGGCGTGCGCAGCAGATCAGAACGTTGCCGTCCGCCGGCGGATCGAGCGGATCGGGCGCGTAAGCGACCTCTCCGGCGACGAGTCCGCTCTCGCAGTTATGGCAGACCCCCGTGCGGCACGACCAGCGAACGGGGACGTCGCACGCTTCGGCCAGCTCGAGCAGGCTGGCATAGGCCGGTCCCCAGCAGACATTGAGGCCGCTGCGGGCGAATGACACCTTTGGGCCAGGGCCGGCTGCACCGGCTGGCATATGCGCTTGTACCTTCGGCGCAGCTGCGATGCCGGGTGTCAGGGATGGCTTGCTGCCGAACAGCTCGGTGTGGATGCGATCGGGTGCAACGCCCAACGAAGAAAGGCCGGCGGTGAGGTCGTCCATGAAGACGGCCGGTCCGCACAGGTAGAAGTCGCCGTCGCGCGGCACGTTGAGCTGTTCGAGCAGGCGCTGATCGAGGTGTCCGGCACTGTCGAAATCCGTACCGGGACGATCAGCCGGATCGGGCGCGCTGTAACAGACATGGCTATGATGGTGAGCGAGCCCGGCGAGCAGCCCGCGCGCCTCGGCGGCAAACGGATGTTCGCGGCCGTTGCGGGTGCCGTGCAGCCACCAGATGTCTTGCGTCGCCCCTTGCGCGGCGAGGGCGTGGAGCATCGCGAGCACCGGCGTCACGCCGATGCCGGCACTCAGCAGGATAATCGGCCTCGCATCCTGGCGGAGTGTGAAGCTGCCGCGTGGCGCACCGAGCTCGACGACGTCGCCAGTTTTGAGCTCATCGGCGACATAGCCGCTCGCCGCGCCGTGCGCCTCCCGCTTGATGCTGATGCGATAGGACGCCGCATCGGTGCGGCGCGACAGCGAATAGCTGCGCGTCATCGCGGATGGTCCAAGGCGCACGACGACGAACTGACCGGGCAGGGCGGTGGTGACAGGGCCTCCGTCGGCGGGTTCGAGGATCAGCGAGGTCACGCTGCCGCTTTCGGCGATCTTGCGCGAGACGCGAAACGGCCTGAAGCCGTGCCAGGCCGGAGGCGGGCTTGCGGCGGGGCCGAGCCCGGCGTTTCCTGTGGCCGGCTCGTCCTTTTGCGCGAGCAGCGCCGCGAAGGAACGGCGCCAGCCGCGGCTCAGCGCCGGAATTTTCAGCGCGCGCTCCAGGCGCTCGCGCGGGTGAGGTGGCAGGTAAAGCAGCGCGTTGATCTCGAACACGCTCATGCTTTCGGGGCCTCTTGCGACCTGCGCGATCTCGTCGCCGGCCTCGACGTCGCCTTCCTCGATCACACGCAAATAGAAACCGGGCCGGCCGTGCTTGACGAGCAGCGCGGCCATGTCCGGCTCCTCCATGCGAATGCCGAGCCGGTAACAGGTGACACGCGGCTGCGTTACTTCGAAAACCGCCGATCCGATCCGGTAGCGGTCTCCGATGCACACGTTCGTGTCGGCGAGGCCCTCGACGGTAAAATTCTCACCGAATTGTCCGGGGACGAGATTCGATCGCCCCAGTTGTTCCTGCCAGTATTGATAGGACTCCTGCTGGTAGACGTAGACGGCGCGCTGCTCGCCGCCGTGACCCGCGGTGTCGCCCTGGCCGTCGCCGTCGATGTTGAGCCGGCGGACCCTGCGCGGTCCGTTGACGGGCGCCTTCCAGATGCCGGTATGCACGGTCCTGCCTTGCCAGGCGACGTCGCGCGGCAGGCCGACATTGACGGAGAGCAGACGGGCCATGGACGTTCCCCGACGTAGCCAACTGCGCAACCCGGCGAATTCCCGATTGCTGCACCCTCAATCTGCATCCAGATCGGATATTTTGCGCGTTAGTGGTTGTTAGACGTTGCTAGAGTGCCTTGCTACCGGCCGTCCAGGCTCCGATTTGAACAGCGGGGACGGCAGACAGGAGAGCGCGATGGACGATCAGGCGATACGGGCAGCGCTCCGGCGCCATTGGGATGCCTCGGACGCGAACGATTTCGAGGCCGAGCATGACATCTATCGCGACGATGCCGTGCTTGACTATCCGCAATCGGGCGAGCGGATTCATGGTCGCCGCAGCATTCAGGAAAGCCGCTTCGTGCAGCCGAACAAGAAGCGCTTCACGGTTCGGCGCATCATCGGCGGCGGCGATCTCTGGGTCAGCGAGTTCGTGCTGAGCTATGACGGGGTGCCGTCCTACGTCGTCAGCATCATGGAATTCCGCGATGGCCTCGTGGCGCACGAAACGCAATATTTTGGCGAGAGGTTCGATCCGTCACCATCGCGCGCGCATTTGGTTGAGGTCGTGAGGTAGGAGCGGTGTTCGTGCCCACACTCCGTCATTGCGAGCGCAGCGAAGCAATCCAGAGTGTTTCCGCGGAGGGATTCTGGATTGCTTCGCTGCGCTCGCAATGACGACGTGGAAACAGCGCGTCCGAGACACGCGCACCGTCGCTTAACCAAACGTCGGAACATGGAACCGATGCGGCGGCTGGTCGCAGGCTTCCCGCCTTGATTCCGGCGCCCCCGGCTTTATGTCTGGGGAGAACAAGAATCCGGGCCCCTCTGGCGAGGACGCCGACGAATGTCGGCAAAACCTCGCGATGTCGGATGACCTGTCCCGCGCGAATGCGATGGATCGGCCGATCGTCGGGCCTTCTTGAGTTCCTTCCGACCCAATCGTCCCCATCGCAGCTCCGCGCGGCCATTTCGCAAATTGAGGAGCAGTGATGTCTGACGCCAAATACGCAAATCCCATCGAACTCGAGATCACCGAACCGTCCCGCCTGAACGAGCAGGCCGCGGTGGCGCTGGTGATCGCCGGTGCGCTCGTCGCGGTGGCCGACCGCCGGGTCTCACCGGTCGAGCGCGACGAGGTGATCCGCTTCATCAGGGATCGCGGATTGGCGCCGCACGTCAGCGACGAACGGCTGTTTGCGATGTTCGACGAGCTGGCGGAACGATTGGAGGAGCCGGACTTTGCCAATGTGGTGATCGATACGCTGCGTCCGGTCTCCAACATGTCGCTCTCGGCGCATCTGATGGAGCTGTCGGAGCGTGTTGCGGCCGCGGACGAGGACGTGCATCCCCATGAAGTGCAGGCGATCAAGCTGTTGCGCCTGCTGACGCTGGTGCTGCCGCGCGCAAAACAGGTCGGGACGGGTGCGGTGAGCACCGCCCCAAAGGAGTGAGCATGAGCGCAGCTTCGGACGAGCGTACGACGGGGACCGAGGGCGCCACCGGTCAGATGGCTGGCGGCGATCCGCGGCTCGACAAGCTCGTCCATCGCCTGCCGCCGCGCGTCAGTGACGCCGTCACCTATCTGCTGAAGCCATCCAGCCGCTGGGTGAGGATCCCCTCGGGCGCGCTGCTCGTGGCCGGCGGCGTGCTCTCCATCCTGCCGGTGCTCGGCATCTGGATGCTGCCGCTCGGCCTCGCGCTGCTGGCCGAGGACGTGCCGGCATTGCGCTCCTCCCGTTCAAAGGTCTTCGACTGGATCGAACGCCGCAAGCCGCAATGGCTGGATCCGTCCGCTCCGAAAAAATGATCAATCATGATTGAATTCATCACCGCCGACGCGCTGTCCGCGCTGCTTCAAGTTGTCCTGATCGACCTCGTCCTCGCCGGTGATAACGCCGTCGTTATCGGCCTTGCCGCCGCCGGCCTGCCGGCCGAGCAACGCCGCCGCGCCATCGTCGTCGGCATCGTTGCTGCCACCGCCCTGCGCATCGTCTTTGCCGGCGTCGCGACCCAGCTGCTGCAAGTGATCGGCCTGCTGCTCGCCGGCGGTGTGCTGCTGCTCTGGGTGTGCTGGAAGATGTGGCGCGAGCTGCGCGAGCAGGCGGCCCATGCGAGTCAGCTTGCATTCAACCATGGCGGCGGTGGAAGCGTTGCGTCCGCGCCGCGGAAAACCTTTGGTCAGGCCGCGGCGCAGATCGTCGCCGCCGACGTTTCGATGTCGCTGGACAACGTGCTGGCGGTCGCAGGCGCCGCGCGCGAGCATCCCTACATCCTGGTCTTCGGCCTGGTGCTGTCGGTCGCCCTGATGGGCGTCGCGGCCGATCTGCTCGGCCGCGTGCTCCAGAAACAGCGCTGGATCGCCTATGTTGGTCTCGCCATCATCGTTTACGTCGCCTTCGAGATGATCTATCGCGGCTCGCTCGAGCTTGCGCCGGTCATCGCAAGCCTCTAAGGCGACGATCTCTGCGCGCAATCCGGAGTGATCCATGACGTCTGAACCCAAAGCACCTTCGGCGGCGCCTGTGCCGCCTCCGCCGATCGGCCTGTTTGCCCAGGTCATCTTTGGCTCGCGCTGGCTGCAGGTGCCGCTCTATGTCGGCCTCATCATCGCGCAAGCCGTCTACGTGCTGCTGTTCCTGAAAGAGCTCTGGCATCTGGTCGTCCACTCGTTCGACGCCAGCGAGCAGCAGATCATGCTGGTCGTGCTCGGGCTGATCGACGTCGTGATGATCTCGAACCTTCTGATCATGGTGATCGTCGGCGGCTACGAGACCTTCGTCTCGCGCTTGAACCTGAGCGGCCATCCCGACGAGCCTGAGTGGCTCAGCCACGTCAATGCCAGCGTGCTCAAGATCAAGCTTGCGATGGCGATCATCGGCATCTCCTCGATCTCGCTGCTCAGAACCTTCATCGAGGCTGGCAATCTCGGTACGACGCGCAGCAACTTCACCGAGACCGGCGTGATGTGGCAGGTGCTGATCCACCTGACCTTCATCGTCTCCGCGATCGGCATCGCCTGGGTCGACCGTCTCGGCGAGAGCGGGCACCGCAAGGAGGCCGGTCACGGCTGAATGTAGCGCCTAGCCGGCCAGATCCAGGTCGGCGAGGGGCGGCGAGGCGGTTTCCCCGGTGCGGAGCGAGCGGCTCGCGACCGCGCGGTTTCGGCCGGTGTCCTTGGCATGGTAGAGCGCGATGTCGGCCTCGCGGACCAGCATGATGTCGTCGGCGCAGTCCGCGTCCTTGTCCGCGTCCTTGGCGGCGACTCCGATGCTGATGCTGACATGGCCGCGCGGCGCAGCCGGATGGCGGATGTCGAGCGCCCTGATCGACTGCCGCAACTGCTCGGCGATCTCCAGCGCTTGCCCCTCCGTCGTGCCAGGAAGCACGATCGCGAATTCCTCGCCGCCATAGCGTGCGGCCTGTCCGCCGGTGCCGGTGCTGGCGGTGACGCGCTCGATCACGCCGGCGATCTGGCGCAGGCAGGCATCGCCGGCCTGGTGCCCCAGCGTGTCGTTGAAACCTTTGAAATGATCGATGTCGATCATCAGCACCGATAGAAGCGGATTGCGCGCATAGGCCTCGCGCAGGAAACTGTCGAAGCTGCGGCGATTGGCGAGCCGCGTCAGGCCATCGGTGGTGGCGAGCTGCGCGAGGCGACGATTCGCGGTCGAGAGCTCCTCTTCGAGCAGCTTGCGCTGCGTGATGTCGCGCAGCACCGCGACGGTTTCGATCCCGCCGGTACCCAATCCGTGGGCGGGGCGGAAGTTGGATTCCAGCCAGACCACCGCGCCGTCGGGTCGCCTGACGCGGAAGGTGATGGAGCGCGTACGACCGCTATCGTCGAGGAATTCTGCGCTCCTCGCCACCATCTCGCGGTCGTCGGGGTGGACGAGGGCAAGGCAGGAGCGGCCGAGCACCATGTCCTCGGTCATGCCGAGTGCCGCATGGACTGATTGCGAAACGTAACGGCAAATCCCTTCGGCATCGAGCACGACGACGATGTCGGCGATGTTGTCGGCGAGCAGGCGATAGCGTTCCTCGCGTTCGCGCAGCGATTGTTCGAGATGCGAGCGGTAGCGGAATTGCCGCGCCAGCAGCACCGCGGTGCCGGCGACCACGAGCAGGAAGAACGCGGCCACCAGGGCGTCCCATTGCAGGTTCTGGTACCATCCGCCGAGGATCTGCGCCTCCGATCGTGCGACCGTGACGACGATGGGATAGCGCGCGCTCTGCTCGTAACCGAAATACTTGCCGATCCCGTCGAACGGCGAGGTGATCCTGTAGTAGCCGGCGGTGCTCTGCTTCAGCCGGGTCTGGAACAGCGGCGTGCCGGAGAGGTCGCGGCCGGTGGAGACCGACGGCCAGCGGACCAGCACCTTACCTTCGCCGGTGATCAGGCTGATGGCGCCATGCTCGCCGACCCAGAACGAACGGTAGAAGTCGCCGAAATAGTCGCACGGGATCGTCGCCATGACGATGCCGGAAAACTCACCGCTCACGGCGTCACTGATGCGCTTCGACAGCACGAGGGTCGGCTGTCCCGTGGTCCGCGAGTCGAGAGGTCCGCTGATATGCAGACCGGAGTCCGGGTTGTCCCGGTGAAAGCGGAAATAATCGCGGTCGGCATTGTTATGGGACGGAAGCGTCCCGAAGCTCGAATAAATCGCCTCGCCGTTGCGATCGAGCACCTTGAGCTCGCGGAGCTGGGGCAGCGACCGCACCGTGCTTGCCAGATGGGCGGTGAGCCGCGCCGCGCTTTCGGGCTTGCGGTATTTCAGGAGATCCGCAATGCCGTTCATCGCGACGTCGGGCGCCTGGAACGAATGCACGGCATGCTGGGCGAGCGAATGCACGAGGTTCTGGATGTCTTCCTCGTTGCGCGTCAGCACCGTGTTGCGGCCGAGCGTCGCCTTCCATGCGACGAGCCCGAGCACGCACGCGCTCATCAGCACGACGAAGGCCCAGATGACCATGGTCGGGTGGTGCTGGATCTTGGCATGAAGACGTTTCGACGGCATCGGGCTGTTCCGGATTGATCCCGGCCACGATCGCCAAGCCGTATTTCCGAGTGGCTAATTTCCCCCGGTGCGCAGGACGGAAACTCACCGCGTCATTAACGGTGCGTGCAGGCAGTCGTCGGAAACAGGCAAAGTGCCCGTGTTTGACCGGAGACCTTTCAAAGGTGCGGGCGCTCGTCCACAAAATCACGGGCCTGCGCCAGCGTTCCGGATGGCATTTCGCCGAACGTCGTCTTGTAGAGTCTCGCGAATTCGCCCATGTGCCAGAAGCCGTTGGCGAGCGCCGCGGCCTTCACGGACATTCCGTCACCTCCGGTCATCAGCTGCGTGCGGGTCGACCACAGCCGCTTCAGCCTGAGATGCTGCTGCAGGCTGACGCCGTGCACCGCCTGTGTCGCGCTCTGGAGCGTGCGGACGGAGACGCCGAGCGTGTTGGCGAGGTCGCCGCTGTAGAGCGGGCTGCTGCCGGACAGCGTGGCCGCCTCGTCCAGCCGTGCGACCAGCTTGCGATGCTTGTCAAACGATCCGCGCCGGAGGTCTTGCGCATCGACGGGGGCAAGGGCGGCATCGAGGCTTGCGAGAAGCCTTTCCTGGATCGGCCGGTCGATGGCTTCGAATTGTCTGGGATCGTTGCACCGCGAGGCCAGGCAGAACATGTCGAGAATGGCCGCGCGCACGCGCGTCATCGAATCGTCGGCGAGGCGCGTGAATTCGAGCCCGGTCTCGTAATCCGCCCAGCCGCGATGGCGCATGTCGGAGTTGAAGCGCAGCATCAGATAGGTGTTGGGATGCTGCTCGACCGCCTCGGTGGCGACCTTGCCGCGCACGATCCCGATCATCGAATTGTCGATCTCGCGCCCGTTGGCGGTGAAATGACAGGCGAGCGGGATGACGAGGCCGACGCCGTGGTCGGTGCCGACATTGGCCTGAAGCCGCCGGGCGAACGTCCGCTGCAGCACGAAGAGACCGTCCTGGAGCGGCAGGATGGCGCGATGCAGCGAGAACTGGCGCGGCTCGAGCGGTGTGCTGGTGCCGCCGCCCAGCACCTCGCTCGGACGAAAGGACTCGAAGTCGCTGTAGTGCTCGATGCTCAGCACTCGCGACGGCTTGAGCCAACGTACCGGCATCTCGGGGCCCCAGTCATTTGCGGCGATCGTGCCGGCGCGTCGTCGACCTCGCGCGCGGCATCGGCCGGAAACGTTGCCGGAGCAACCGTGCTTGGCGCAAGTCCGCAAGACCACGGGCATGGTCGCTGCGCTGCCGTGCCGAGACGCTATGACGTCTGCGGATAAGCCGCGTTCTCGCGCCGCTCGCGCTCGCCCAATTCGCGCACCAGCTCCTGGAGGAAGGACTCGGTGTAGGCGGGCAGGGTGCGCTCGGCGCGGACATAGATGCCGAGGTCCGACCAGACCGGGCTGCCGGCATTGTCGAGCGGCAGGAAGACGAGCTGGCTGTCGCGCGACAGCCGCCCGATGCCGAGCTGGGTCTGGAAGGCGACGCCGACGCCGCGTGCGGCGAGCTCACGCATCAAGTCGATCGAATTGGCCTGGATGGCCGGCTCCGGCGTCTCGGAGAGCTGCGCAATCAGCGGCTGGAGCAGATGATAGATCGACAGCTCCGGCAGCGCGTGGATGACGGGGAAGGCGAGGCACTGCGTCAGCGTGACCGTCTTGCGGCGCGCCAGCGGATGCTCGCGCGCGACCACCGCGCCGAGGCGAAACCGCTTCAAGGCGACCTGGCGCAGATCCGGCGGGTGCCGCAGCGCCATGGCGATCCCGATGTCGGCCTCGCCGCGGCTGAGGGCCTCCAGCACGTCGGACGATCCCTTGACCTCGGTCGTAAAGCTGACGCGCCGGGCCCGGCCGCGATGCGAGGCGATCAGATCCGGCAGCACCGATTCAGTGAGCGACTCGATGCAGGCGATGCTGACGGTGCCATGCCAGGCGCCGGACAGGGAGGCGACGTCCGAGCGGAAGCGGTCGAGGTCCTGGAGCACGTTCATGACGTGCCGGGCCAGCATCTCGCCGACCGTTGTCAGCGTGAGGCCGCGCGCATTGCGCTCGAACAAGGGCGATCCAACTTCTTGTTCGAGCTTGAGAATTTGGCGGCTGACTGCCGAGGAGGCGACGTTCAGGACGCGCGCCGCGGCCCGGATCGAGCCAGTGCGGCGGACGGCATGGAAATACTGGATGGCCGGTGAGTGAAAGCGCATGGGACCCCCCGGCCTGACTATAGCTGTTGCCGAAACGGCATCAACCCGTACGAATCTCTCTGCTTTTCGAGAGCGCTGCTCGCCTCTAGGTTGGGCGTCGGCGCGGCTGGGTCCCCATGGGCCCGGCCAGGCCTCGCGCAACGACGCGGCGGGGGATTTTGGGGTGAACGAGAACATCGCTTGCGAGCAGGAGCACGGGCTGGACACCCGTCTGGTCGATCGCCGTCGGGCAGCCGCCTATGTCGGCGTCACCGCGGGCCGCTTCGAACAATTGGTGCGCGACAATGTCGTGCCGCCGCCCGTCCTGGTGGACAACAAGCGGCGCTGGCCGATCGCATTGCTCGACGTCGCCAAGGACGCGGTCGTCAGCAGCATGCCGTGCCTGCCACCTGTCATGGTCGAGGCCGTGCCGGAGGCGCGCCCCTGCGAGCGGGACCCGGCGCCGATCACACACGAGCTGCCCGACCAGGCGTGGTTCGAGCAGCGCGCGCGGTTTGTGCAACGCGTGCGCCGGTCGCTGCTCTCGGGCAACGAGATCCGCCTCTTGCGCGAGTTCAAGCTGCTCAAGCAGAACCAGATCAGCATGTTCGGCTACTATGGCAGCTTCGAAGCGCTGATGGTGCGCGGCTATATCGTCGAGATCGACCGCAAGCCACCGTCAAGCCGCCCGCTGGTGACCTATCGCCTGACCGACCGCGGCGAGCAGGTGGTGTCGGCGCTCAAGGACGAGCCGCTGATCTGACCTGCTATTTGAGAATCTCGCAAACCGTCGGATGCGATCCGATCGACGGTCGCGCGTCTGCGGCCGAGATGCCGTGCCACCACGCTTCCAGCGCATCGCGCGCGCAGCCGAGCTTGACGCTCATGCCGCCGGCGAATTTGATCCAGTCGGCGAAATGGTCCTTGCCGACCGCGATCACGACGGGAATGTCGGCGTCGAGCGCGCGCTCGATCAAGTGGCACAGCCCCTTGCCGTCGCGCTCGCGCTTGCCGAAACGGTTGATGACGACCAGGTCGGCGCCGTGAGCCAGCGCGCCCGCGATGCGCATCCCGGCATTTTGCAGCCGTGCGAGATCGAGCCGGCAGCCTTGCGCGGCTGGATCGAAATCCTGCGCCAGCAGAAGCTTCTCGCCGCTGTGAAGCAGCACTGCGGATAGACTTGAGTCCGCGCACTGGCCGGCCTGCACCATGCCGATGACGCGAAAGCCGCGTGCAATCAGATCGGCCGCAAAGTCACGCAGGACGGCGTCGGGGTCCTGATGCGGTTCGTAGACGAGGGCGGCGAGGTCGCATTGCGCGTCGAACATGGTTCGCCTCTGTTTCGTTGCAAAGTGAAGCGGGGCCGCAGCCTTTCTGCCGCGATCCCCGGATATCGGATCAGGCCGCCGGTGGGCCGTTGATGATCTGGAGCTGGGTGAATTCGGCGAGGCCTTCCTCGGCGAATTCGGTGCCGATGCCCGACTGCTTGGCACCGCCGAACGGGATGTGCGGGGCCATGTCGAGATGCTTGTTGATCCAGACCGTGCCGGACTCGAGCTGGGTCGCGACCTCGTGGGCCCGCTTGATGTCCGATGACCAGACCGAGGCTCCGAGACCGTAGGTCGTGGCATTGGCGCGGCGGATCACGTCGTCCTTGTCGGAATATTTGATCAGCGGCAGCACGGGACCGAACTGCTCCTCGTCGACCAGCTTCGAGCCCTCCTTGATGTCGCGCACGATGGTCGGCTCGATGAAATAGCCGGGACGGTCCATCGCCGAACCGCCCGCGACCACCTTGCCATTCTTGCGGGCGTCTTCGAGGAACGTCTTGACCTTCTCGTACTGCATCTTGTTCTGCAGCGGTCCGAGCTTGGTGCCCTGCTTGGCGCCGTCGTCCACCACTGTGCTCTTGGCGATCGCGACCAGCTCGTTGCAGAGCTCGTCATAGACGGACTCGTGCACATAGAGCCGCTTGATGGCGAGACAGACCTGGCCGGAGTTCTGGAAGGCGCCTTCGAAGATGCCAGGTGCGACCTTCTTCGGATCGACGTCGTCGAGCACGATGCCGGCATCGTTGCCGCCGAGCTCGAGCGTGATGCGCTTGAGCGTCTGCGCCGCGCTCGCCATCACCTTCTGTCCCGTGGCGGACGAGCCGGTGAAGGAGATCTTGCGAATATCAGGGTGCTTGGTCATCTCGCCGCCGAGGTCGTTGGCGTCGGTGATGAAGTTGAGAACGCCCTTCGGCAGGATGTCCTTGATCAGCTCGGCGAAGCGCAGGGTTGCGAGCGGCGTGGTCGGCGCCGGCTTGACCACCAGCGTATTGCCGGCGAGCAGCGCCGACGGCAGCTTGAAGCTGAGGATCAGCAGCGGATAGTTCCAGGGAATGATGGCGCCGACGACACCGAGTGGGCGGCGATAGGCTTCCACCTTGCGGTCGCCGGAATCCTCGATCACCTTCATCGGCAATTCGAGCGAGCTGAGATAGCGGAAGAACGCGGCCATGCCGAGCACTTCGCCGGTGGCATCGCCGAGCGGCTTGCCTTGCTCGCTGGTGAGGATGTGGGCGAGCTCGCCCGAATTGGCCTCGATCGCGTCGGCCATCTTGTTCACGAGCTTGCGGCGTTCCGCCATCGGGGTCGCGGCCCAGGCCGGGAAGGCGGCCTTCGCCGCGGCGACGGCCACGTCGAGCTGCGCCTTCGAGGCACGCGGACACTGTGCCAGCACCTCTTCGGTCGCGGGATTGAGAACCGGCATGGTCTGGTCGCCGGGCACCATCTTGCCGTCGATGAGAAGATTGTAGTCGCTCATAGGCTTTGCGCTCCCTTGCAGAAACGGGCCGTTCGGGCCTCGTTATATCGAACTATATATCACGACTTCGCCGAACCGGCCATGCGGCCGGCTCGATCAATTCCAGAAAAGCAGGGCTGGACGCAGATGGACATATCGATATATCGTAGCGGATATAGCGAACTGCGTTCCGGGACTGGCGATGGAAATCAAGGTGAGACAGCTCACGACCTGCGAGGTTGCGGCCGATGGCGGTGCGATCTCGCTGCGCTTCGAGGATGTGACCGGCAATCCCGCTGCCGTCAGCGTTTCGCTCAACCAGGTCGGCGCGCTGATCATGACGCTGCCAGGGCTGCTCGAGGCCGCCCTGAAGGCCCGCTACGGCGACCAGAGCCTGCGCTACGCCTATCCGCTGGCGTCCTGGGTGCTGGAGCAGTCGACCGATACGACCCAGCGCATCATCACGCTGGAAACCGAGGACGGCTTCAAGGTCCGTTTCTCGATCCCCAGGGACGAGCAGAGCCTGCTCGGCGAGGCCCTGACGCAGCCGATGCCCGGAATGACGGCGCGGCCGAACTAGGGTTCGCTCACCTGGAAGAATGGTTGTTCTGCGAGTCGGCTCGTCAGTGTCCTTAGCTTGGGCATATGAACATCGGTGTCGATGCCGCGCGCCCGCGCGAGGCGTTCGGCGACGACGGCGGTCACATCGGCCTGGGTGAGACGCTCAAGCAGCAGGTAGGGCTGCTTCGGCTCTATCATGGCTTCGACCGCGCTGAGGGCATTGGCGGCCTGAGCCATGCAGTCGTCGATCCACGGCTGATGCACTTTCTCCGGCGGGCGGTGGTTCCCCTCATAGGCCGCGTGAAGGCACTTCTCGCACGCGCCCATCATCATGGCCGCGACCTTCAACACGGCACGGCGATCGGCGCCGTCACGCGGCGTGAGTGGCCGGTCGCCACCGTAGACTTCATCGAGATGATCGACGATCGCGTCGCTATCGATCAATGTCTCGCCGCTGTCCAGCACGAGCGCGGGAATGCGGCCAAGCGGATTGCTCGCCCTGACCTCAGCGCGATGGCCGAAGCCGGACACCGGGCGCTGCTCAAATGGTACGCCGTAGATATTGAGCGTGATCGCGACACGTCGCGTAAAAGGTGATCGATTGACCCCGATCAGCAGCATGGTGCGATCCCGTCCATCCGGTTCACGACTTGCGCGAACGGGCGATGTCGCTCTTGAGCGCTTCGAGCTCCTTGTGCACAGCGCGTGCGGCGTCGCGCTCGATCTTGCGGTAGCGCGCAACGAGTTTCTCACCGAATGGGGTGAGTATCGCGCCGCCGCCGTTCTTGCCGCCGGCCTGCGGCTCGACCACGGCATGTCCGCAGATGCGGTTGATCTCGTCCACGAGATCCCAGGCGCGCTTGTAGGACATGTCCATGGCGCGGCCGGCTCCGGAGATCGAGCCTTGCTCGCGGATCTGCTCCAAAAGCTCGATCTTGCCGGGCCCGATTCGATCCTTGCCGTCGAGGTCGATGCGGAGGCTCAGTTGGGGAAGCGATTTTGCGCTCGCGCGCGACATGATTGGGTCTCTTGACGGTCTCTTGACGGTTTCTTGGCCTGTTCGTCGGCGAGATTGCCACTCTTGCCCGCGACGGACAAGGTGAGAGCGGCGTACGGCGTCACCGTACGGCGTGCATCTCCAGGAACGCCTTCACGCCGGTGACCTCGCCGGTGTCCGACGGCACGTAGCCGGGAAGGTTCGCGACAGCGGCGCGAAAATCAGCACTGCGCATGATCTCGAGGATGCGCTGCATCGGCCCGGTATCGAGGAAGGCGCGTTTGCAGACGAAGAAATAATCCTCGGTCACGATGCGAATGAAATCCAGGCCGAAATGGCGGGCGGCCGCCTCGACGCCGAAACTCGCATCCGCCATGCCGCTCGCGACATAGGCCGCGACCGCGGCGTGGGTGAACTCGATCTGCTGCGCGCCGTTGATGCGGCCTTCGTCGATGCGATGTGCGGCGAGCAACTGGTCGAACAAGAGGCGCGTGCCGGAATCATGGTCGCGGTTGACGAAGCGGACCTTCGGCCTGGTCAGGTCCTCGATCGTTTCGATGCCGAGCGGATTGCCGCGCGCGACCATCAGCCCCATCTCGCGGGTGACGAAACTGATGACGCGATCCTCGCGCGGATCGAGCCATTCGCGCGCCGCCTTGATGCCCTGGGCGCGCAGCGCGCCGTGCGGCAGATGCAGGCCGGAGAGATCGCAGGCGCCCTGCGCCAGTGACACCAGCGAATTCTGGTTGCTGACATAGCGCAAATCGACGCCGATGCCGGGCTCGCGGTCAAGGAATTCACGCAGCTTTGCCACCGCGAAGCCGTGGCTGGCATGGACGCGGATCACCGCGGGGCGCTGCTCGAGGAACGGCTTGATTTCGCTCGCGAGCTCCTGCGCGAGGTTTTCGAGTTGCGGTCCAAGCCGCGCCTGCATGCGCTCGCCCGCCCACACCAGCCGCTCGCCGAACGGCGTGAGTTTTGAACCCTTGCCGCGCTGGGTCTCGACCAGCGGCGTGCCGAAGAACTCCGACCATTGCTCGATCAGATTCCAGACATGCCGATAGGACAGGTGCGCGTCGGCGGCAGCGCTCGTGATCTTTCCGGTCTTCCGGATTTCGTTGAGAACGCCGAGCATGACCACCGCCGTGCGCGGGCTACCCTCCTGGCGAAACCGCCAAACGGCCTCGATCTCAATCTGGAGCATGAAACATCCTTATGAAGTCGAGTTCATATAATGAGCGGGTCATAGGCACACCATATCATATTTACTCCGGCCAATACGCGCCTACGCTGGTATACCAGAAACGGAGGAAATATGATGTCAGTTGCATATGACTTTGCGCATTCGCCGGCGACCGAATTCATGGCCCGGCCGCAGCATCTGCTCATCGACGGCCGCCGCGTCCCCGCCAGCTCCGGCCGCACCTTCAAATCCCTCAATCCCGCCACCGGCCAGGTCATTGCCACCATCGCCGAAGGCAACGAGGCCGATGTCGAGCAGGCCGTGGCCGCCGCACGCCGCGCGTTCGAGGGCCCGTGGCGCACGATGCGCGCCTCCGAGCGTGGCCTGATCCTGCTGCGCTGGGCGGACCTGCTTAAAGCTCACGCCGAAGAGATCATCGAGCTCGAGTCGATCGATGCCGGCAAGCCGATCTCGGCGACGACGCGCCAGGACTTTCCGGCTGCGGTCGACACGCTGATCTATTACGCCGGCTGGGCCGACAAGATCAGCGGCGATGTCGTGCCGGTGCGCGACGATGCCCTGACCTACACCATGCGCGAGCCGGTCGGCGTGGTCGCGGCGATCGTGCCGTGGAATTTCCCGCTGATGATCGGCATGTGGAAGCTCGCGCCGGCGCTGGCCTGCGGCTGCACCATCGTGATGAAGCCGGCCGAGCTGACCTCGCTGTCGGCGCTGCGCATCGCCGAGCTGGCGCTCGAAGCCGGCTTGCCGGCGGGCGTCTTCAACGTCGTCACCGGACCCGGCCGCGTCGTCGGCGACGCGCTGGTCAATCACCCTGACGTCGACAAGGTCACCTTCACCGGCTCGCCTGGCGTGGGCCGTGGAATCATGAAGGGCGCGGCGAGCAACTTCAAGCGCGTCTCGCTCGAACTCGGCGGCAAATCGGCCAATGTCATCTTCGACGACGCCGATCTTGAAGGTGCATCCAAGGCTGCGGCCTCCGGCATCTTCTTCAATGCGGGCCAGGTCTGCTCGGCCGGCTCCCGCGTGCTGGTGCAGGAGAGGGCGTATGACGAAGTCGTCGAGCGTCTCGCTGCCCGCGCGAAATCGATCAGAATCGGCGATCCGCTCGATCGCAAGACGGCGCTCGGCCCTGTAATCTCCGAGAAGCAGATGAAGTCGATCCTCGACTATGTCGACATCGGACAGAAGGAAGGCGCGACCCTCGTCACCGGCGGCGAGAAGGTTGGCGATCGCGGCTATTTCATCAGCCCCGCGGTGTTCGCAAATGTTGCGCACGAGATGCGGATCTCGCAGGAGGAAATCTTCGGCCCCGTCGTCAGCGTCATCAAGTTCAGGGACGAGGCTGATGCCTTGCGGATCGCCAACGGCACCGCCTACAGCCTCGCGGCCGGCGTCTGGAGCCGCGACATCGGCAAGCTCCAGCGGTTTGCCAAGCGGGCTCGCGCCGGCACGGTCTGGATGAACACCTATGGCTATACCGATGTACGCCTGCCCTGGGGCGGCGAGCGCGACTCCGGCCTCGGCCGCGAGCACGGCACCGCCGCGATCGACAATTTCATCGAGCCCAAGGCGGTGTGGATGAACTTGGCCGTCTGATTTGGCCGTCTGATAACCTCCCGAGCGGCCAATCCTGGAGCCCGCCTGATGATTCAGGCGGGCTCTCTTTTCGAGATCGATAAAATTGTCTGCATTCCGCTCAGCAGCGGCAAACCCTGCGGACAAGAAGCATGTCGCCTTAAACCAGAGCTTTGGAACCGACCTGCATCCTGCCTGCAAAAGGGTGGGGCATCAGCATGTCTATTTTCAGGGAGATCGTCGCAGCGGTCGCGGGAGTCTACGCGCTCCTGTTCGTCTGCGACGCATTGTTCGGCGTCGGTGACGCACGCTTCGACGACGCCTATTACCGCGCCAGCTTCTACGCGCCGCAACCGAAGGAATTCCGCTTCGCCGGCGACACGCCGCCGGCGGTCCGCGTCAGCGAGGCTTTTGCTCAGTTCGCGCCGGGTGAAGCCAAGCCGAACAAGCGCTACTCGTCGCTGACGACGATCATTCGTTAGTCCATATGAAACCAGGCCCGTCGGCTTGGGTTCACCTCTCCCTACGGGAGAGGTGAACATCTTCACTCCCCCTGAATCCATTCCGCGACGCCGCGCCACAGTGTGTCGCGGTGCTCGGGGCGGAAGAAGCCGAAATGGCCTATTCCCTTGGCGCCGACATCGGATGGCTTCACCGTCAACACCTCCGGCTTGGTCGCGGTGAAGCCGCCGGCGAGCAACTCGACCGCGGGGCGGGTCGCCCAGGGATCGTCGGAGAAGCACAGCGCGCGCAGCTCGCCCTTGAATTTTGCAAAATTCTCCAGCGCCGGCAGTTTTGAATCGAACAGATAGCGCGGGCTCGAGACCCACTCCGCCCATTGCAGGAAGACGCCCTTGGGCAAATCCTCGCCGATGCCGGCCCAGCCCGGCGCATAGCCGAGTGCATGGACCAGCGGTACGCCGACAAAGTTCATGAAGGCGAAGACGCGATATTTTTCCGGCGAGGTCATCAGCCGCCAGGTCGCGGCCTGCGAGGCCACGAACGCGGCGCGCGAGATGTCGCTGTTGTTGGCGATCAGCCCGAGCGCCTGGCCGCCAAAGGAATGGCCGACATAGGCAAGCGGCAGGGTGTTGTAGCGCTCGCGCATCCAGCTCACCGCGGCGGTGACGTCGAGCGCGGCCCAGTCCGACATCGAGGCCTTGAAGCCGACCAGCGATTTCGGCTGGTTGTAGCCGACCATGGCCGGCAGGCGGGAGTCGCCGATGCCGCGATAGTCGTAGGTGAGCACCGCGCAGCCGCGATGGGCGAGATAGGAGGCAAAGCCGCGATAGATTTTTCGCGGCACGGCGGTGGCCGAATTGATCAGGACGGCGTGGCGTTTTGCCCCGCGCGGCAGGAACAGGGTGCCGCTCAGCGCATACCCGTCGGTCGCCGGGAAGCTGATCTCGTCGATGAAAACGTCGTCGCGCGCCGCGTCCATGGGCAGCCCAGGTCCTGCCAGTTTCCTCAAGCCTTCCCAAGCAAATGCGAATTTGGCTTTTCCTGCAAGGGTTTGCAGTGCGAAATGGATTTACAACTGGCGGGGCGGGGCGAGCCTGTGTATAAGGCGGCCCTCGCAACCCCTAGATCAGGTTGTGCTTTTTGCTTCACGGAGAGATTGCGATGTCCGAGCGGTGGACGCCCGAGTCCTGGCGCAGCAAGCCGGTGCTCCAGGTGCCCGATTATCCCGACGCCAAGGCTTTGGCCGACGTCGAGGCGCAGCTTGCGACCTTTCCGCCGCTGGTGTTCGCGGGCGAGGCACGCAATCTGAAGAAGGCGCTGGGGCGGGTTGCGGCCGGCGAGGCCTTCCTGCTCCAGGGCGGCGACTGTGCCGAAAGCTTTGCCGAGCACGGCGCCAACAATATCCGCGACTTTTTCCGCGTGCTGCTCCAGATGGCGGTGGTGCTGACCTATGCCGGCGCCGTCCCGGTGGTGAAGGTCGGCCGCGTCGCCGGCCAGTTTGCCAAGCCGCGGTCATCGCCGACCGAGAAGATCAACGGTGTCGAGCTGCCGAGCTACCGCGGCGACATCGTCAACGACATCGCCTTCACCAAGGAAGCGCGCGTCCCGGATCCGCAGCGCCAGCTGATGGCCTACCGCCAGTCGGCCGCGACGCTGAACCTGCTGCGCGCGTTTGCGACCGGCGGCTACGCCAATCTCGGCAGCGTGCATCAATGGATGCTCGGCTTCCTCAAGGACTCACCGCAGTCCCGCCGCTACAAGGAACTGGCCGACCGCATCTCGGACGCGCTGAATTTCATGCGCGCCTGCGGCCTCGATCTTGAGGCTCATCCTGAGCTGCGCTCGACCGATTTCTACACCAGCCACGAGGCGCTGCTGCTCGGCTACGAGCAGGCCATGACCCGCGTCGATTCCACCACCGGCGACTGGTATGCCACCTCGGGCCACATGATCTGGATCGGCGACCGTACCCGCCAGCTCGACCACGGCCACATCGAATATTTCCGCGGCATCAAGAACCCGATCGGGCTGAAGTGCGGTCCGTCGCTCAAGACCGACGAACTCTTGAAGCTGATCGACGTGCTCAACCCCGACAACGAGCCGGGCCGGCTGACCCTGATCGGCCGCTTCGGCTCCGACAAGGTCGGCGAGCATCTGCCGAACATGGTGCGCGCGGTGAAGCGCGAGGGCAAAGTGGTGGTCTGGTCGTGCGATCCCATGCACGGCAACACCATCACCTCGACGTCGGGCTACAAGACACGGCCGTTCGACCGCATCCTGTCCGAGGTGAAGTCGTTCTTTGCGATCCACGCGGCCGAAGGCACCCATGCCGGCGGCGTGCATCTGGAGATGACCGGCCAGGACGTTACCGAATGTCTCGGCGGCGCCCGCGCGATCACGGACGAGGACCTCAACGACCGCTACCACACGGTCTGCGATCCCCGCCTCAATGCCGAGCAGTCCATCGACATGGCTTTCCTGGTCGCCGAGCTGCTGAAGCAGGAACGCGTCGGCAAGGCCAGGCCGATGCCGGCCGCAGCGGGGCTCTAAGACCTTGCTGCGGATCTGGAAGGCCACGATCAATTCCCGCAACGGTCTGGCCTTTGCGTTCCGTTCGGAGCAGGCCGTCCGCGAGGAGGTGTTTGCGCTCCTGCTGTCGGTGCCGCTGGCCTGGTTCGTTGCCGCGACGGCGCTGCGGGCGGTTGAGCTGGTCTGTTCGGTTGCGTTCGTGCTGACGGTCGAGCTGCTCAACACCGCGATCGAGAAGCTTGCGGACCGGCTGACCCTGGATCACGACAAGCAGATCGGGCGGGTCAAGGACATGGGCTCGGCCGCGGTCGGCGTTGCGCTGCTGATGGCCGGCGCGTTCTGGATCATCGCCATCGTCGAGCGCCTGGGGTTCCTCTAAAGCGCGTACCGCGCTTTAGAATATTGTTTGAGCATGATCTTTTCGGAAAACCGCTTCACACTTTTCCGGATCATGCTCTGATCGGATCGGAGCGGCCATGACCGAACGTCTCAACGCATTCGCGGTCACGCTCGCCCAGCTCAATCCGACCATGGGCGACATCGAGGGCAACGCCGCGAAGGCGCGGGCGGCGCGCCTGCAGGCGATCGCCGACGGCGCCGATCTCGTGCTGTTTCCGGAATTGTTCATCGCCGGCTATCCGCCGGAAGATCTGGTGCAGAAGCCGGCCTTCCAGGCCGCCTGCCGCGCCGCGATCGAAAGCCTGGCGCGTGAGACCGCCGATGGCGGCCCGGCCATGCTGGTCGGCACGCCCTGGGTCGAAGACGGAAAACTCTACAATGCCTGCGCGCTGCTCGACGGCGGCCGCATCGCCGGCTTGCGCTTCAAATGCAATCTGCCGAATTACGGCGTGTTCGACGAGAAGCGGTTGTTTGCGCGCGGCCCTGCCGCTGGTCCCGTCACGGTGCGCGGCGTGCGCATCGGCGTGCCGATCTGCGAGGACATCTGGCTGGAAGAGTCCGAGGACTACGAAAACGTGGTCGAGACGCTGGCCGAGACCGGTGCCGAGATCATCCTGGTGCCGAACGGCTCGCCCTACGCCCGCGACAAGAACGATGTACGCCTGTCGGTCGCGGTGGCGCGCGTCACCGAGAGCGGCTTGCCGCTGGTCTATCTCAACCAGGTTTGCGGCCAGGACGAGCTGGTGTTCGACGGCGCTTCGTTTGCGCTCAACGGCGATCTCTCGCTGGCGGCGCAATTGCCGGCGTTCGAGGAGAATGTCACCACGTTGCGCTTCACGCGCAACGGCGAGGGTTGGCGCTGCACGGGGCCGATCGCGGAGCTTGTCGAGGGCGACAAGGCCGACTACGCCGCCTGCGTGCTGGGCCTGCGCGACTATGTCGCCAAGAACGGTTTCCCCGGCGTGCTGCTCGGCATTTCCGGCGGCATCGACTCCGCGCTGTGCGCGGCGATCGCCGTCGATGCGCTCGGAGCCGACCAGGTCCATGGCGTGATGCTGCCTTATCGCTACACGGCCGCGCACTCGATCGCGGACGCCGGCGAGCTCGCCGGCCATCTCGGCATCCGCTACGAGGTGCTGCCGATCGCGGAGGCCGTGAACGGGTTCGAGACGATCCTCTCGGGCATCTTCAGGAATCTGCCGCCTGATATCACCGAGGAAAACCTTCAGGCCCGCACCCGCGGCACGCTGCTGATGGCGATCTCCAACAAGATCGGGCTGATGGTGGTGACGACGGGCAACAAGTCGGAAATGTCGGTCGGCTACGCCACGCTCTATGGCGACATGAACGGCGGCTTCAATCCGATCAAGGATATCTACAAGACGCAGGTGTTTCGATTGGCCGGCTTGCGCAACAGCTGGAAGCCGGAGGGCGCGCTCGGGCCGGCAGGCGAGGTGATCCCGCCCGACATCATCACGCGCCCGCCGACCGCGGAATTGCGCGACAACCAGACCGATCAGGATTCATTGCCGCCTTACGAGGTGCTCGATGCCATTCTCGAACGGCTGGTCGAACGCGAGGAGCCGCTCGATGCGATCATCGCCGCCGGCTTCGATCGCGAGACCGTCACCCGCATCGACCATCTCCTCAACGTCGCCGAATACAAGCGACGCCAGGCCGCGCCCGGCGTGAAGGTGACGCGCAAGAACTTTGGCCGCGACCGCCGCTATCCCATCACCAACCGCTTTCGCGACAGGGGCGAGCCGCTGCCTGCCCCGGACGAGACCTTGGTCTCGCGCGGCAACCGCGCCTCGATCGATGCGTTCGAGGGGTAGGGCAAGCTACGGCGGATTATCTCTTCCGTATCCGCGAGGGAGATGGGCGTTAATGTGCCCTCGCCCCTTGCGGGAGAGGGCAGCACTGCTGTCGAAACGAACTCAGTTGGGTGAGGGGTTCTATCCACGTATTCATGTGCACATGTGAGCGCGGATAGAACCCCTCATCCGGCGCTTCGCGCCACCTTCTCCCGCAAGGGGAGAAGGGGACCCCGGCATCGGCAGACGTGATCTGATCGCACCTACTTCTGCTGCTGCGGCAGGAAGCTCGGACCGACCGAGCGGATCGGCTTATTCTCCGAGCTCGTCGCGGCCGTGCCGGTATCCGCGGGCGGCGTCGCAGCCGGTGCAGTCGCTGTCGTCGGCGCAGGCGCTGCACCCTTCTTGGCATTTGCAGGCGCGCCCTTGCCAAGCCGTTGCTGCTGCATTTTCTTGGCGCTCTCCTCGGTGACGATGATGTCACCCTGCTGCTCGGCCGCGGCCTTGTCGTCGGCCGATTTCAGCGCGTCGGCCCAGGTCTGTCCCGCCGCCTTGCAGGAGCAGGACGGGTTGAACTCGCTGCGGAATTTGAACGCGGTCGGCAGCGCCGTATAGGGCTGGCCGCCGATCGACACCGCCGAGTTCATGTCCTCGCCGGGATTGCGATGGGTGTACAGCACGGCTTCCGCGGCCGGGCACAGCGCCTTGCAGGTCTTCTCGTCGTCGGGGAAGCGCGCCGGCACGGTCGCAAACGAGACCGGGAAATAGGCGCCGTCGCAGGTGCGCACGCAGACGGTGCGGTAGGTGCCGGATTGTGGGCCGAGATCAGAGGGCGGCACGCCTTGCGGATTGTTCGGGTTGTTGCCGCCGAACAGATTGCTCAGGAAGTTGCCGCCGCCTTGCGACTGCGCGGCGTTGGCATATTGCGGGCCGCAATTGTTCTGCGCCAGCGCTGCCAGCACCGAGCGGCGCTGATTGTCGCGCTCGGGGCTGAAGCCGCCGGCACCGCCGCCGCGCAGACGTTCGAGATTGCCGGTGATCTGGTCCAGATTGGCGCGCATCTGCTGGATCTGGGTGTTGACCGGGCCGCACTGCGCCGACTGGCCGTTGAACAGCGAGAAGAAGCCGGAGGAATCGCAACCCATGCGCTTGGCCTGCATGGTGACGCGGTCGAGCTCGGCCTGCTGCTTGGCCTGGGAATCCTGATAGCGGCGGATCTGGTCGTCGCGCGCGGGGTCTCCACCGCCGCCGCCACGATCGAGCGCGGCGAGCTGGCCTTCCAGCCGCGAGCACATCGGATTGGGTCCAAGTCCGTTCTGGCCGGGCTGAGGCGGCGGCCCGGGCGGGCCGGCCTGCGCGAAAGCACCGGTGGCGAGCACGACCATGCTCAGAAGCACGGTGCAGGCAGAGACGAAGCGAGCACGGGAGAGAGACAAAAATTCAGGCATATCCGCCATTCTAGCGAGGTCACGGCCCAGCGTGATTTTGGGGGCCGACGCGCGCCCTCCAATAGCCGCTTCCTGCGGCATCGTCACGTCGTTTCAGGGGCCGAAAACTGGTCCTAAGGTCCGCCAGCTCCGAGGGAATTCAGCGCTGGCAGGTGATTGCGACATATTCGTCGCAATGGCCATGGGAGCAGTTTGTGCCGGTTTTGGGGACGGAGCCGGTAATTTCGTCGGGATCGACCCGGCGATAGCTCGATGCCTGGGCAAAATCGCGTGACTGGCAGTAGGTGCGCGCGACCTGCGCGCCGCATTTGTCGCCCTTGGCCAGGCACTGGTCCACGCCGTAGCCGTCAGCCTGGTTGGGGATGATGAAGACGCGGGTCTCGGCGAAAGCGCTGGAGGCCGCAAGGATGGAGGCGCAGGAAATGAGCGCGAGCAGGGATCGCATGAAATCACCGGGGGGCAAAAAGAAGGAACCGCCAGTTCCAGAATGGGCTCAAAAGGTTAAGGATAATGGAACCGTTATGGCGTGTGGCCGCGCTTTGCGGACGGAAGACGGCTTTTTCGCGGCTCCCTTGACGTCAGGCCCTCCCGTGGCCCATATGTTCCCGCATGAACGGTCTCCTCGCCATTTGCACCATTTGCGAGATTACGAGCTAGCGATTCGCTGGCTGGAGCCGTCTTTTCTCAAAAACATTGAGAGCACTGGACGCCCGGCCAACAGCCGACGGGTATCCATATGGAATTACGCCTTTACGATACGCTGACCAAGGAGAAGCGGCCGTTCGTGCCGCTCGATCCAAACAACGTCCGCATGTATGTGTGCGGACCGACGGTCTACGACTTCGCCCATATCGGCAATGCGCGGCCGGTGATCGTGTTCGACGTGCTGTTTCGGCTGCTGCGCCATCTCTATGGCGAAGCGCATGTGACGTATGTCCGCAACATCACCGACGTCGACGACAAGATCAACGACCGCGCCGCGCGTGATTTTTCAGGGCTCCCGCTGAACGAGGCGATCCGCAAGGTCACCGAGCAGACCGGCAAGCAGTTTCACGCCGACGTCGACGCGCTCGGTGCGCTCAGGCCGAGCGTGGAGCCGCGCGCGACCGAGCATATCGGCGAGATGCGCGAGATCATCGAGAAGCTGATCGCCGGCGGCTTCGCCTATGCCGCCGAGGACCATGTGCTGTTCTCGCCGCAGGCCATGAACGCGGCCAATGCCGGACTGCCGCGATACGGCGCGCTATCCAATCGCTCGCTGGACGAGATGATCGCCGGCGCCCGCGTCGACGTCGCGCCCTACAAGAAGGACAGCACCGACTTCGTGCTGTGGAAGCCGTCCAAGCCGGGCGAGCCGTCATGGCCGTCGCCGGCGGGGATCGCTGCGCAAGGACGCCCGGGCTGGCACATCGAGTGCTCGGCGATGGCCTGGAAGCATCTCGGCGAGCACTTCGACATCCACGGCGGCGGTATCGATCTCGTGTTTCCGCATCACGAGAACGAGGTCGCGCAGACCTGCTGCGCCTTCCACCGCGAGCGCATGGCGAACTACTGGATGCACAACGGCTTCCTGCAGGTCGAAAGCGAGAAGATGTCGAAGTCGCTCGGCAATTTCGTCACCATCCACGAGCTGCTTGCGGATTGGCCGGGCGAGGTGCTGCGCCTGAACATGCTGAAGACGCATTACCGCTCGCCGATCGACTGGACCATGAAATCGCTGGACGAGAGCGCCCGGACGCTCGACGACTGGTATCGGGTCGCGGCCGACGTCGCGCCGGGGAAACCGGCTGCGTCCGTGGTCGAGCCGCTGCTTGACGATCTCAACACGTCGCTCGCGATCGCCGCGTTGCATAGCCTCCGCAATAGCGATGTGAGCGCTTTGGCGGGTTCGTTGCGTTTGCTCGGCTTCTTGTCCGAGAGTGCTGTGCAATGGCAGGGCCGCAAGCAAAAGGCGAGCGGGGTCGATGCCAGCGAGATCGACCGCCTGATCGCGGAACGCGCCGCTGCGCGGGCGCGAAAAGACTTCAGGGAGTCCGATCGCATCCGTGACGAACTCGCGGCCAGGGGCGTCGTGATCAAGGACGGCAAGGACGCCGACGGCAAGCCGGTGACGACATGGGAGCTCGCGTGATGGCACAAGCGCATCCCAAGCCCGGCTTGCGGCCCTTCCTGCCTGATGACGTGCCGTTGCTCGCCGCGATCTTCGCCGCCAGCATCGAGGAGCTGACCGGCGACGACTATAACGAAGCGCAGCAGCAGGCCTGGATGGAGGCGGCGGAAACCGAGGAGTTCGGCAAGCGGCTCGCGGCCGATTTGACGCTGATCGCGACGCTGGAGGGCTCGCCGGTCGGCTTTGCCTCGCTGCGCGGCGCCGATCACATTCGCATGCTCTATGTGCATCCCGCGGTGGCCGGGCAGGGCATTGCGACCATGCTGGTCGACGCGCTGGAGAAGCTTGCCGGCGGCCGCGGCGCGACAGGCCTCTCGGTCGATGCCAGCGATACCGCGCAAGACTTCTTCGCCAAGCGCGGCTATGTCGCCATGCAGCGCAACAGCATCACCGTCAACGACGAGTGGCTCGCCAACACCACGATGAAGAAGACGCTCGGAGCAGCGCAATGAGCAAGGAGCGTCTCTATCTGTTCGACACCACGTTGCGCGACGGCGCGCAGACCAATGGCGTCGATTTCACGCTGACCGACAAGCAGATCATCGCGGCGATGCTCGACGATCTCGGCATCGACTATGTCGAGGGCGGCTATCCCGGCGCCAATCCGACCGATACGGAATTCTTCGGCACCAAGCCGAATTTTTCGCATGCGCGCTTCACCGCCTTCGGCATGACGCGGCGGGCAGGGCGCTCGGTTTCCAACGATCCCGGCGTCGCCGGGCTCCTGGAAGCGAAGGCGGATGCGATCTGCTTCGTGGCGAAGTCCTCGGCCTACCAGGTGCGCGTCGCGCTGGAGACGACCAAGGAAGAAAACCTCGCTTCGATCCGCGACAGCGTTGCCGCGGCGAAGGCCGCCGGCCGCGAGGTCATGCTCGATTGCGAGCACTTCTTTGATGGCTACAAGGAAGATTCGAGCTTCGCGCTGGCCTGCGCCAAGGCCGCCTATGACGCAGGCGCGCGCTGGGTGGTGCTGTGCGACACCAACGGCGGCACCATGCCGAATGAGATCGAGGCCATCGTCACCGAGGTGATCAAGCACATCCCCGGCGATCATCTCGGCATCCACGCCCATAATGACACCGAGCAGGCGGTGGCGAACTCGCTGGCCGCGGTGCGCGCCGGCGCGCGGCAGATTCAGGGTACGCTAAACGGCCTCGGTGAGCGTTGCGGCAACGCCAATCTCTGTTCGCTGATCCCGACCTTGAAGCTGAAGAAGGAGTTTGCGGACGCTTTCGAGATCGGCGTTACGACCGAGAAGCTTGCAACTCTCGTCAAGGTCTCGCGCACGCTCGACGACATGCTCAACCGCGTGCCGAACCGGCATGCGGCCTATGTCGGCGAGAGCGCCTTCGTCACCAAGACCGGCATCCATGCCTCCGCCGTGCTGAAGGATCCGCAGACCTATGAGCATGTGTTGCCGGAACTGGTCGGCAATCATCGCAAGGTGCTGGTATCAGACCAGGCCGGACGCTCCAACGTGATCGCCGAGCTCGACCGTGCCGGCATCGCCTATGAGAAGAGCGATCCCAAGCTGACGCGCCTCGTCGAAGAATTGAAGGAGCGTGAGGCGCAAGGCTACGCCTATGAATCCGCCAATGCCTCGTTTGATCTCCTCGCGCGCCGCACGCTCGGCAAGGTGCCGCATTATTTCGAGGTCGAGCAGTTCGATGTCAATGTCGAGCAGCGCTACAATTCGCTCGGCGAGCGCGTCACGGTGGCCCTCGCCGTGGTCAAGGTCGATGTCGCCGGCGAGCATCTGATCTCGGCCGCCGAAGGCAACGGCCCCGTCAACGCGCTCGACGTTGCGCTCCGTAAAGACCTCGGCAAGTACCAGAAATATATCGAAGGCCTGAAGCTGATCGACTACCGCGTGCGTATCCTCAACGGCGGCACCGGCGCGGTCACGCGCGTGCTGATCGAGAGCGAGGACGAGAATGGCGATGTCTGGACCACGGTCGGGGTGTCCCCGAACATCATCGACGCCTCGTTCCAGGCGCTGATGGATTCGGTGATCTACAAGCTCGTGAAGTCGGGCGCGCCGGCGTAAGACCCGCAACGGCTGTCATACCCCGCGAAAGCGGGGTATCCAGTACGCTGCGGCTTCTCGGTAACTCGCCGGCGTCTCGGAATACTGGATCGCCCGGTCCTAGTGCGCAATTGCGCACTGGCCGGGCGATGACAGCTGGGGTGAGGAGGGGCCAAGGTATGATCGACCACATCTCCGTCGGCGTCAGCGATCTCGATCGCTCCGCAAGATTCTACGAAGCCACGCTCGCCGCGCTCGGCCTCACACGTGTCGTGACGCGGCCACGAACGGTCGGTTTTGGAAAGTCCTATCCCGAGTTCTGGATTAATTTGCGCGAAGGCATGCTGCCCGTCCCACCGGAGAGCGGCGTGCACATCTGCCTGCGGGCGAAGACCACGGCAGAGATCGATGCGTTTCATGCCGCAGCGTTGTCCGCTGGCGGTACATCCGACGGCGCACCGGGCCTGCGCCCGCATGACCGCGTGCGCTATTACGCAGCCTTCGTCCTCGACCCCGACGGCAACCGGATCGAGGCTGTGACGTTTCCGTCGGAGTAGGGCGTCAGAGCTTGCGCGCCACTTCCGGGGCGAGCTGCTTTTCCGACTCGGCGAGCTGTGCCACGGCGGACTTCAGCTTCGGCAGGATATCCTCGACGCGATCGGCCTTGAGGATGTCGACCGAAAGGCCGGCGCGGATGAACTCGGTCTGGCGCATGTGCGACAGCAGCGAGAACAGCGGCTCCCAGAAATTGTCGATATTGGCGAGAAGCACCGGCTTGGCGTGACGGCCGAGCTGTTTCCAGGTCAATTGCTCGACCAGCTCCTCCAGCGTGCCGACGCCGCCCGGCAGCGCCACGAAGGCGTCCGAGCGCTCGAACATCAGCCGCTTGCGCTCGTGCATGTCGGGGGTGACGATCATCTCCTGCACGCGGGTCAGCGCATTCTCGCGCTTCCGCAGGAATTCGGGAATGATGCCGGTGACGCTGCCGCCGTGATCGAGCACGGAGGTCGCGACCGAGCCCATCAGGCCGAGCGAGCCGCCGCCATAGACCAGGCGGATGTTGTTCTCGGCGAGCGCCTTGCCGAACGCTTTTGCGCCTTCGGTGAAGCGGGGATTGGTTCCGGGACCGGAGCCGCAATAGACACAGACGGTTTTGATCGTGCTCATTGGTGCCATGATGCATTGCAGCGAAGAGGCGTCAAGCCCTTCAGGTGATTCGGACTACCCGGAAATCTACCGGTAAATGGCGACAAACAATCAAAGATTCGCCATCTGGCGGGGTGCGCTCGCCTCCGGAAGCTTCTATATGACGAGCGAAAACAGTTAATCGCAGCGCGCCCGCATCCGGCGGGCCTCCAGGTTTCTTGATGAGCCCACCTCATTCGCCAGACGTCCCGGACGTGCCCGATTCCCCAGGCGGGCCGCTCGAGCGGGCTACCCTGATGGGCACGCTGGCGCATCTGTGGCCCTATATCTGGCCGGGCGACCGTTTCGACCTGAAGATGCGCGTGGTCTGGTCGATGGTGCTGCTGCTCGCCGCCAAGCTGATCACGCTGACGGTGCCGTTCAGCTTCAAATGGGCCACCGACGCGCTGACCGGGGCGAACACCGCGCCGGTGCAGCCCGACAATTGGCACCTCTGGGTGATCGCCTCGCCATTGCTGCTCACCGCCAGTTACGGCGCGACGCGCATCCTGATGGCGGTGCTGACGCAATGGCGCGACGGCATTTTTGCGCGCGTCGCCATGCATGCGGTGCGCAAGCTCGCCACCATCACCTTCATCCACATGCACGAACTGTCGCTGCGCTTCCACCTCGAGCGCAAGACCGGCGGCCTGACGCGCGTGCTCGAGCGCGGCCGCGAGGGCATCGAGGTCATCGTGCGCATGGTGATCCTGCAGCTGATCCCGACCATCGTCGAGGTCTCGCTGCTGCTCGCCGTGCTGCTGTGGCAGTTCGACTGGCGCTACGTGGTGGCGACGCTGATCACGGTCGCGGTCTACATGTACTACACCTACATCGCGACCGAGTGGCGGATCGGCATCCGCCGCAAAATGAACGATTCCGACACCGAGGCGAACACCAAGGCGATCGACTCGCTGCTCAACTACGAGACCGTGAAATATTTCAGCGCGGAGACCCGCGAGGCGCAGCGTTACGACAAATCGGTCGCGCGCTACGAGGAGTCGAGTGTCCAGGCCTATACGTCGCTCGCCGTACTCAACACCGGACAGGCCGTGATCTTCACGCTGGGGCTGACCACGACCATGCTGATGTGCGCGATCGGCGTGCGCAACGGTACCAACACGGTCGGCGATTTCGTGCTGGTCAACGCCATGATGATCCAGCTCTACCAGCCGCTGAATTTCATGGGCATGGTGTATCGCGAGATCAAGCAGGCGATCATCGACATCGAGAAGATGTTTGGCGTGCTGGGACGCGAGGCCGAGATCAAGGACGCGCCCGACGCGCAGCCGCTGGTCATCTCTGCCGGCATCGTGCGTTTCGAGGACGTGCGCTTTGCCTATGAGCCGGCGCGGCCGATCCTCAAAGGCATCAGCTTCGAGGTGCCGGCCGGCAAGACGGTCGCGATCGTCGGCCCGTCCGGCGCGGGCAAGTCGACCATCTCGCGGCTGCTGTTCCGCCTCTACGACATCTCCGGCGGCAGGATCCTGATCGACGGCCAGGACATCCGCGAGGTCACGCAGGATTCACTGCGCGCTTCGATCGGCATGGTGCCGCAGGACACCGTGCTGTTCAACGACACCATCCGCTACAACATCCGCTACGGCCGCTGGGACGCCAGCGATGCCGAGGTCGAGGAGGCGGCGCGGCTGGCGCAGATCGACCATTTCATCCGGATGGCGCCGAAGGGCTACGAGACCCAGGTCGGCGAGCGCGGCCTGAAACTGTCGGGCGGCGAGAAGCAGCGCGTCGCCATTGCGCGCACCGTGTTGAAGGCGCCGCCGATCCTGGTGCTGGACGAGGCGACTTCTGCGCTCGATACCCACACCGAGCACGAGATCCAGGGTGCGCTCGACCGCGTGGCGAAGAACCGCACCTCGCTGGTGATCGCGCACCGGCTCTCGACCATCGTCGGCGCCGACGAGATCATCGTGCTGGACCAGGGGCGGATCGCCGAGCGCGGCACCCACGCCAAGCTGCTGGCGCAGGGCGGCCTCTATGCCAGCATGTGGAACAGGCAACGCGAGGCGGAAGCCGCGCGCGAGAAACTGGCCAAAATGGCCGACTCTGGCGAGGCGCCCAACCGGGAGCCGCCGCCGGTCGATGACGTCCTGACGACGCCTGCGGCGGCGGAGTGACCTTGTCTCCGGTCCCAACTCTGGCCTAAACAGGCCCACCGCGCGGGACGACCTGCGCCATCAACCCTGAGCGGCAGATAGCGATGTCCATTCTCGATTCGATCCAGCGTCAGATCCCGCCGATCCACAAGGAGGGCTATCCCTTCATCGGCGGCTTTGCGCTGGCAAGCCTGATTCTGTTCTGGCTCTGGTCGCCCCTGGGGTGGATCGGCACCATCCTCACCGTGTGGTGCGCGCTGTTCTTCCGCGACCCCGTGCGGGTGACGCCGGTGCGCGAGGGGCTCGTGGTGTCGCCGGCCGACGGCCGCGTCTCGATGATCACCATGGCGCTGCCGCCGGCCGAGCTCGGGCTCGGCGACCGGCCGCTGCCGCGCATCTCGGTGTTCATGAGCGTGTTCAACTGCCACGTGAACCGCAGCCCGCTCGCGGGCAGGGTGGACCGTATCGCCTACCGGCCCGGCCTGTTCATCAATGCCGAGCTCGACAAGGCGAGCGAGGACAATGAGCGCAATTCGCTGGTGATCACGACGCCCAATGCGCGGATCGGCGTGGTCCAGATCGCAGGCCTGATCGCCAAGCGCATCGTCTGCTTCGTCAAGGAAGGGCAGGCGATCGGCGCCGGCGAGCGCTTCGGCCTGATCCGCTTCGGCTCACGCCTCGACGTCTATCTGCCTGTGGGCACCAAGGCGCTGGTCTCGGAAGGGCAGACCGCGATCGCTGGCGAGACAATCCTGGCCGATCTCGCCGGTGACGACCCGAGCCGCGCCTACCGCGCCAATTAACCAATAGTCGGTCCTTGAGGGCCTTCCGCCGCAATGGCGGAGGGGAATGGGGCTTGCTATATCTCGCCTTAAGGTGAGGACGAGCCAATGACGCCCTACGACTTCAAAGATCCAGACGTACGCCGCCGGCGGTTCCGCCCGATTCCGGTGCGCATGCTGGTGCCCAACGTCATCACGCTGCTGGCGATCTGCGCCGGCCTCACGTCGATCCGGCTGTCGATCGAGGGGCGGATGACGCTGGCCGTCTACGCCATCGTGTTCGCGGCCGCGCTCGACGGCATCGACGGCCGCATCGCGCGCATGATCAAGGGCCAGTCCAAGTTCGGGGCCGAGCTCGACAGCCTCGCCGACTTCGTCAATTTCGGCGTCGCGCCGGGCCTGATGCTGTATTTCTGGCAGTTGCACGAGCTCGGCAATGCCGGCTGGATCGCCGCCATGGTGTTCGCGATCTCCATGTGCCTGCGGCTTGCGCGCTTCAACGCCACGCTGGACGATCCGAACAAGCCGGCCTTCGCCGCCAATTTCTTCACCGGCGTGCCGGCACCGGCCGGCGCCATTACCGTGATGTTGCCGATCTATGCGGCATTCCTGGATCTGGGGCGCTGGCCTGCAGCCCTGACGGCCGGCTACACGCTGCTGATTGCTTTCCTGATGGTCTCGCGCCTGCCGGTGTTCTCCGGCAAGAGCATGCGCATGCGGGTGCCTCCCGAGCTGGTGCTGCCAGCCTTCGTCGCGGTGATCTTTTTCATCGCGCTTCTGATCGCATATCCCTGGCACGTGCTCTCGATCGGCACGGTGCTGTATCTGCTCTGCCTGCCGCTCGGCTACAAATCCTATCGCGACCAGGCGCGTGCAATAGAGGCAACCGCACCGTCGGGAGGCGAGGTCTCGTCGCCGCCGTCAGCGCCAACGCTGGCGAACCTGTCGGAGCCGCCGCAAGACGACGACCGGCCCGGACGGCTGCACTGAGCGTTGCCAACGGATATCTGCCATGAGGGCGCGCTGAGTTGGGTTGAGGCCCGATCTCGGCTATATCGCCCTGTGCCGGCGGCACCGCGCTAACAGCGGCCGCCAATCTGGGAGAGAACGCCGTGACTGATAACGCGACCGGGCCGCTGCCCGCTTCCGTCCTCGAAGCGCTGGGCCGCTACGACACCCCGACGATCTGCAATGCCATGGAGATCGTGGCGCCCGAGCGCCGGCTGATCGGCTACACCACCAAGCAACTGGTCTGTCCGTTTCCCGACCTGCCGCCGATCGTCGGCTATGCCCGCACGGTTGCGATCCGTTCGGTGCTGAAATCCTCGCTGCCGGCTGAAGAGCAGTCCAAGCGCCGCATCGAATATTACGAATATGTCGGCACCGGTCATGGTCCGCGCATCTCGGTGATCCAGGACATCGACGGCCCCGACGTCGGTTACGGTGCGTTCTGGGGCGAGGTTCAGAGCAACGTGCACAAGGCGCTCGGCTGCCTCGGCGTCATCACCGACGGCTCGATCCGCGACATCCCGCAATGGGCCCCGGGTTTCCAGGCGCTGGCTGGCTCGATCGGCCCGTCGCATGCCTGGGTGCATGCGGAAAGCTTTGGCGGCGAGGTGCGCGTCGCCGGCATGACCGTGAAGTCGGACGATCTCATCCACGCCGATCAGCACGGCGCCATCGTGATCCCGCTCGACATCGCGGCAAAGCTGCCTGAAGCCGCCGAGCTCTGTGGCCGCCGCGAGACGCCGATCCTCGAGATCGCCCGCAGCCCCGACTTCTCGCTGGAGAAGCTGAAGGCCGCGCTGAAGCGCTCGGCGGAGATCCACTAAGCTTGGAGTGATGCCATGGACATGAGCGGCAAGACGGTGCTGATCACGGGCTCGACCGATGGTGTCGGGCGCTATGTCGCAAGCCGCCTTGCCGCCGAAGGCGCGCACGTCCTGATCCATGGCCGCGATGCCGCGCGGGCAAAAGCGCTGATCGACCAGATCATGAAAGCCGGCCACGCCGCGCCGACCTTCTATCAAGCCGATCTTTCGTCGATGGCGGGCACGCGCGCGCTCGCCGAGGCGGTCATACGCGATCATCAACGTCTCGACGTTCTCGTCAGCAATGCCGGCATTGGCTCGCAGAACGACGGGCCGCAGCGGCAAGTCAGTGCCGACGGTCACGAGCTGCGTTTTGCTGTCAATTATCTCTCGGGTTTCCTGCTGGCCCATCTGTTGCTGCCGCTGCTCAAGGCCGCAGCCCCGTCGCGCATCGTCAATGTCGCTTCCCTCGGACAGCATCCGATCGATTTCGACGACGTCATGATCACGAAGGGCTACAGCGGTTCGCGTGCCTATGCGCAGAGCAAGCTTTCGCAGATCATGTTCACGGTTGATCTTGCGGAGGAGCTGAAGGGCGCCGGTGTCACCGTCAATTCGTTGCATCCGGCGACCTACATGAACACCACGATGGTGCGTGCCGGCGGCATTACGCCGATCTCGACGGTGGAGCAGGGTGGTGCGGCGATCCTCCATCTGGTCGAAGGCGACGACGTCGCTGGCAAGAGCGGCCTGTTCTTCAACGGAATGAACGAAGCCCGTGCCAATCCGCAGGCCTATGATGCCGATGCCCGCAAGCGTCTGCATGCGCTCAGCGTGAAGCTGGCGGGACTGTCGTCCTAGCGCGCCGCAATTATGGTTAGCAAAGTATTGAGATTCCTGTCGGCGGACGGCAAAGCCGGCCTTCATTCAGCGCTCTGCGCCGGTCTGGCGCGCCGGCTCAACTTAACCTTTACGCGGCTTTAAGGGCGGCGCTCTAGGGTTTCCGATGCGGTTCGGGGTTGGGCCGCGCCAGCGGCCAGGACGGCCGTTGTTGCGTACGCGTTGGAGTATCCAATGGATATCATGACGAGCGTTGGCCTCATTGCAGGCATCATCGTCATCACGGCGATGGTCTTCATGGGCGGCGATCTGCACATGTTCATCTCCGAACATGCCATGATCATCATCTTCGGCGGTTCGATCTCCGCCACCATGATCCGCTTTCCGCTCAGCGCGCTCCTGCACGGCCTTCCGCTCGGCGCCAAGTTCGCCTTCACCATGAGCCGCCTGTCGGCCCACGACCTCGTTGACGAACTCGCCCGCATCGCCGAGATCGCCCGCAAGCAGGGCCCGGTCGGCCTTGAAAAGGTCGAGACCGACGAGCCGTTCCTGGCCAAGGGCATCCGCTACGTCGCCGACGGCTACGACCTCGATTTCATCCGCGACAATCTTGAGCGCGACCGCGACAACTTCCTGATGCACCTCGACGAGGGCAGCAAGATCTACCGCGCCATCGGCGACTGCGCCCCGGCCTTCGGCATGATCGGCACGCTGATCGGCATGGTGCAGATGTTCGCCAACATGACCGACCCTTCGAAACTCGGCCCGTTCATGGCGACCGCGCTGCTTGCGACGCTTTACGGCGCGCTGGTTGCGAACCTGTTCTGTCTGCCGATCGCCGACAAGCTGCACGGCAAGCTGCTCGACGAGGAAACCAACCGCACGCTGATCATCGACGGCATCCTGATGATCCGCGACTCCAAGAGCCCGACGCTGGTGCGCGAAATGCTGCTGGCCTATCTGCCAGAGAAGCATCGTCACGCCGAAGGCGAGCCGGTGCCGGCGTAACGCCGCCCGCCGGGATCAACAGAGATGGCCAAGAAGAAGCGCGGCGATGCTCACGGTGGCGGTCACGGCTGGTTCGTGACCTTCGCCGATTTGATGGGCCTGATGATGAGCTTCTTCGTGATGCTCGTCGCGTTCTCGACCCAGGACGCCAACAAGCTGAAGATCGTCGCAGGCTCGATGCGCGACGCCTTCGGCGTGCAGAGCGAAGCGCGCTACGCCGGCATCGTCGAGTCCGACGGCCTGCCGACGCGCCCGCGGCTGAAGAACGTCGACCACATCCAGCCGGAGGATTCCTCCAACACACCGACCCCGGATCAGGAGGATCGCGATCGCACGTCGGGCGCGAAGCTGAAGATCGACCGCAATTTTGCGCTGGCAGCTGCCTCGCTGCGCCAGGCGCTGCAGGACATGCCTGAGCTGACCGAGATGTCCAAGCACATCATGTTCGAGGAGACCAAGCAGGGCCTCAACCTCGAGATTGTCGACCAGGACGGCCGCTCGATGTTCGCCGACGGCTCCAAGGTGCCCTATGACCGCACCCGCCGCCTGATCGAGAAGCTCGCAATTCCGCTCAAGGCGACGCCGCTCCGCGTCTCCATCGCCGGCCACACCGCGGCCGGGTTCGTGCCGACCCGCAGCGATTACGGCGCCTTCGACCTGTCGGCCGACCGCGCCAATGCGGTGCGCCAGATCCTCGAACGTGAGGGCCTGCCGGCCTCGCACGTCTTCGCCGTCGCCGGCAAGGCCGACACCCAGCCGCTGTTTCCGGACGATCCCTCGCTCGCCGCCAACCGGCGGGTGACCATCACCCTGATGCGCGAAGATCCGCCGCTACCGCCGAATCTGAAGCCGTAACCCCCCTTGCGCTACCATCTTACCTGAGGCATGTCGTCGCGCTGGCGACGAGCGTGGCCGCGCCGTCACAGCATTCGGCTCACCGCCTGCTAAGGTGGTGCGCCGATTGACAGGCGCGCCGGAAGCGTCAAAAGGCGCCGGATCAAATTCAGGGACGAAGCGTTTTCCACTTTCATGACGGCGAGCATCACACAGGCCGAGACCCAGGACGGGCCGGTCACCTCAGGTTTTTGGGCGCTTACGCTCGGGAGCATCGGTGTCGTTTTCGGCGACATCGGCACCTCGCCGCTCTACGCATTCCACGAGGCGGTCCGGGGCGCGGCTCATGGCGAGCCGGTGACGCGGGTCATGGTGCTCGGCGTGCTCTCGCTGATCCTGTGGGCGCTCTTTATCGTCGTCACCGCCAAATACGTTCTGCTGCTGCTGCGCGCCGACAATAACGGGGAGGGCGGCACGCTCTCGCTGATGGCGCTCGGCCAGCGTGCGCTGGGGCGGAGAAGCTGGTTCCTGCTCGCGCTCGGCGTCGTCGGCGCTTCCATGTTCATCGGCGATTCCATGATCACGCCGGCGATCTCGGTTCTGTCCGCGGTCGAGGGCCTGAAGCTCGTGACCCCCGCGTTCGAGCATTATGTCGTGCCGCTCACCGTCATGATCCTGGTGTTGCTGTTCGCGGTACAGAGCAAGGGCACTGCACTGGTGGCCTCCGCCTTCGGGCCGGTCATGGTGGTCTGGTTCACGGTCATTGCGATCATGGGCATCGTTCACATCGCCGACGATCCGTCGGTGCTCGCGGCGATCAATCCCTATTACGCGCTGCAATTCCTGTTGTCGCACGGCACGATCGGCCTCGTGACGCTGGGCGCGGTGTTTCTGGCGGTGACCGGCGGCGAGGCGCTCTACGCCGACCTCGGCCATTTCGGCCGCAAGCCGATCCAGGCGGCCTGGATGTTCTTCGTGCTGCCCTCGCTGCTGATCAACTATTTCGGGCAGGGCGCGCTGGTGCTGTCCGATCCGAGCGCGATCGAACATTCCTTCTATCGCATGGTGCCGGAGCACCTGGTGCTGCCGCTGGTCGGGCTTGCGACCGCCGCGACGGTCATCGCGAGCCAGGCGGTGATCACCGGCGCCTATTCGCTGGTCTATCAAGCGGTGCAGCTCGGCCTGCTGCCGCGTTTCGAGGTGCGCTACACCTCCGAAACCCATGCCGGGCAGATCTATCTGCCGCGCGTGAACCGGCTGCTGCTGATCGGCGTGATGCTGCTCGTGCTGCTGTTCCACACCCCGAGCAACCTCGCTTCGGCCTACGGCATCGCGGTCTCCACCACCATGGTCGCCGACGGCGTCATGGGCTTCGTCGTGATCTGGAAACTGTGGAACTGGCGCGCCGCGACGGCGGCGGCGGTGATCGTGCCCTTCGTCGTCGTCGACATCAGCTTCTTCAGTGCCAATCTCCTCAAGCTGCTCGAGGGCGCCTGGGTGCCGCTTCTGTTCGGCGCGGCCATGGCCGGGACGATCTGGACCTGGCGCAAGGGGACCGGCATCCTGCTCCAGAAGACGCGCCGGATCGAGGTGCCGCTCGACGATCTGATCCGGAGCCTGGAGAAGCGGCCGCCGCATGTCGTCAAGGGCACCGCGGTGTTCCTCACCAGCGATCCCGCCTTCGTGCCGACGGCGCTGCTGCACAATCTCAAGCACAACAAGGTGCTGCACGAGCACAACGTGGTCCTGACCATCGAGACCGCGCACACGCCGCGGGTCGATCTCTCCGAGCGGTTCCGCATGGAGAAGATCAGCGACAAGTTCTCGAAGGTACGCCTCCGCTTCGGCTTCATGGAGCAGCCGAACGTGCCCAAGGCGCTCGCCATCGCGCGCAAGCAGGGCTGGCAGTTCGACATCATGTCGACGTCGTTTTTCGTGTCGCGCCGCTCGCTGAAGGCCTCGGCGCAGTCGGGCATGCCGCTGTGGCAGGACCATCTGTTCATCGCGCTGAGCCGCTCGGCCAACGATGCCACGGACTATTTCCAGATTCCGACCGGGCGGGTGGTTGAAGTCGGCACCCAAGTCACCATTTGAACGCAATCGGTGGACCTATGCGAATTTTGCATGGTGAGGGCCCAAAATCGGGCTAGGCTATGCCGGTAGCGCAGGACTATAAGCCGCGCGCTCCTCCGCCGTTGTGCAGTGAAGCATTTTCAGAGGCCACTGGGCTCTCCCATGACAAGTGACGTAGCAGTTCCCGCCCCGGAAACGGCGGCGGCCAATGGGCATGGCGACGCCCACACCACCGCCGGTTTCGGTGCGCTGACGCTCGGCAGCATCGGCGTGGTCTATGGCGACATCGGCACCAGCCCGCTCTACGCCTTCCGTGAGGCGGTGATGGCGGCCTCGGGTGCGGAAGGCGCCCCGACGCCGGCGGCCATTCTCGGCGTGGCCTCCCTGATCCTGTGGGCGCTCATCGTGGTGGTGACGCTCAAATACGTCGTGATCCTGCTCCGCGCTGACAACAATGGCGAGGGCGGCACGCTGGCGCTGATGGCGCTGGCCCAGCGCGCTGTCGGAACCGGCGGGGCGACCATCGTCCTGCTCGGCATCATCTCGGGCGCGCTGTTCTACGGTGACGCCGTGATCACGCCGGCGCTCTCGGTGCTGTCGGCGATCGAAGGCATGAAGGACGTCACGCTGCACTTCGAGCCCTATGTCGTGCCGCTGACGGTGATCATCCTGGTCTGCCTGTTCGCCGTGCAGTCGCGCGGCACCGCCCGGGTCGCGGCGTTCTTCGGTCCGATCATGTGCGTCTGGTTCGCGGTCCTCGCGGTGGCGGCGATCCATCCGATCATCCAGCAGCCGCAGGTGCTGTACGCGCTGAACCCGCTCTACGCCGTGACCTTCATGCTCCACCACGGCATTATCGGCTTCGTGACGCTGGGCGCGGTGTTTCTGGCGGTGACGGGCGCCGAGGCGCTGTATGCGGACCTTGGCCATTTCGGCAAGCGGCCGATCCAGACCGCCTGGCTGTTCATCGTGCTGCCGTCGCTTGCGCTGAACTATCTGGGGCAGGGGGCGCTCGTGCTCGGCGATCCCGCGGCGATCGAGAGCCCGTTCTTCCAATTGTTTCCGCAAGGCTGGATCCGCGGCGGCATGGTCGTGCTGGCCACCGCCGCCACTGTCATCGCAAGCCAGGCCGTCATCACCGGCGCCTATTCGCTGACGCGCCAGGCGATTCAGCTCGGGCTGCTGCCGCGCTTTGAAATTCGCCATACGTCTGAAGCCCATTCCGGCCAGATCTTCATCCCGCGCATCAACCAGCTGCTGCTGGTCGCGGTGGTGCTGCTGGTATTGCTGTTCCGCTCCTCCAGCGCGCTGGCGTCCGCCTATGGCATCTCCGTCACCGGCACCATGGTGGTGACGGCGATGATGGGCTTTGTCGTGATCTGGAAGGTCTGGAAGTGGTCGCCCTTCACGGCCGCCGCCCTGATTGCGCCGTTCCTGTTCCTCGACCTGACCTTCCTGGCGGCGAACCTGCTCAAGGTGTTCGAGGGTGGCTGGGTGCCGCTGGCGCTCGGCGCACTCATGATCATGCTGATGTACACGTGGCGGCGCGGCAGCCGGTTGCTGTTCGAGAAATCGCGCAAGCTCGAGTTCCCACTCGCCGACCTCGTGGCGATGCTGGAGAAGCGGCCGCCGCAGCGCGTGCCCGGCACCGCCGTGTTCCTGACCAGCGATCCGCTCAGCGCCCCGACCGCGCTGATGCATAGTCTGAAGCACTACAAAGTGCTGCACGAGAAGAACGTCATTCTCACCATCGAGACTGCGCAGACCCCGCGCATCGATCCGGCCGAGCGGGTGAGGCTGGAGCAGATCTCACCGACCTTCTCCAAGGTGACGCTGAAGTTCGGCTTCATGGAATCGCCCAACGTGCCGAAGGCGCTGGCGATCGCCCGCAAGCTCGGCTGGCAGTTCGACATCATGTCGACCTCGTTCTTCCTGTCGCGGAGGGCGCTGAAGCCCGCCGCCCATTCCGGCATGCCGCGTTGGCAAGACCGGCTGTTCATCTCGCTCAGCCGCTCCGCCAACGACGCCACCGACTATTTCCAGATCCCGAGTGGCCGCGTCGTCGAGGTCGGCACCCAGGTGACGATTTAGGGCAGGGATTCAAAGCGCGCTTCAACTCGCTGCGATTTAGCTTTAACTTGCGCAAGGCAGCTCAAGCCTTTGTAGCGCTTGATTTTCGCCTGCTGAGAGGCGAGGTTGCCGGCCGCCGGGATCGCCCCGGCAGCGGCCCGCGACGTTGGAGGATGATGTGGCAAATCAAGTACAGGATCTGACCCCGGACGAAGTCTCCAAGGGTGTCGCGGAAGGGCGCTATCTGCTCGTCGACGTCCGTGAGCCGAACGAGGTCGAAGCCGAGGCTTACCCTTACGGCGTCGTCGTGCCGCTCTCGACCTTCGATCCCAAGGCGATCCCCGATCCGCAAGGCAAAGAGGTCGTGTTCGCCTGCCGCTCCGGCAAGCGCTCGGTGACGGCCTCGCTCGCGGCGCAGGCGGCGGGCCTGCCTTACGACAAGCATCTGGCCGGCGGCATGCTGGGCTGGAAGGCGGCGGGGCTCCCCAGCAAGGTCGGTGGCTGATCGACCCGATGTCCAATTCTTCGCTGAAAAAGAGCTCGTCCCTGAACAAGGTCTTCTCGGACCTTCCCGTCACCATCTTCGAGGCGATGTCGCAAGCCGCGCGCGACAATGCCGCCATCAATCTCGGCCAGGGCTTTCCTGACGATCCCGGCCCCGAGGACATCCGCCGCGCCGCGGCCGAGGCCTCGCTGAACGGCTACAACCAGTATCCGTCGATGATGGGCCTGCCGGAACTGCGCCAGGCGATCGCGACCCATTACGGTCACTGGCACGGCCTCAAGCTCGACCCGATGAGCGAGGTGATGGTGACATCAGGCGGCACCGAGGCGCTGACCTCGGCGATCCTGGCGGTGGTGCAGCCTGGCGACGAGGTGGTCTGCTTCCAGCCGGTCTATGATTCCTACCTGCCGATCATCCGCCAGGCCGGCGGCATTCCGCGCCTCGTCCGGCTCGAACCGCCGCATTGGCGGCTGAATGAGGACATGCTGAAAAGCGTCTTCAATTCAAAGACCAAGGCGGTGCTCTTCAACAACCCCTTGAATCCCTCCGCGGTGGTCTATCCGCGCGAGGACCTCGAGCTGCTGGCGCGCTACTGCCAGGAATTCGACGTCATCGCGATCTGCGACGAGGTCTGGGAGCACGTCACCTTCGACGAGCACAAGCACATCCCGCTGATCACCATCCCCGGCATGCGCGACCGCACCATCAAGGTCGGCTCGGCCGGCAAGATTTTCTCGCTCACGGGGTGGAAGATCGGCTTCGTCTGCGCGGCGCCGCCGCTCTTGCGCGTCGCCGCCAAGGTGCACCAGTTCCTGACCTTCACCACCGCGCCGAACTTGCAGGCCGCCGTCGCCTACGGCCTCGGCAAGTCCGACGACTACTTCCTGTCGATGCGCAAGGACCTGACGCGGAGCAGGGACCGCCTGACCAAGGGCCTCGAAAGCCTCGGCTTCCCCGTGCTGAAGTCGCAGGGCACCTACTTCCTCACGGTCGACCTGTCGCCGCTCGGGCTGAACGAGAGCGACACCGAGTTCTGCTGGCGGATCGTTAGGGATTACAAGGTCGCCGCGATCCCGGTGTCGGCGTTCTACGAGCAGGACCCGGTGACCTCGGTGGTGCGATTCTGCTTTGCCAAGAAGGACGAGACGCTCGACACCGCGCTGGAGCGGCTGTCGGACGCGGTGCGTGGACGCAAAAGGTAGATCGAGATGACGAACGTCAGCCGCTTTGGCCTTGGCCTAGCAATTGCCGCAGCGCTGACGTTGCTCTCCGCCCCCACCAGGGCCGAGGAGCGGGTCGTCAACTTCTACAACTGGTCGAACTACATGGCGCCTGACGTCCTCGAGGCCTTCACCAAGGAGACCGGCATCAAGGTGGTCTACGACACGTTTGATGCCAACGAGACGCTGGAGACACGCCTGATGGCCGGCAAGTCCGGCTATGATGTCGTGGTGCCCACGGCGTATTTCCTGCAACGCCAGATCAAGGCGAACATCTTCCAGAAGCTCGACAAGACGAAGCTGCCGAACCTTGCCAATGCCTGGGGCGTGGTGACCGCGCGGCTCGGCATCTACGACCCCGGCAACGTCTATGCCGCCAACTACATGTGGGGCACGACGGGCATCGGCTACAACGTTGCCAAGGTGAAGCAGATCCTCGGCCCCGACGCGAAGATCGACAGCTGGGACATCGTCTTCAAGCCGGAGAACCTCGCCAAATTCAAAGACTGCGGCGTGCACATGCTCGACTCCGCCGACGACATCTTTCCGGCAGCGCTGAGCTGGCTCGGGCTCGATCCGAACTCGACCAAGCAGGCCGATTTGGAGAAGGCCGCCGACATCGTCGCCAAGGTCCGCCCGTCGGTCCGAAAATTTCACTCGTCCGAATATCTGAGCGCGCTTGCGACCGGCGAGATCTGCTTCGTGGTCGGCTGGTCCGGCGACATCATGCAGGCGCGCGCCCGCGCGGCGGAGGCCAAGAGCGGCGTCGAGATCGGTTACACCATTCCGAAGGAGGGCGCGCAGATGTTCTTCGACAATCTCGCGATCCCCGCCGACGCCAAGAACGTTAGGGAAGCCTACGAGCTGATCAACTATCTCTATCGCCCCGACGTTGCCGCCAAGAACTCGGACTTTTTGTCCTACGCCAACGGCAACCTCGCCAGCCAGAAGCTGGTCGATCCGAAGATTCTGAACGACAAGAACATCTATCCGGATGAGGCGACGCTCGCAAAACTGTTCGTCATCACGGCGCGCGAACCGGCGACCCAGCGCATCATCAACCGGCTGTGGACGAAGGTGAAGACGGGGCGGTAGTCGTTGTGGGATCGCCCCCGTAACTCATTTTCTGCAAAACAACCCCATGCACAGTAGACCTGTGACTGAGCGGCTGTTGGCAGTCACGAGGCTCAAGTCGTGATGGGCGCGGGTCTAATCGCTCTGCCGGCGCAAAAAGCTTGAAGCGCTCGGCGTGCGGCGAAAACCGCTTCACCATCTACCATGCATAGCGCACCGTGCCCTTGCCCGTGTACGTCTGCGTGCTCCGCGAGAACTCGCCCTCGACCGTTCCCGCAAGCGACAGACCGTTCCTCCATGTCATCTCGGCGCGCCCGCCGACGAGCGCGGAGTCCGGGGCAGGCCGCGCGCCGTTGACCGTGAAGGCGGCGCCGGGCAGCATCTGGAAGGCGGCGTTGACGAAGCGGTTCGTGTTGGTGTCGTGCGCCCAGGCGAACCTGCCGCGCAGGGTGAGCACGCCGTCGCCGATGAGGAAGCGCTGGTCGGTGCGCGCGCCGAGCTCGGTGCGGACATTCGTCGTGTCCTGCGAACTATAGGAGAGCGCGAACTGGTTGCTGCCGACGAGCGCGGTCTCGCCGTAGCCGGGCAGGTGGAAGGTCGTGGCCTGCACGGCCGCGTAGGGCGTCACGCCGAAGTTGGAGGCGGGGATGGGGGCGATGCGCCAGCCGGTTTCGAGCCGGCCGGCAAAGGTGCTGGCCTTGAAATTGGCGGTCAGCCTGTCGGTGCCCGACACCGTCACGGTGCGGTCGGTGGTGACGTCCTGCCAGCCATAGGCCAGCGCAGCCGAGAGGTAGGTCGGCCCAAAATTGTGTCGGGCATAGAGGCCGGCCTGGAAGACGTCGGCGCGGCCGCCGCCGAGCGCATCCGCCACCGAGAAGTTGAAGCCCGCGCCGCCGAGCGCAAAACCGACCAGCGTGTCCGGCGAGACACGGTAGTCGGCGCCGACCACGGTGCCGTAGATGCGGCTGGTGGCAGAGCTTGAACCCGCCGCCGCATTGCCGCTCAACGTGCTGCCGCCGCCATAGCCGGAGGCCCACACGCCCCAGCGGCGGTCGATGACGTCGCCGTCGGCGTCGCGCGGCGTCACGGCGGCATAAGCTGCGCGAACTCTCTCACCAGGTTGATCGGTCGAGGCATAGCCCAGCGCGCCGCCTTGGCCGGTGTCCGCGCCGCGCTCGCCGAGCGGATCGAGCGTGTTCACGAACTGCTGCATCGCGTTGAAGGCAGCCTGCGTGCTGGCTGCACCTGGCTGGCCGGATATTTGATTGAGGCCCCGGGCGAGCTGCGTGTCGGTCATGTTGAGCAGCGCGTCAAAGCCCACCGGCGGCGTTACGCCGCCTTCGACCGCCTTGTTGATGCTGCCGGCGACACCGATCTGGTTGCCGCTGCTGCCTGACGGCAGAATGATCACGCCGGGATCGAGCACGAGATAAACGTTGTTGAGGTCGTAGGTGAGATGCGGGTTGCGCGCACTCGTGAACGCGCCGCTGACACTCAACCCGGAGAACTCGGTCCCTCCGAAGCCGCCGGTCGCCGTGAGGATGGTGAAGGTCTGGCTGCGGAACCGGCCTGGAATCGCGACCGCCTGCACGGTGGCGCCGGTGAGCGTCGCCGTGCCCGAGACGTTGGTTCGGTCGGCGGCCGTCGGGGAGGCCTCGACCGTGTAGAAGCTGCCGGCGCTGAATGTCAGATTGCCGCTGACGGTGAGCGTGCCGATGGAATTGCCCGGCGCCAGCGCGCCGCCGCTCGCGATTGTCGTGTTGCCGACGATGCCGGTGCCGCCGAGAATGCCGCCGCTGTTCACGGTGACGCCGCTCGACGCCGTGATGTCGCCGTTCACCGCCAGCGTGCCCCCGTTGACCGTGGTGGCGCCGGTGTAGGTATTGACGCCCGACAAGGTCAGGCGTCCGGTGCCGACCTTCACCAGCGAGGCGCCGGTGCCGCCGGCAGTTCCACCATCGGCGATCACGCCGGTGACGGTGGTGGACAGATCGTTGCTGCCGACCGTCAACTCGTTGCCGCCAAGCGAGAACGTTCCGCTGCCCGCAAGCGAGCCTGCGGTGAGCTTGTGGTCGCCGTTCGCGCCTGATGTCGACGAGAGGTCGAAGACGGCGCCGGAGGTGCTGTTGATCAGCTGCGCGTTGCCGGGGTTGGCGGAGTTCCGGAACAGCACAAGGCTGCTATTTGTGATGGCTGCATTGCCGGCCGCAGCCTGCGTGTTGAAATCCAGCGTGTGATTGTTTGTAATGACAGCGTTTCCCGCCGTAGACGTGTCGTTGAATCCCGTCGCTCCGTTGTTGACGATCGTCGCATTGCCCGCGGTGCTGGTGTCGAAGAATATGAGAGTGCCGGTGCTGGTGACGGCAATGGTCGCATTGCCCCCCGTGGCCTGGTTCCGGAAGAACATCGGGCCATTGTTGGTGATGGTGGCGTTGCCGGCGGTCGAGCTTTCATAAAATCCGAACGACATGTATATGTTGCTGACGATCGTCGCGCTCCCGGCAGTGCTGCTGTTCCGGAAGGAGAGCGCACCATTGTTGATGATAGTCGCGTTGCCGGCGGTGCTCGTATTGCCGAACTCGATCACGCCGCCGGTGATGTGGGCACTTCCGGCGCTCGCGGAATCGAAGAAGGCGATCCCGCTCAGATTGTCGATGGTCGCGCTGCCGGCCGAGCTCGAATTCCAGAAATTGATGGAGCCGGAATTGGTGATGGTGGCGTTGCCGGCCGTGCTGCTGTTCAGGAAGTTCAGAAATCCAGGGCTGGCATTCGTGATCGTGGCGCTGCCGGCCGTGCTGGTGTCGTGGAAGTTGATGGTGGAGGAAATGGCGTTGTTGAGGATGGCGCTGCCGGCCGTGCTCGAGTCGTAGAAATTCAGATAGGCGTACTGTGCATGCATGTAGTCGCTGGTGTTGTTGATGGTCGCGCTGCCCGCCGTGCTCGCATTCGAGAAGCTCATATCGCCGTTGTTGGTGATGGTGGCGCTGCCCGCGGTGCTGCTGTTCATGAAACTCAGCGATGACCTGCTTGCATTGCTGATCGTGGCGCTGCCAGCCGAACTGGTGTCGTTGAAGAGGACGGCGGACCAGTCGTTGTTGGCGATGTTGGCGCTGCCGGCCGTGCTCGAATTGTTGAAGATCAGGCCCCCGCCATTGTTGGTGATGGTGGCGCTGCCTGCCGTCGCGCTATCGAAGAAATAGAGGTTGCTGGCGGTGGCATTGGTGATCGATGTAGTGCCAGCACTGTTGTTGTTGCGGAAGTTTGTGGTCCCGCCGTTCGCAATGCTGGTGATGCCGCTCGTGCCGGCGTTGACGACGTCGAATGTCGCCCCACTGGCGACGTTGACGATTCCCACAATCGATCCGACCCCACCGCCGGCGTTGCCGAGTTGCAATGTGCCGGCGTTGACGGCGGTGCCGCCGGTGTAGGTGTTGGCGCCGCTCAGGATCAGCGTGCCGGCGCCAGTCTTGACGATGCCGGACGCGCCGCCGGTTTCTCCAATGGCGCCGGCCTGGGTTGCCCCGCCACTGGCGACATCGAGCGTCGTGCTGCCGCGAAGGTCGATCCTATTGCCGATGGTGACGCCGTCTGCGTAGGCGACGGTCCCGCTGTAGGTCGTCAGCACGCCGGTTCCGAGCGCATTGTTGTTGGCGAGCCCCAGCGTACCCGCATTGAGAGTGACGCCGCCCGTGAACGTGTTGTTGCCCGACAGGGTTAGCGTGCCCGTGCCGGTCTTGACGATGCCGAACGCGCCGCCGGTTTGCCCGATGGTGCCGGCCTGGGTCGCGCTACCGGCGGCGACATCGAGCGTCGTGCTGCCGCGAAGATCGATCGCATTGCCGATGGTGACGCCATCGGCATAGGCAACGGTCCCGCCGTATGTCGTCAGCACGCCGGTGCCGAGCGCATTGTTGTTGGCGAGCCCTAGTGTGCCCGCGTTGAGCGTGACGCCACCCGTGAACGTGTTGCTGCCCGACAGCTTCAGCGTGCCGGTGCCGGTCTTGACCAGCGAGCCGCCGGTACCTGCGATGACGCCGCTCACTTCGGTCGAAAGATTATTGGAGCCGACGGTCAGCTCGTTGGCACCGAGATTGTAGGAGCCGGCGCCCGCGATCGAGCCGGCGCTGATCTTATGGTCGCCGTTAGGCCCCGTCGTGTTCGAGAAATCGACCAGGCCGCCGGCATTGTTGAGGAGGGTCGCGCTGCCGGCCGTGCTGTTTTCGGAGAAATTCAGGTAGTAGTTGACGGTGATGGAGGCGCTGCCGGCGGTACTGTGGTCAACGAAGTCCGTGCCGCCGGAGCCGGTGATGGAAGCGTTGCCGGCCGTGCTCGAGCCAAGAAATATTATGCCGGCGTTGCTGGTGATGGTGGCGGATCCCGCCGTGCTGGAATCGTAGAAATCCAGGAAGCCTGAATTGTGGGTGATGGATGCGCTGCCAGCCGTGCTGGAGTTGTAGAAAGCCAGTCCAGAGCCAGTGTTGGTGATGGACGCATTGCCGGCCGAGCTGGTGTCGTAGAAATACGTGAAGCTGCTGTACGCATTGTTGATGACGGCGCTGCCGGCCGTGCTGGAGTTGCGGAAAGACAGTTGGCCCTGAGTGTTGTTGATGGCAACGCTGCCGCCATTGACGACAATGCCGGCGCCGTCGAACCTAAGATTCGCGCCATAGTTGTTGTCGAACGTATAGGCCGGCGCGCTGGCGGTGAACGTCCAGCCGCCAATTGGCGTGACGGAGCCGCTGTTGATCCATAGGTTGTTGGTGTTCGTCGCACCGAAATACGCGGTTCCGGTCGGTACTGTGCCGGTGTCCCAGTTGGCGCCGAGGCTGAAAGTATTGGTCGTCGGTGAGGCGAGCCAGGTGGCATCCTGCGCGTGAGCCGGCGTGGCCGGCAGCGACCAGGCCAGGGCCAACGCCGACGACGTCAGTAGCGCGGCCCTCAGGTGGCGGGTCACCGCGAGCCGATTTTCCCCTTCACCACTCATAACGCACCGTGCCCTTGCCCGTGTACGTCTGCGTGCTGTGGGAGAATTCGCCTTCGACTGTGCCCGCGAGCGAGAGGCCGCTTCGCCATTTCATCTCGGCGCGGCCACCGACCAGCGCGGAGTCCGCCGCCGGTTGCGCGCCGTTGACGGTGAAGGCGGCGCCGGGGAGGGTCTGGAAGGCGGCGCTGACGAGTCGGTTGGTGTTGGTGTCGTGCGCCCAGGCGAGGCGGCCGCGCAGCGTGAGCACGCCGTCGTTGACGAGGAAGCGCTGGTCGGTCCGCGCGCCGAGCTCGGTGCGGACATTCGTCGTGTCCTGTGATGTGTAGGACAGCGCGAACTGGTTGCTGCCGACGATCGCGGTCTCGCCGTAGCCGGGCAGGTGGAAGGTCGTGACTTGTGCGGCCGCGTAGGGCGTGACGCCGAAGCTGGAGGCGGGGATGGGTGCGAAGCGCCAGCCGGCTTCCAGGCGGCCGGAGAAGGTGCTCGCCCTAAAGTTCGCGGTGAGCCTGTCGGTGCCTGAGACCGTCACGGTGCGATCGGTGGTGACGTCCTGCCAGCCATAGGCGAGCGCCGCGGAGATATACGCCGGCCCGAATGTGTGGCGGCCATAGAAGCCGGCCTGGAACAGATCGGCGCGGCCGCCGCCGAGGCTATTTGAGAGCGCAAAATTGTAGCCGGCGCCGCCGAGCGCAAATCCGACCAGCGTGTTCGGCGAGACGCGATAGTCGGCACCGACGACAGTGCCATAGATGCGGCTGGTGGTGGTGCTCGAGCCGGCCGCAGTGTTGCCGTTCAATGTGCTGGCGCCGCCATAGCCGGAGGCCCAGACGCCCCAGCGACGGTCGACGACGTCGCCGCTGGCTTCGCGTGGCGTGACTGCGGCGTAAGCTTCGCGCATCTTGGCGTCGCGCGGGCCGGTGGACGCGTAGCCCAGCGTCCCGCTGTCGCCGGCCGTGCCGCCGCGCTCGCCGTCCGAGCCGCCGCCACCGAGCGGATCGAGCATGCCGACGAATTGCTGCATGGCGTTGAACGAGGCTTGTGTGCCCGCCGCGCCGGGCTGGCCGGAGACCTGGCCGAGCGCGCCGTTGAGCTGCGGCTGGCCCATGTTGAGCAGCGCATCGAAGCCGGCTGGCGGCGTCGCGCCGCCCGCGACAGCTCCGTTGATGGCACCGGCGACGTTGCTCTGGTTGGCGCCTGTGCCGGCCGGCAACACGATCGTGCCGGGATCGAGCACGAGATAGACGTTGTTGGTATCGTAGGTGAGGTGCGGATTGCGAGTGGGGCTGAAGCTGCCGCTGACGCTCAGCCCGGCGAACTGCGTTCCGCCAAGGCCGCCGGTCGCGTTGAGAATGGTGTAGGTCTGGCTGCGGAAGCTGCCGGGGATCGCGACCGCCTGAACGGTCGCGCCGGTGAGCGTCGCGGTTCCCGTGACATTGGTCCGGTCGGCGGCGGTCACGGAGACCTCGACCCTGTAGAAGCTGCCGGCACTGAAGGCGAGGCTGCCGCTGACGGTGAGAGTGCCCACGGAATTGCCCGGCGCAAGCGTGCCGCCGCTCGCAATCGTCGTGTTGCCGACGATGCCGGTGCCACCGAGCGTGCCGCCCGCGTTCACGGTGACGCCGCTCGATGCCAGGATCGAGCCGTTCACCGCCAGCGTGCCGCCGTCCACGATCGTGGCGCCGGTGTAGGTGTTGATGCCCGAAAGCGTCAGTGTGCCGGTGCCGACCTTGACCAGCGATGTTCCGGTCATGCTTCCGTCGCCGGTGAGCACGCCGGTGACGGTGGTCGACAAATTGTTGCCGCCGACCGTCAGCTCCGCGCCGTTGAGGTTGAAGCGGCCGCTGCCGGCGATCGAGCCGGTGCTGATCTTGCCGTCGCTGGCCGGGCCGGGGGTGTGGAAGTCGATGACCGCGCCGGAGGTGACGTTGACGAGCTGCGCGTTGCCGGCCGTGGAGTTGCCGTCGAACAGCACATTGCCGCTGTTGTTGATGATCGCGCTGCCGGCAGTGGAGTTGCCGTAGAACGTCAACTGCGCGTTGTTGGTGATAACGGCGCTACCGGCCGTGCTATTGAGGAACGCCAGGGTGCCGGCGGACACCGTCGCGCCGGAAAAACCTGCCGCGCCGGTCAAGGTCAGCGTGCCGGCGCCGGACTTGGTCAGCGTGCTGCCGCTGACACTCTGGGTGATGACGAAATTGTTGGCAGCGTCCGCAATGTCGAATGTGCCGCCGCCGGCACCCAGAGTGACCGTGCGTGCGGTGGTGTTGAATGCCGTGCCTGATATCTGCAAGGTGCCGCCGTTGAAGGTCAGGCTGCCCGCGAGGTCGCCGAGATTGGCGTCCGAGGAGACGCTGACCGTCCCGCCGGCGAAGGTGGTGCCGCCGGTATAGGTGTTGGCGCCCGACAGCGTCAGCGTGCCGGTGCCGGTCTTGACCAGCGAACCGCCGGTCCCGCCGAAGTAGCCGCCATCGCCGATCACGCCGCTCACGGTGGTCGACAGATTGTTGCCGCCGACCGTGAGCTCGTTGGCGCCGAGTGAGAAGGTGCCGTTGCCGGCGATCGAGCCGGCGCTGAGCTTGTTGTCGCCGTTCGGGCCGGTGCTGTCGGAAAAATCGAAGACGGCGCCCGGGTCGTTGTTGATCAGCTGCGCATTGCCCGCGGTCGAGTTGCCCCGAAAATAGGTCGTTCCGATGGAACTGTGAAATGGACCGCCGCCATTGTTGGTGATGATCGCGTTGCCGGCCGTGCTCCAGCCGTTGAAGAATAGACTATAGGTGTTGGTGATGGTGGCGCTGCCTGCCGTGCTGGTGCCGACGAAATTCGCTGAAAAATTGTTGGTGATGGTTGCGCTTGCCGCCGTGCTCGAAGCACTGAAGTTCAATGTGCCGTTGTTGGTGATGCCGGCGCTTGCCGCCGTGCTGGTTTGGCTGAAATCGACTGAGCCGCCGTCGTTGTTGATCGTCGCGTTGCCAGCGGTGCTGGCGTTGTAAAACGTGATGGAACCGCCGTTGCTGTTGTTGATCGTGGCGCTGCCAGCAGTACTGGTGCCGTAAAAATAAGTGGAGCCGGCGCTGTTGTTCGTGATAGTCGCGCTGCTAGCCGTACTGGTGTCGTAGAAACTTAGTCTGCCGGCGTTGTTGACGGTAATGGCGGCGCTGCCGGCCGTGCTCGAATTGTAGAAGCCTACGAAGGTGTAGTAACCGCTGGTGATGGTGGCGTTTGCGGCCGTGCTCGTGTCGCCGAAGATGAGTTGCCCGTAGGTGTTGTTGGTGATGGTGGCGCTGCCGGCCGTGCTCGTGCCGTAGAAATATATCAAGCCGCCGTTATTGGCGATGGTCGCGCTGCCGGCCGTGCTGGTGTCGTTGAATTTGACGTTGCCGTTGTTGGTGATGCCAGCGCTTCCCGCCGTGCTCGAATTGTTGAAGGCCAGGGTGTTGTTGTTGGTGATGGTCGCGTTTCCGGCGGTGCTCGTGTCGTTGAAGCTGACGGTCACGCGGCTGCCGCTGGCGGGATCGGTGGTGATGGTGGCGTTTCCGGCCGTGCTGTCGGCATAGAAGTCGACGGTGCCGGCTCCTGTGTTGGTGATCGTCGCGCTCGCGGCGGTGCTGCCGTAGCTGAAGGAGAGGGTGCCGCTGTTCGAGATATTGGCGGAGCTGGCGTTGCCGTAGTTAAACGTCGTGGTCCCGCTGTTGGAGAGGCTGGTGACGCCGATGAGGTCAGCGTAGAAGATGCTGAAGGTGGCGCCAGCGCCGACAGTGACGGCTCCCTGGATGGATTGGGTGGCCGCGGAGGGCGTACCGGGCGCGCCGATCTGGACCGTGCCGCCGTTGATCGTGAGGTCGCCGACCAGGGCGTGGCTTGATACGAGCGTCAGCGTGCCGGTGCCGACCTTGACCAGCGAACCACTGACGATATTGCCGGTCACGATGGTCGACAGATCGTTGGAGCCGACCGTCAGTTGGTTGCCGCCAAGGTCGAATACGCCGCTGCCCGCGATCGAGCCCGCCGTGACGGGGCCCGTCGTGAAAAACTCGATTTGACTGTCGTTGTTGATGGCGGCATTGCCGGCCGTGCTGTTGCCGTAGAACGCAAGGTCGGAACTGTTGACGTTGAGGGTGGCATTGCCGGCGGTGCTTGAACCGGTGAAAGAGGACTGCGTAAACCTATTGTTGTAGTTGATCGTGACGCTGCCGCCGTTGACGGTGATGCCGGCGCCCGTGAAGTTCAACTGGCCGCTGACGTCAAAAACGTAATTCGAGGCGCCCGCATCGAAGGTCCAGCCGCCGACGCTGGCGCTCGAAATCACGAGGCTGGTGGTCGCAGAGGTGCCGAAGGAGGCCGTGCCGACAGGCACGAAGCCGCCGTCCCAATTGGAGGCGGTGCCATAGTTGTTGCTGCCGGGAGAGGTGAGCCAGGTGCCATTCGACGCGGCGCGCGACGGCGCGGCCGGGAGCGCCCAGGCCAGGGCCAGCGCCGACGACGTCAGCAGTGCGGCCCGCAGCCGGCGGGTCGCCTTGAAACAATCTTTCCCCGTCCTCACCACTTCCCCCAGCACGCCGTCCGAGTCCTCAAGGGGATTCATCGCACTGGGCCGGAGTGGTGTCCTGATAAGGGGTTGGCTAGTTTCTGAAAGTTTCTGATATTTCCATTTCAGGCCCGATTTCCGGGCATTTTCGCCCGACTTCCGTTATATGAGCCGCCTTGAGAGTTGCCTTGGGGGATAGCTTGCTTCGTTTCGCCGGCTTCGAGCTGGATCCGCAACGCGCGGAGCTGCGTGGGGCCGATGGGACTCCAATCAAGCTCCGGCCCAAGACCTTCGAGATGCTGCGGTTATTTGCGACCAGCGGCGGCCGGGTGCTGAGCAAGCAGGAGCTGATGGAGGCGGTCTGGCCGAACGTGCATGTCGGCGAGGACAGCCTGTTTCAGTGTATTCGCGAGCTTCGCACCGCGCTCGGCGACGAGCGGCGGCAGCTGATCAAGCTCGCTTCGGGCGGCGGCTATCTGCTGGCGGCGGAGGTCGTGGCTGCGCCGGAGGTGACCGCGCAGGCCGAGGCGTTCCGGCAGGCTCCGACCGGCGAGGTCGCGACCGAGCCGCCGGCCGAAGGCGCCGCGGCACCCGCGAGGCCGCGGCGCACCATATTCGGTGTGAGCCGGCAGGCCATGGCCGCCGCGGTCGCCGGGCTCGGTGTGATCGTTGTCGGGCTCGCCGTGGCGGCGCCGGTGCTCAAGCCTGAGTTCCTGTTCAGGCGAACGCCGCCGCGCATCGCCGTGATGACGATCGTTGATGCCAGCAACGATCCGCGCGGCGCGGCGATGGCGGCGGAAGTCACCGGCCGCCTCACGGACGGTTTTGCGAAGATCCAGAACATCAGCGTGGTGGCGCCGCGATTGACGGCGGTCGCGGGCGGTGAGAGCGCCGCCGCGCCGGCGGTGTCAGCGGACTACGAACTGCGCGGCGAGCTGCAGCTCGCCGATCAATCCTGGACGTTGCGGGCGCGGATCATCAAGGCGGGCACCGGCGAGGTTCAATCGGTGGCAGCGCTGTCGATCGGTGCTGACGAATTGGACGTGCAGCTTGCGCAGGCCCGGCTCGCCGCGGGCGTCGGCCATGTGCTGGCGCGTCGCCTGAACGAAATCCTGGAGCCGAGCACGTCGTCCTCCGCGCGCCGCACATCGTCGGCCGGCGGCGACAGGGTGGCGGTCGAGCAGGCGCTCGCCTCGATCAACCAGACCACGCGCGAGCGTTTTGGTGCGGCACAAGCCATGCTGCAGAAGGCGCTCAGCGACGATCCTGAGAATCTCGACATCGCGGTTGCGCTTGCCTCGTTGCAGATGCGCGGCATCCAGATGGTCTGGTTCAGCCCGGAGGAGGCCGCTGCGGTCGAGGCGAGGGCCAACGCGACGCTGGAGCAGGCGCTGCGCTCGAAGCCGAATTCGATTGCGGTGCTCGAGGCCACTTGCCGCTTTCTCAGCGCGACCAACCATTTCGTCGAAAGTCTCGTCACCTGCGCCAAGGCGCTCAACTTCGATCCGTGGAACGGGTCGGCGCTCTATCTGATCGGCCTCGGGCAGATCTATCTCGGCCGCTTCGAGGATGCGCTCGCGACATTCCAGCAAGCCGACCGTTACGACACGCCGCCAGCCTCGCGCTGGACCTGGCTGCTGGGTGCTGGCATGACCTATGTGCTGATGGAACGTTACGAGGAGGCGCTGCCGTGGCTGCAGCGCTCGATCGCGATCACGCCGGGGACCGGCCGCTCGCACTTTCTGCTCGCCGCCGCCTACCAGAGAACAGGCCGGTTCGAGGAAGCGAAAGCGGCGATCGCCGAAGGATTGAGACTGCGGCCCGGCACGACGCGGGTCACCGTCTGGCCGCCGATGAAGAACGCAAGCCCGATTTGTATCGCTGCCTGGGAGCGCGTCGTTCAGGCCGAGGTCGATGCGGGATTGCCGGAGCGGTAAGCCCTACCGCCACCTTCTATGCAGCCACAGCCACTGCTCCGGATGCTCGCGCACCCAGCCTTCGACCACATTGGTGACCGCCTGCGTCGTGCCCTGGATGTCGATCTTGCCGTCGGCGTCGCGCACCGGCTTGACCTCTTCCGTCAGCTCGGCGCGGAAGCGGAAGCCGGGCAGGCGGATGATGCGGACGCCGTGGATCGGGCATTCGACCTGGCGGAGCAGGCGGGCCAGCATCGGATTGGCGCGGGTCTTGCGGCCGAAGAAGGTGACCTCGACGCCGCCGGTCAGATACTGGTCGACCAGCATGGCGACGTGCTTGCCATCCTTCAGTGCCTGCGCGAGGCGCAGTGGCGCATCGCGGCCCGCCGGGATCAGCGTGCCCATGTTGACCTGGCGCATCTCCTGGATGATGCGGTCGGCGGAGGCGATGTTCGGGCGGCGGTAGAGGATCGCCGCATCGAGCCCGTGCGCGACGGCGGCGAGCGCCGGCAATTCCCAATTGGCCAGATGCGAGGCGAAGATCAGCGCGGGCTTGCCGTCGTCGCGGATGTGGTCGAACAGCTCGATGCTGCGCTTGGGCAATTCGATCCGGCTGTTCTCGGGATGGGCGCGGTCGTAATCCCAGACATGGTCCATATGGGCGAACTCGGCGCCGACGCGGCCGAGATTGTCCCACACACCCATCAGGATTTGTTCGATCTCTTCCGGCGACTTCTCGGGAAATGCCGCGGTGAGATTGGCGCGGCCGATGCGGTGCTCGCGCAGGCGCGGGCCGATGGTCTTCACGACGCGCGCGAAAAAGTCCGAGGTCTTGACCGGATCGAAATAGCGCGTGGTGCGCAGCATGCCGACGGTGGCGGCGCCGATCAGGCCGCCGCCGATCGACTTGGCTGCATTGCGTGCGCGGATCTTCGTGCCGAGAGAAATCAGCGCCATGCGGCCGGTCAGGCCGGTTCGCGGGTCAGGATCAGCGAGGCGTTCTGGCCGCCGAAGCCGAACGAGTTCGACATGACAGCGGTGACGCGGGCATCGCGCGCCTTGTTGCCGACGACGTCGAACAGGATCGTGGGATCCGGATTGTCGTAATTGATGGTCGGCGGGATGCGCTGATGCTCCAGCGTCAGCAGCGAGAAGATCGCCTCGACCGCGCCTGCGGCCGAGATGGTGTGGCCGACCATCGACTTGTTGGACGTCACCGGAATCTTCGAGATGAGATCGCCGAACACGGCCGATGTCGTGTTGTACTCCATCTTGTCGTTCTCGGGCGTCGCGGTGCCGTGGGCGTTGATGTGGTCGATCTGGTCCGGCGTCATGCCGGCATCGGCCAGCGTCTTGTTCATGCAGCCGATGATCGGCTTGCCGTCGGGCGAGGAACGGGTGCGATGGAAGGAATCGGTGAGCTCGCCGCAACCGGCGATCACGCCGAGAATTTTTGCGCCACGCGCGACAGCAGCCTCGTAGCTTTCCAGCACCAGCGCGCCGGCGCCTTCGGCCATGACAAAGCCGTCGCGGTTCTTGGAGAAGGGGCGGGAGGCCGCCTGCGGCGGATCGTTCTGGGTCGACAGCGCCGAGAGCAGCGAGAAGCGCACCAGCGCTTCCGGATTCACGGTGCCGTCGGTCGCAACGCACAGCGCAGCATCGGTCTCGCCGCGGCGGATCGCTTCGACGCCGAGCTGGATCGAGGTTGCGCCCGAGGCGCAGGCCGTCGACAGCGAGATCGGTGAGCCCTTGGTGCCGAATGTTTCGGCAAGATAGGCGGCGACCGAGCCGAACATGAAGCGGTGGTGATAGGCGCTGTACTTGCCGCCGCCGGAGATGCGCAGCAGATCGTCATAGGTAAAGTCGGGCGAGCCGACGGCGCGGCCGAGCTCGCGGCGCTGCGGCCATTCGACTTCGACCGGCGCAACCGCAAGGAAAAGCGGACCCGGAAAATCGGCCTTGGCGCCGATGCCGGCCTGCTCAAGCGCTTCCTGCGTCACCAATTCGGCCATCCGCTCGGACAGGCCGGTGGAGGAGAACGGATCGACGCTGACGAAATCAACCGTACCGGCCATCGTCGTCCTCAGGCCGTCGACCGGAAAGCGCGTGATGGTGCGAATGCCGGATTCGCCGGCGACGAGTTTTGCCCAATTGTCGGCCTTGCCGTTGCCGAGCGAGGTCATGATGCCCATGCCGGTGACGACGACGACGGGACGCCCGAGTTTGTCGCGTGGTGCAGTCATGTCGATTCCCCGATCAAGCTAGAGCATCATCCGGCCAAAGCGCGACACGCTTCAGCCGACCGCCTCGACCAGCGCCATGCCTTCGCCGCGCCAGTGTCCGGCCCCCACAACCACAATCTGGGTGGGCGCCCCCTGCATTTCAATCTCGGTCCCCGTGGAATCGTTCGGCGGGAACAGCGCGCCGCGCGAGATCGAGAGCGCGGCCAGCGCAAGGCCGAGCGGAAATTGCGTTTCCATGGTGTGGCCGAACATCGTGCCGGTCGCGCGCACCGGGATATCGGCATGGCCCTTCAGGAAGCCGCGCTCCTCGCTCGTCGCGGGCTCCGCACCGGTTGCGCCCGAGATGATCGCGCCCTTGCCCTCGCGCTTGGGCAGTTTCGCCCAGAGCTTCTCCAGCGTCGCTTCCATGTCGCCGGACTGCTTGCGTCGGGCCAGATCCGTCACCACGCTCGACAGCTTTGCGTAAGGCTTTGCGCCGCGTGCTTCCGCGTGGGCCTTCGACTCCAGCACCAGGAAGGCGCCGGCCGAGCCGAGCGCGAAGCCGGCGTGGTCCTTGCGCGCCCAGACGGGTGCGAACTCGTTCTTCAGGTTGAAGTCACCGAATTCGTAGAGGACCATCAGGTCCTTGCGCTCGCCATTATGCGAGCCGCCGACCAGCGCGATGTCGCTCTCGCCCGAGGCGATGCGCGACAGCGCGATGCGCGCGGCATCGGCACCGGCAACCTCTTCACCCATGAAGGTGCGCGAGGTGCCGCCCAGACCGTTGACGATGGCGATGTTGCCGGCGAGCAGATTGGAGAGCTGCGCCAAAAACAGCGTCGGCCGCAGATCGCTCATCAGCCGCTCGTTGAGGAAGCCCGGCGCGTTGGCGCCCTTGGCTTCGGCAGTGAGCACGCCGGTGTCGACGTTGAGATCGCGCTCACCGCCGCCGGCAGCGACCACCATGTCGATCTTGGCCAGGATATCCTTGTTGCCCTTGATCCCGGCGGAGTCGAGCGCCAGGCCCGCGGCATAGACGCCGATGCGCTGCCAGGCTTCCATCTGGCGCTGGTCGCCCTTCTTCGGGATCTGGCTGTCGAAGCTCACTGGCATCAGCGGATGCACGATGAAGGGCGCAAAGCCCTTCTCATCGACATTGATGCGCTTCTCCTGGAGCGCGGCCCAGTTGGCGTCGAGGCCCTCGCCGAGCGAGGTCGCAAGTCCAATGCCGGTGATCCAGACTTCCGTCTGGCCGGGCTTCGAAGCAGTGTCGGTCATGGCGATACGGCCTGTTGCGGAAAGCCGACGCGTTTTGCGACCGCGTCCATGTATCCGCGCATATCCGAATTGGGGAAGGGGATCAGCGTGAAGGTGAGCATCGAATTCGCGCGCAGCTTGCCGCCGACCCGGACCTTGGCTTCGGTCATGGCGTAGCCCGAGCCCTCATGAGCCACGCTGGCCTCGAGGGTCATCAGGTCGCCCGGAAACACCGAGCCGCGCACCTTGGCTTCTTTCACCGCGGCGAGAATTGGCATCCGCTCGAACTTCAGGACGCCGAGCAGGAGGAAGCCCGAGGCCTGCGCCATCGATTCGATCAGCAGCACGCCGGGCATCAGCGGATAGCCCGGGAAGTGCCCCTCGAAGACGGTGCTCTCGGTCGGGACCAGGGCCTCGACGACGATCGCCTTCTCGTCGACCTTGAGGTCGACGATGCGATCGATCATGTGGAAATATTCGAGTTGCATGATCGCCCGATCAGGCGCTCGCGCCCTTGGCGGCAACCAGTTCGTCGATGCGGGCGCACAGATTCTTCAGTACGAAATACTGTTCCGTGGTCGCCTTGCCGTCGTTGACCTCCTGGGTCCACTTTTCCAGCGGGAGCTTGATGCCGAACTGCTTGTCGATCGCGAACGCGATATCGAGGAAATCGAGGCTGTCGATGCCAAGGTCATCGATGCTGTGGCTATCCGGCGTGATCGTGTCGCGCGGGATGTCGCAGGTTTCAGCGATGATCGTGGCGACCTGATCGAATGTGGAAGACATCACTAAGCCTTTGATATATTGCGGGTATTTGTCGGATTGTCCAGAGTGGAACGGTGGGTGGGCATCGCGCCCCGATGACGCCCTCAAACCCCCCTCTGGCCGGGTCGAGAGCCCGTATATCGGAGCGCCGCCCTGAGTTCAATGGAGCCGGACGGGCCAGACGGCGGGGCTGGGGATGCCCGCCTCAACCCATTCGGCCGGTCGGGCGGCCCTAGATCTGCGGCGTCACGATCTTCATGCAGTCGCGGCGGCCCATCAGCACGCAATCCTGCGTCCGCCTGAGATCGGCGATGCTGACCGCAAGCCAGATTCCGACCGCGGTCAGCGCGATGGTGAAGGCCAGCGCCGCGATGTTGGCGAGCATGCGATGGCGGAAATCGTCCGGCTCGGTGCGAGGCTGCTCGTAGCGCGACAGGTCGAGCGGCTCGGGCGCGACACGCAGTGGCTGCACGGTACCGCTGCCCCGGTGGATCACCGGGGAGGGCGAGGTGCGCGGCCTGAACTGGAGCACCCGGTGCTCGTCATCCGAGCTTATGGGCCGCTGGGTTTTCATGGGGCGAGGATCACTCCGAAGCAGCAATTTTTAAATAGCATACGTCGTGAAAGCCTTGCAGGAAATCTTCTCAACGCGCACGTGCATTGCGCTTTCGCACTATCTTTCATGGGGCGCTGCGAACGATTTCGGCAACGTCCGTCAGCCCGGCGTCAGGAATGAGACGGGTTGCGTTGCAACACGGACATGGAGCTGGTGTGAGGTCTCGCGTGAGCATCGGTGTTGTGATCTCCACGTCGCGCCGAACGCATTTTACCACCGTGGGGCTCATGGCATAATCCCGGGAACCCGGACCACAATTGCAACCACCCGAGGGGCCCTTTGAGCATGACCACCAACGCGCGCGAGCCGAGAGTACATCCCGTGCCGATCCTTTCGCTTCGGCCGACGCAGATGACGGTCGGCATGCGTGAGGTCAAGGAGAAGCGCAAGCGCTGGCGTGAGCACGACAGAAGGAAGCAGGCCGACCTGCTCGGCAAGCACATGATCCCCGTCGTCTACGGACCGGACCAGCGCTACTACGTGATCGATCATCATCATCTCGGCCGCGCGCTGCACGACGAGGGCGTCAAGGAGGTGCTGGTGACCGTGGTCGGCGACCTCAGGATGGTCGAGCGCGAGGCCTTCTGGGGCGTGATGGACAACAAGCGCTGGGTCTACCCCTACGATTCCAAGGGCGAACGGCGGCCGTTCCGCGACCTGCCGAAATCGGTCGTCGATCTCAAGGACGATCCGTTCCGGAGCCTTGCCGGCGAGCTTCGCCGCATGGGGGGCTTTGCCAAGGACACCACGCCGTTCTCCGAATTCCTGTGGGCCGACTTTCTGCGCCGAAAACTGTCGCGCAAAGCGGTGGATGCCAATTTCGACAAGGCTCTGGAGAAGGCTCTGGCCGCGGCCAAGGGCAAGGATGCGGTCTATCTGCCCGGCTGGTGCGGGCCGGCGGACGACGATTAGGGCAGCCGGAAGCACGGCCAGTTAGATGTGGCCTCATCAGGGTGTTTTCATCTTCACGATGATGGCGGCCGTTCCGCCGCTCATTGCCCTTGTTCGGCTGAATGTTCTGGCTCTGGCCGGATGTGTGCTGATCGCCGTGCTGGTGCGGCTGCTGGCCAGTTACTCTTACTCCGTGCCGATTGCGATCGTGCTGCTGATCGTTTCGTTTGCGGTCGCGTGTCGCGGATGGCGCCTGACGCGAGATGCGGGTCTGTGGGGCCGCACGGTCATTCTCTATTCGCTGTTCTTCGCAATGACCGGATATGCGCTGAATCTGTCGCTCACGCACAACTGGGCGCCGCCGAGGATCCTTGCAGAGCCGCTTGCTTCGCCATTGATGGACCGTGATCAAGCCATAACCGCGGCCCTGAATGCGCAATTTCCGGAAGGGACGGACGAGGCGGTCTTGAAGGCTTCGCTGTCGAAGGATGGGTTCACTGAGGTCGTGCAGCCGCACCCGCTGTGCAGATTGCCGGACACGCGCGAGGGATGGACGAGCTACGCTTCGTGCCCCGCCGGCGCGCGGGAAATGACCCACAAGTACGAGAAGGTCAGTTTGTTTTGCGGGGGCACCCGCATATCGGTCAATTGGTCGGTCGATTCCGAGGGAAAGATCGTGCGGCTGGCGGCGACCAAACGTACTCCCTGCTTCTAGCGAACGCAGCGCCCGAATGACGGGTCGCTATGGGCCAGCGAATGACGATTGGGCGCAACCGTTCACATCAGTCGCGCTGGAAGATCTTGGCGCCGGGATAGACGCGACGGGCGTAAGTCACGACCAGCGCGCGCTCCTGGGTTGCGAGGAACGGCGTTCGGATCTGGCTCGACCCGACGATGAGGTGCCATAGACCATTGAGCTTCTGAATGACGATCTTCATCTGAGTGATCCCTAGAGACCTTGCACTCCAGCAAATGTTGCCTGTTGCGGCAGTCCTGCGATTCAGGATCGCGAGTGCGTGCGTAAAATTCCCGGTACGTTTCGCACCCGCTGCAAGACGGCGGCGACTATTATTAGTGTAATGCGTCTGCGCCTCCGCGACAGGAGCTCATCACAGCCTCTTGAGCGAAGTCATTTTCTGTTCGCACGACACCGTCCTGAAACAGAGCCACCCCATCTCTATGAGGCAGTCGAGCTCACACAGGAGGCCAAAATGCGCCGTCTGGTTTTTGTAGTTGCCTTGCTCGCGGTCGCCTCAGCGGGAATCTCGGCGTCGTTTGCCGCTGTTCACCACGCCAAGGCGTTGACGTTTTCCGAGCGCTTTGCCCCGGCACTCGAGTTGATGGCGAAGCGGTAACGGCATAGCGCTCCACAGCCGCAGGGCGACGCGGATCACTTTGTGTTCTGCTGGCCGGACGACGACAGCAGGCGTTCGATCTCGGCGGCGGCCTCGCCGTCGCGGGCCTTCTGCAGCAGCGTGTGGCGCTCGGCGCCGGCCGGCAGCTTCCTGGCGGCGGCGCGGGCGTCCTGCGTGAACTTGTTCAGGCGCTCCTGAAGCGACAGGGCGGGGCGCGTACGGTTGCGTTTCTTGGTCATGGCTTGGCCTTTCCGGCACGAAACCAACCATGCGGACGCGACCGACGTCCTTAACTTTTGTTGGAACCGGGCAAGCGCATTGCGGGTTTCCATTGCGGGCGCTGCGGCGTCACGAGTTCCATGAGCAATCGGGAGTCATTGGGTGACCGGCGATGCGATCCGCGCGGCGCTTGTCAGGCGCCTGCGCATGACCTCCAACATCTCGGAAGACGACATCAAGGAGATCGACGCCCTTCCGATCTCGGTGCGGCAGTTCCCCGCCGAAATGCCCGTGGTACGTGATGGCGAGCGTGCGACCGATTGCTGTCTGATCGCGGATGGCTTCTGCGTGCGCTCCAAGACGATTGCGAGCGGCAAGCGGCAGATCCTCTCCATTCACATTCCAGGCGAAATTCCGGACCTGATGAGCCTGTTCCTGCACGTGATGGACCATGAGTTGTCGACCTTGACGCCTTCGACGCTGGGCTTCATCAGCCACGAGACGCTGCAGAAGCTGCATCGGCGCGCCCCGAATATCGCAGAGATGTTCTGGCGCGACACGCTGATAGATGCTGCGATGTTTCGCGAGTGGATTGTCAATGTCGGCCAGCGTCCCGCACCCTCGCGGCTCGCCCATGTCATGATCGAATTGCGCGAGCGTCTCAGAATCATCGGACGCGTCGACGGCGACCATTTCGAGATGCCGCTGACACAGGAGCAGATCGGCGAAGCCCTCGGGATCACCGCGGTCCACGCCAATCGCGTCATCAAGCAATTGCGTCAGGAGGGGATCGTCGAGTTCCATCGCGGTCGCGTCACGGTGCTCGATGAACGCAAATTTCTGGAACTGGCCGATTTCGACGACCGTTATTTGCACCAGTCGCCAACACTTTGAGCTTTGAGCCGCAGATGCCGCGATTCCATTTCGATATCCACGAGAACGGCCGCTTCATCCCGGACGAGCACGGGCAGGATTTCGTGAATGTGGAAGGCGCGCGCAAGGAAGCGGTGCTTACCGGCGCGTCCATCGCCCGTGACGCCTTCGTCGCCGGCAGCGCGCATCAGGTCGTCGTCGAAATCCGCGAGGGAGGCACTCCCTGCATGACGATATCGATCACGCTCGCGGTCGAATCGGCCTAGGCGGACGAGGCGACACACAACATCCAGCTCGATCTGAATTCTGCGGCCTCCTGGCACGCAGGCCCTTTGATATGCCGCAAATCGAGGCCGGCGTGGGCCGCTACGGTCATCCGTACATGATGGGTGAACCGGCATTGCGCCCGATGGCAGGGGGCGAGGGGGCTCCGGTCATGCCAACCCGGAGACTGACGATGAGCTTGATCCTTCGCGTCCTCTTTATCCTCGCCGGGGCCATCACCGCGCTGTTCGTTGCGCGTGATGCCCTGAACTTCACCATCATCCAGACCTTCGTCGCCATGCTGCTGGTGACCGGCGTCCTGCTCGCGGGGAGTCTCTGGAGCCTGCGGCGGAAGACGTGAGCGGCACGGAGGGCGCAAGACCTGCCGGGCTGAGCGAGGCCGAGGCTCGGGCGCGGCTGGAAGAGGACGGCGCCAACGAATTGCCTCGGCCCGAACGACGCAGCCCCCTGCGCATCGTCATGGAAGTGCTGCGCGAGCCCATGCTCATGCTGCTGCTCTGCGGCGGGCTGGTCTACCTCGTGCTCGGCGATCTCAGGGAAGCGCTGATCCTGCTGGCATTCGGTGCGATGTCCATCGTGATCACGGTGGTGCAGGAGACCCGAACCGAGCGCGTGCTGGAAGCCTTGCGCGACCTGAGCAGCCCGCGTGCACTCGTGGTGCGGGACGGTGCGCGTCGGCGAATCCCGGGCCGCGAGGTCGTCCGCGGCGATCTCCTTGTCCTTGGCGAAGGCGACCGGATTCCGGCCGACGCCGCGCTGGTGGACGCGCGCGATCTGCAAATCGACGAGTCGCTGCTGACCGGCGAGTCGGTGCCCGTTCGCAAGCAGGTTGTCGACAAGGCCGCGTCAGCCGATCACCGGCCCGGCGGCGAGGATCAGCCCTTCGTGTATTCCGGCTCGCTCGTCGTGCGCGGCGAGGGGCTCGCACTGGTCGAGGCCACCGGCCCGCGCAGCGAGATCGGGAAGATCGGGCTGTCGCTGCGCGGCTTGCAGGCCGAGCCGCCCCGGCTTCAGCAGCAGACCGCAAGACTGGTGCGGCTCTGTTTCCTCGGCGGCGCCGTGGTCAGCCTCGCCGCCGTCGCGCTCTACGGCGTCTTGCGCGGGGATTGGCTGCAAGCGTTGCTCGCGGGCATCGCCATCGGCATGGCGATGCTGCCGGAGGAGTTCGGCGTCGTGCTCACGGTCTTCATGGCGATGGGCGCATGGCGGATTTCGCAAGCCCGCGTCCTGACGCGGCGCGCCGCAGCCATCGAGGTGCTCGGCTCCGCGACCGTCCTGTGCACCGACAAGACCGGAACACTGACGCAGAACCAGATGTCCGTCGCGGAGCTGCGGCTGCCCGATGGGATGCGCATGCGTCCGGCGCCGGCTGGACACGACGATGCGAGGCCCGAATTTGCCGAGCTTGCGCGCTGTGGCGCCTTGGCGAGCTCCCCGGAACCGTTCGATCCGATGGAGAAGGCTCTGCACCTGTTCGCGTACGACGCCTTGCGGGACGGCGACGCGCGGGATGGCGGCCGGACGCTGGTGCGTACCTACGGTCTGCGCCCCGAATTGCTGGCCATGACGCAGGTCTGGCGGACAGCCGGCCGAGAGGGCCTCATCGCATGCGCCAAGGGTGCGCCCGAGGCGATTGCGCGACTGTGCAGATTGAACGCTGCCGACCAGGAGTCGATGCAAGCTGCCGTCGGAGCGATGGCGAAGGACGGGCTTCGCGTGCTGGGGATGGCGGTCGCCTCCTGCGATGACGCTTCACTCCCGGCGTCGCAGCAGGCTTTCGCGTTTCGCCTTGTCGGGCTGGTCGGGCTTGCCGACCCGCTGCGGCCTCATGTCGTCGAAGCCGTTCGCGAATGCCGCGCGGCGGGAATCCGCGTCGTCATGATCACGGGCGACTATCCGGCAACGGCTGTTGCCATCGCGAACCAGGCCGGGCTCGACGTCCGGGACGTCATGATCGGCGATCAGGTCAAGCTGGCGGACGATCCGGAACTCGCGGAACGCGTCAAGCACGTGAACCTGTTCGCCCGGGTCCTGCCGGAACAGAAGCTGCGCATCGTCCAGGCGATGAAGCTCAACGGCGAGATCGTGGCGATGACGGGGGACGGCGTCAACGATGCGCCCTCGCTCAAGGCCGCCCATATCGGCATCGCGATGGGAGGGCGTGGGACCGATGTCGCGCGAGAGGCGTCGTCGATCGTCCTGCTCGACGACGATTTCGGTTCGATCGTGTCGGCCATTCGCCTCGGGCGCCGCATCTACGACAATCTGCGCAAGGCGATGGCCTTCATCTTCGCCGTTCATGTCCCGATCGCCGGGCTGGCCTTGTTGCCTCTGGTGTTCGGGCTGCCGCTGATTTTCGGTCCGGTGCACATCGCGTTTCTGGAATTGATCATCGACCCCGTATGCTCGCTGGTGTTCGAGGCGGAGCGGGACGAGCGCGATGCGATGACGCGCCCGCCGAGGCGAGCCGATGCCGAGCTGTTCTCGTGGGCACTGGTTGGCTGGAGCGTGCTTCAGGGCGCGCTCGCATTTGCCCTGACGGCCGTCATATTCGTCGGCGCGCTTCGCTCCGGCCTTGCAGCCGACGAGGCGAGGACGCTCACCTTCGTGACGCTCGTCGTCTGCATCGTCGCTCTCGTGCTGGTCAACCGGTCTTTCAGCGCGTCGTTCGCGTCCGCATTCTTCCGGCCAAATCCAGCACTGGTCTGGATCTTCGCAGCGGTCGCCATCGTTCTCGCCACGACGCTGCTCTGGCCGCCGGCCTCCAGCCTGTTTCGCTTCGGTCCGCTGCACGCAGACGATTTGATGATCACGCTCGGCGTGGGACTGCTGCTGCTGACGGTGCTCGAATTGCTGAAGCCGCTGTGGGCGCGGCGGCTTCGGTTCTAGCTCCCATCCGGGGCGCCCGTCTTCGGGGGTGGCTGATCCTCCTTGCCGCCGAGCATTCGGTGCAGCCGGCGTTCGATGCGACGGCCGACCGTGAGCAGCACGAAGGCGAGCGTCAGCGCGATTGCGACGATCTTCCATTGGCCGACGCCACAGGCGATGCCGAGGCAGGCGGCGAGGAAGGTGCAGGCGGCGCTGGTCAGTCCGCGGACGCGAAACCTATCGCTCTCGTGGACGATGACGCCGGCACCGAGAAAGCCGATGCCGGTGAGGATGCCCTGGATGACACGGCTCGCCGCATCGGTGATCTTGCCGGCTTCGGCGAACTGCACGGCCAGCAACACGACGGTCGCGGTGGAGAGGCCGACGATGCCGAGCGTCTTCAGCCCGATCGGCTTGCCATGCAGGTCGCGGTTCAGTCCGATGGCGCCGCCGGCCAGCGTCGCGACGCCGAGGCGCAGCAGGATTTCGGGCCAGTCCAGCTCGGTCATTGCGTGTTCGTCACTTCTTCGGCAGCCGTCCCATCAGGTAGAACTCGTCGTTCGGCCGCATGCCGGTGAAATTCGCCAGCCGGTTCGACAGCGCGAAGAAGGCAGAGATCGCGGCAATGTCCCAGATGTCGTCGTCGCTGAAGCCGTGGGGGCCGAGCGCGGCGAAATCCTCCTCGGAGACGCGCTGCGCATCCGCCGAGACCTTCATCGCGAAATCGAGCATCGCCTTCTGCCGCGGCGTGATGTCGGCCTTGCGGTAGTTCACCGCGACCTGGTCGGCGATTGGCGGGTTCTTGGCGCGGATGCGCAGGATAGCGCCGTGGGCGATCACGCAATACTGGCACTGGTTGGCCGCCGAGGTCGCCACCACGATCATCTCGCGCTCGGCCTTGGTGAGGCCGCCGTCCTTCTCCATCAGCGCGTCGTGATAGGCGAAGAAGGCGCGGAACTCGTCAGGACGATAGGCCAGCGTCAGGAAGACGTTCGGCACGAAGCCGCTCTTTTCCTGAACGGCGAGAAGCCGCGTGCGGATGTCGTCGGGCAGCGTGTCGAGGGCGGGAGCGGGGAAGCGTGTCGCGGCGGGTTTTGTCATGGCCATGGATTCCGGCTTGGGGCCGGCAACCATAGTCGATGCGGGCGGCAGGCTCAACGCGCCGCGGGGCACTGGTTGGCGCGGTGCGAAGGCGCATCTGCGGTTTGGGTGCGAATTGGGGAATGGCGCTCGTTCACCTTGCTCCGTCATTGCGAGCGCAGCGAAGCAATCCAGAGTCTTTCCGCGGAGCGATTCTGGATTGCTTCGCTGCGCTCGCAATGACGAAGTGGATGGAGCGCGGCCTTACCGCAGCGGCTTCTTCAGCAGCGAGAAGCGATCCGGGTCCAGCCCCATCGAGGGCTGCAGCATCGGGGCTTCGGCGGTGCTGAGCGTCTTTGCGGGTGGCGTCTGGAAGACCGGATCGTTCGGTGCAGAGTCGCGATTTGAGGTCGCGCCGCGCCAGCGCTCGAGCACGGCGCTGACAAAGTGCATGTCGTGACCGGCGGTGACTGACGGCACGCTGCTGATGGTGGCTTCGCCGCGCGGCAATTGGTGCGGCGGCACCTCCTTGAAGCGCAGGCGCGTCGGCAGCGCGACGCCTTCGCCGAAGGCCAGCACTTCGCGGGTGCCGAGCGAGGGCACGAAGGAGAGCAGGTTCGCGGCCGCATCCGACACCGCGGCGCGCAGCAGCGCCTGGTCGCGGTCGTTGGCAAGACGCATCGTGAACAGCGTGTTGCACTGGGAGATGATGGTGGCGTCGAGCTCGGCGGGGCGCTGGGTGATGAGGCCGAGATAGACGCCGTATTTGCGGCCTTCCTTGGCGATGCGGGACACCGCCTTGCGGGTCGGCCCGAAGCCGACATTGCGGTCGGCGGAGGCATAACGGTGCGCTTCCTCGCAGACGAACAGCAGCGGTGAGACGCCGTCGCTCCACAGGCCGAAGTCGAACGCCATGCGGCAGAGCACCGAGACGACGGAATCGATCACTTCAGCAGGGAAGCCGGCGAGCTGCATCACCGTCATCGGCTTGCCGTTGGCGGGTAGGCGGAACAGGTGGCTGATGACCTCGGCCATGGTGTCGCCGCCGACATTGGCGTTGTCGAACATGAAGGCGTAGCGCGGATCGTTGCGCACCGCTTCGATGCGCGAGATCAGCTTGTGGTAGATGATGCGCGAGGAGCGGTTTTCCAGCTTGCCCATGCGCTCGTCGATCAGCGACATCAGGTCGACCAGGCGGTACGGCACGGGCGTGTCGACGGTGTAGCCGACCTGCTTGGGATCGATGCGCTTGAGGCCGATGCGGTCGGCGTTCTGGTACTGGGTGTAGACGCCCTTGGCGAGCGGGATCACCTCGGCGAGGATGTCGAGCTCCTCCGGCACGCCGGCGCGGCCGCCGAACAGCACGTCGACGATTTCCTCGAAATTGAACAGCCAGAACGGCAGCTTCAGGTTCCGAGGGTTCAGCACCAGCGCGCGGTCGCCGAAGCAGCGGCCATATTCGTTGTGCACGTCGAGCAGGAAGATGCGCAGATTCGGCCGCGCCTTCAGGATCTCGTTGAGCAGGAGCGACACGCCGGTCGACTTGCCGACGCCGGTCGATCCCAGCACGGCAAAATGCTTGGACAGCATTTCCTCGACGTCGACATAGGCGATGACGGAGCTGTCCTGCTGGAGGAAGCCGACGTTGATCTGGTCCGATCCGGTCGGCGCGTAGATCGTGCGCAGCTCCTGGCTGGTGATCAGGTCGACGGAATCGCCGATGGTCGGATAATTGGTGACGCCGCGCTGGAATTTGGCCTTGCCGGCGGCGTTGAGGATCTCGCCGAGCAGGTCGACCGAGGCGATGGCGATGTATTTGTCGGCGCTCGACAGGTTTTCGCAGGAGACCTCGGTGATCATGGCGACAATGACCGAGCTGGCGCAGCGGATGCTGACGAAGCGGCCGACGGTCGCCCGCACCTCCGAGACCGGCATCTGGCTTTCCGCCAGAAGCCCGACCCGGGCAAGCGACCCGCGAACCGAAATCACGCGTCCAAAGGATGTCACGATGGATGAACCTGGCATGAGCGAGGAGTTTAACCCCGACTATGCGCGGCTCTCGCTGCACAAACGGTTAAACGGCAGGCGCGCGCGCTTCGTTAAATCCGCGACAATTCGGCCAATAGATTTGTTCCCGATGCATACTTATGGGCGGAAACGAGCGGAAAATGCTGCTTTTCTAGGCCGGTGAGTTCAAAAGAGCTTAAGGAAGATTTTACCATTCGGGCACTCAGTCCGCCGTTCGAGGGATGGTGCTCTCGTTGGTCGGGGCGCCCCGTGACCCGGGGATGCGAGGTTTGATTTGTTGACGGGACCTAATCATTTGTACATTAGTACAAATGAACCCCGCGGCCTCGGTGCCGCCCCGGACGCATGGGCCAATTGCGGCGCGGCATCCGAATGCGCGATCCGGTCCGGTGGATCGCCAGCTACGCCTTGCCAGCCAAGTTTTGGAGGACATCTCATGCAGCCCGAACCGATCCTCGATCTTGCTCATCTCGGCCACATGGAGCTGCTGACGCCCAAGCCGGACGAGAGCCTGAAATTCTTCGTCGATGTGATGGGCATGACCGTCAGCGGGCAAAAGGGCGAATCCGTGTATTTGCGCGGCTGGGACGATTACGAGCGCTATTCGCTCAAGCTCACGGCGTCGAAGACATCAGGCATGGAGCACATGGCACTGCGCGCGCGCAGCCAGCAGGCGCTGGAGCGCCGCGTTGCCGCGCTGAAAGGCTCGGGCTTCGACATCGGCTGGATCGACGGCGACATGGGGCAGGGGCCGACCTTCCGCTGCCACGACCCCGACGGGCACATCGTCGAGCTCTATTACGAGACCGAATGGTATCAGGCGCCGCCGGAGCTGAAGCCCGCGCTGAAGAACCAGGCGCAGCGTTTTCCGGCGCGCGGCGTCAATGTCCGCAGGCTCGACCACCTCAACTGCCTCGCCGTCGACATCAAGGCCAACCGCGAGTTCTTCGAGAATTATCTCGGCTGCCGCCTCACCGAGCAGATCGTGCTCAACGATGGAAGGGAAGCCGCGATGTGGCTGACCATGTCGAACAAGAGCTACGATTTCGCCTATTCGCTCGACCATTCCGGCACGCCCGGCCGCTTCCACCACGTCACCTATGCGCTCGACAGCCGCGAGGAGATCCTGCGCGCCGCCGACATCTTCCTGGAGAACGGCATCCACATCGAGACCGGTCCGCACAAGCACGCGATCCAGCAAACCTTCTTTCTTTATGTCTACGAGCCCGGCGGCAACCGCGTCGAGGTCGCCAATGCCGGCGCGCGCCTCATCCTTGCGCCCGACTGGAAGCCGATCGTGTGGACCGAGGAGGAGCGCAAGAAGGGCCAAGCCTGGGGCCTGAAGACGATCGAGTCCTTCCACACCCACGGCACGCCGCCGGTCGAGGCGAAGAAGCACGGCTGATCTAATGCATGATGAAATGAGGCATACGGCGAGGGCGGTGCGCTCCCTCTCCCGCTTGCGGGAGAGGTGACCAAGCCAGCCGCCAGATCGAGTCCGTCAAAAGTCATCAGGCCTTAGTGTGCCGACGATCGCACCCGCGCGATGGTCTCGCGCACGCCGGTCCATGCCGGCTTGTCCGGCGCGAACTGCTTGCGCAGGAAACTGACGAGCTCCTCGAGCTGCGCGTCGCTCATGCTGGCCTTGAACGCGGGCATGTAGCCGAGATCGCTCGATGCGGGATCAGCGACGCCGTGCAGGATCACCTGCACGAGATTGCCCGGTGTCGCGCTGTGCAGATTGCTGTTGAGCGCCAGCGACGGCCGGCTGCCGAACAGCGGCAGGCCGCCAACTTCGTGGCAGACGGCGCAGGCGCCCTGATAGAGCCGCGCGCCGGTGGAGGACGCGACGCTGACTTGCGTTGCGCTCTCGAGTTTTGCGGCAATCGCATTCTGTGTCGGAGCGTCGGCCGAGCCATCATTGAACGAGCCGAGATAGATCGCCATCGCACGGATATCCTGGTCGGGCAGGGCTTTGAGGTCCCTGACGATTGGCGCCATCGGACCTGCCGCCACACCGTGATAGCGCGAATGGCCGGTGCGCAAGTACGCGAATAGCTCGTGCTCGCTCCACGGGATCGGTGCATGCGACAGCGACGTCAGCGGCGGCGCCTCCCAGCCCTCGGCAAAGCCGCCAGCGAGATAGGCGTTGCGCTGCTCGGCGCCGAGCGCATTGCGCGGTGAATGGCAGGCGCTGCAATGGCCGAGGCCCTCGACCAGATAGGCGCCGCGATTCCATTGCTCGGACTTCGCCGGATCGGGCTTGAACTCACGCGTCTGATGAAACAGCGCATTCCATCCTGCGAGCAGCGGGCGGAGATTGAACGGAAATGCCAGCGTATTCGCTGGCGCCGTTGCGCGCACCGCGGGCTGCGCCATCAGATAGGCATAGAGCGCCTGGAGATCGGCCTCGCTCGTCTTCGAAAAATGCGTGTAGGGGAAGGCGGGATAGAGCTGCCGTCCGTCGCGATGCAGCCCATCGCGCATGGCGCGCTCGAAGGCGGGGTACGACCACGCCCCGATGCCGGTCTCGACGTCTGGCGTGATGTTGGTCGCGTAGATCGTGCCGAAGGGCGTCTCCAGCGCGCGGCCGCCGGCGTTGAGCGCGCCCGTGAGGCTGGTGTGGCACTCCGCGCAATTGCCGAGCGCTGCGAGCTCTTGGCCGCGCGCGATCGTCGCGGCGGAATAGACCGACGCATCGGGACGCGAGATCGGCGCGATCGCGCGCCCTGGCAGAAGCGCCGCGCCGACGCCGATCGCAGCGGTGCAGACGGCCGCAATGGTCGCAAAGAGGCCGGCGCGTTTGGCGAACGGATTTTGCCAGATGCGGGACGGCGGCGGCGTGGCCGGAGCGGGCAGGGCCTGCGGCACCGGCGATGCTTCACCGTACAGGCCCCTCAGGATGCGCTCCGGCGTAAACGGCGGCTCGCGAAAGCGTACGCCGGTGGCATCGAAGATCGCATTGGCGATCGCAGCCGCGCTCGGGACCGAGGCGGACTCGCCGACGCCGAGCGGCGGCTGGTCCGGCCGCGGCAGCAGCAGCACGTCGATCTTGGGCACCTCGGGGAAGGGGATGATGGGATAGGCGCCCCATTCCCGCGCCGCCACCGCGCCGCGCTCGAAGGAGACTTCCTCCATCAGCGCGCGGCTGGTGGACTGGATGACGTTGCCGTGGATCTGGTGGCGCACGCCGTCCGGATTGATCATCAGGCCGGAGTCCTGCCCGGCGACGACGCGCGTGACGCTGACATCGCCGGTCGTCTTGTTCACGGCAACGTCGGCAACCCAGGCGGACCATGCCGCGCCAAAGCCCGGGAACTTGCTGTGGACGTAGAGCGCATAGGCAAAGCCGCGCCCGTGCACGACCTCGCCGTCCTTCTCCTCGCGAACCGGCCGCGGCTTCCAGCCTGCGCGCTCGGCGACCGCATTGACGAGATCGACGGCGCGCTGATCCCTGAGATAGCGCAGCCGGTATTCGATGGGATCGACGCCGGCCTCGGTCGCGGCCTCGTCGATATAGGATTCATGCGCAAACGTGTTCGGCAGCGCCGAGACACCGCGGAACCAGGAGGCACGCACGATCGGCGCCATGTCGTGCGCGACGACGCGCATGTGGTCGTAGTCGTAAGGCGGGATCGCGGTGCGGTCGCCCATCTGGAGCACGGCTGGATCGGGCGAGATCCGTCCCGTCAGCAGCAGCGCCAGCGTCGGGGCGGCATTCGACGGATAGCGCGTGGCGAGATCGTATCCGGCGATGCCGCCGTCGGCGTTCAGTCCGCCGTTGACGTCGATGAGCTGCGCCGTGCCCTTGGGCTCCCAAATGTGCTCCTGCTCGCGTGTCAGCTGCACGCGGACGGGACGGCCGACGGCGCGCGAGAGCAGCAGCGCATCCGCGCTGACGTCATCGGCGCAGTTGCGGCCGTAGCAGCCGGCGGCTTCGAGGCGGATCACGTCGATCTCGCTCTCGGGGCGTTCGACCAGCAAGGCGAGGTCGCTGCGCAGCAGGTGGGGATTTTGCGTGCCCGACCAGACGCGGATGTTGCCGTCCTGGACGTCGGCAACGGCGCAGGATGGGCCGATCGAGGCGTGCATCTGATACGGCCAGACGTAGGTGCGCCGCATCGGCGTGGCCGCGCCTGATATCGCCTTGTCGACGTCGCCCTTGTCGATCAGCGTGCGCGGCGTCGACGGATTGGCGCGCAGCGCGGTCTCGACATCGGAGAGATCGGTGAGCGCAGGCGTCGGTTTCCAGCTCAGCTTGAGCTGCTCCGCGGCGCGAATCGCATTCTCCTCGCGCTCGGCGACGATTCCGACGAAATCGCCGATGCGCACGACGGCGACGAGACCGGGGATGTCGCGCACGGAGGATTCGTCGACCGCGATCAGGCTGGTGCCGATGAACGGACCGGCATCGACGCCGGCATAGGGCGGCCGCACCACGCGGCCGTGCAGCATGCCAGGCAGGCGGATGTCGTGCACGAAGGTCAGCTCGCCCGTGGCTTTCGCGGGAAGATCGACGCGCGGCATAGACTGGCCGACGATGGCGTAATCGCCGACAGCTTTGACCTGCGTGTCGTCGGCAAGCTCGAGACGGATGGTCTCGCCTTTGATCAGCTCGCCATAGCTGATGCTGCGGTTGTCTTGCCCCCGCACGAGGCCGTCCTCGATCCTGAGGTCGGCAACCGGCAGCTCCAGTCGCTCGGCTGCACGCGCGATCAGGAAGTGCCGCGCCTGGGCGGCGGCCTTGCGCAGGGGAATGGCGGTGATCTGGATGGTTTCGCTGGCGATGGTCGCGCCCTGGTTCGGCACGATGGCGGTATCGCCGAGCACGACGACGACGCGGGCAAAGGACACGTCGAGCTCTTCGGCGACGATCTGGCCGAGCGCCGTGCGAATGCCGGTGCCGAGATCGACATGGCCGTTATAGGCCCTGACCGATCCATCAGCGGTGATGCGGACAAAAGTCTCGGATGTGATCTCGTCCACGGTGCGGACGACGACGAGCGAACCCGATGGCTGCTCGGCTCGGTTCGAAGCAGGGGAGGCCATCAATCAGCGGCCCCGGCGAGTTGGCCCGATGCGCGCATCACCGCACGCAGGATTTCGACATGCGTGCCGCAGCGGCAAAGATTGTAGCGCAGCGCGGCGAGTGCCTCCTGCTCCGATGGCTGCGGGTTGATGGCGAGCAGTGCCTTGGTGGTCATGATCATGCCGTTGAGGCAGTAGCCGCATTGCGCGGCCTGCTCGTCGATGAAGGCCTGCTGCACGACGTCGGGCTTGTCGCGCGTGCCGAGGCCTTCGAGTGTCACGATGTCGCGCCCGGCACACCCGCCGATCGGAATCACGCAGGAGCGCGCCGCGGCGCCGTCGATCAGGACAGTGCAGGTGCCGCATTCGCCGAGGCCGCAGCCGTATTTCGCGCCGTTGAGCGCGAGATCATTGCGCAGCACGTAGAGCAGCGGCGTTGCGCGCTCCGCCGTGACCTCGTGGATCCCTCCGTTTACGGTGAGGCGGATCGGTGTCTGCGTCATCCTCGTTTCCCAGCCGCTTGATCAAGTCCTGGCGACCATGCGATCGCGAAAATTCCAGGTCGCTCAAAATCTACGTCGTGACGATACCGTTTGTACACAAACGTGCAAGCGGCCATGCCGCAGTGCAGCGCGATTGCCCGCTTTGTGGACAAAGCCGGGAGGCAAATGAGGTTTTATTCGGCAGGGGGGCTTTTCGCGCACGCCGCCGCTTGACAGCCCTGGGGGCTGCGCGCAAAATCGTTCGTATACGAATGATAACCGCGTTGTCCGCTGGCTTTGACATGGTGATGGAAACAACGAGCGCCGCCACCGACAAGATCCGCTGCGATGCCTGTCCGGTGATGTGCTACATCAAGCCGGGCGCGGCGGGCGCTTGCGACCGCTATGCCAACCACGACGGCAAGCTGGTTCGCGTCGATCCGCATGTGATTCTGGAGCGCACCGTCTCGCATGGCGGCAAGCTGGTGCCGTTCAGCCGCACCGAGGACTGGGACGGCAAGATCGTCCACGAGCCTTCAACCTTTGTCACGGCGATCGGTGCGGGCACGACCTATCCCGACTACAAGCCGGCGCCGTTCATCGTCTCGTCCGAGATCGACGGCGTCGACATGGTGACTGTCGTTACCGAGGGCATCTTCTCCTATTGCGGCATCAAGGTGAAGATCGACACCGACCGCTATCTCGGCCCGGAAACCGCGACCGTGCGCGCGCAGGGCGAGGCGGTCGGCCACGTCACGACAAGCGAATACGGCTCGCAGATGCTATCGCTCGGCGGCGTGCATCATCTCACCGGCGGCTCCAAGAAGGAGGGCCGCGTCACCTGCGACACGCTGATGGACCTCGCCAATTGCAAGGCGGTTGAGCTCACCATCGACGGCGGCGCAAGCGTGGTGGTGCAGGCCGGCCAGCCGCCGATCGTGAACGGCATGAAAGAAGAGCGCATGCGCGTCGGCTGCGGCTCGGCGACGATCGGCATGTTCGCCAAGCAATGGCACGGCAAGGTCGACGAGGTCGTTGTCGTCGACGACCACATCACCGGCGTGCTCAGCGAGCACCAGGCCGGCAAGCTGCTCGACATCGCCGACACCGGCATCAAGATGAAGGGGCGCCGCTCGACGCCCGGCCGCTATTTCCAGGTCGCCGATCCCGGCACGGGGTGGGGTGGCACCAACATCTCCGATCCGCTCGCGATCCTCGGGCCGTTCGATGCCAAGGAGGCCAAGCCTGGCCTCTCGATGCTGATGGTCTCCACCACCGGCGAGCATTCGTCCTACTACGTGCTCGACGAGGCCCTGAAGCCGGTCGAGACCGAGATGCCAGATGACCTGAAGTTCTCGGTCGAGCGCATCCAGGAGAATTGCGAGCCGGCGCTGTGCACGGTGCTGTTCATGGCAGGAGCCGGCGGCTCCTTGCGCGCCGGCGTCACCGACAATCCGGTGCGGCTGACGCGCTCGGTGAAGGACGCGCTGACGCGCGTCACCAGCGGCGGTGCGCCGGTCTATGTCTGGCCGGGCGGCGGCATCACCTACATGGTCGATGTGACGCGGATGCCTTCAGGCGCATTCGGCTATGTTCCGACGCCGGCGCTGGTCGCGCCGATCGAGTTCACGATGAAGCTGTCCGACTATGCCGCGCTCGGCGGGCACATGGATTATGTCAAGCCGCTCGCAGAAGTGCAGGGTGGCGACGATATCAGACAGTTGCCCTGGCAGAACCCGATTCCAGGGCCCCGGGCATGACAAGGGTCCCGCAAATCGCATTGCTGTCTGATGGCCGGCGGCTGCATTTGCAGGATGGTCCAATTGATCTGGTCGTCGAGGCGAGGGGAGAGGCAGGAGAGGTGCGTGCGGCTTATGAGGCGGCGGCGCGCCGTTTCTCCGGGCTGCTCGACGAGCTTTGCGTGGAGCTGCCCGAGCTGCGCGAGGCGGCGAAGCCAGGGGCGTGCTCGCTGAAGGGCGTGGTTGCGCGGCGCATGTCTGCCGCCGTGGCCCCCTTTGCCGCCGACTGCTTCATTACGCCGATGGCCGCGGTGGCCGGCAGCGTGGCGGAGGAGATTCTCGGCGCGATGCTGAACGCTGCGACGCTCGATCGGGCCTACGTCAACAATGGCGGCGACATCGCGCTGCATCTTGGCGCGGGCGAGCATTTTTCGGTTGGCCTGATGGATCGCCCCGATCGTGACGGCGTGATGCGGGCGATGCGGGTCGATGCGGATGAGCCCGTGCGCGGCATCGCGACCAGCGGACGCCATGGCCGCAGCTTTTCGCTCGGGATCGCCGATGCCGTGACGGTGATGGCGGCGACGGCGTCGCAGGCCGATGCGGCGGCGACCGTGATCGCCAATGCTGTCGATCTGCCCGGACATCCCGCCATCATCAGGGCGCCTGCGAACGAGCTTCAGCCTGACACCGATCTCGGCGCGCGTCTTGTGACCCGCGACGTCGGTGAATTGCCGCAGAGCGAGATCGCGGCTGCGCTGGAATCTGGCGCGGAATGTGCACGGGAATTGTTCGATCGCGGGCTGATTGAGGGTGCCGTGTTGCAGCTCAGTGGTGATATGCTTGTCATCGGACCGAAAGACATTGAACGGCAACGATCGCGCCCGGCTGTGCTGGGGAATGCGGTTCATGCCTGAGCGGGGAAGAGCCCAGGGGAAACAATCATGAGCGCGATCATCCGCAAGATCGTCACCGTTGTCGAAGAGACGCAGATGGAGATGGGCCGCCAGGTTTCGCCGCCGACCCGGCGCGCGGCGGCGATCGCTGTGATCGAAAATCCCTTTGCCGGAAAATATGTCGAGGATCTCTCACCGCTGATTGCGATCGGCGAGGAGCTCGGCGAGCTCTTGTCGAAGCGCGCGGTGGCGGCGCTCGGCATCGACGGTGCGAAAGCGCAGAGTTACGGCAAGGCCGCGGCCGTCGGCGAGAACGGTGAGCTGGAACATGCCGCCGCAATCCTTCACCCCAAGATGGGCGCGCCGGTGCGCAAGGTTCTGACCAAGGGCGCGGCGCTGATTCCGTCGTCGAAGAAGCGCAGCGGCCCCGGTACGACGCTGGACATTCCGCTTGGGCACAAGGACGCGGCTTTCGTACGCAGCCATTTCGACGGCATGGAAGTGCAGGTCAATGACGCGCCGCGCGCCAACGAGATCATGGTCGCGGTCGCCGTCACCGACAGCGGCCGTCCCTTGCCGCGCGTCGGCGGGCTGACGGTTGCGGAGATCAAGGGCGAAGACGGTCTGAAATAGAAGACTCGAGAGAGTTCAAAACTGGAGGTTGGGATGCGAGCAAGAAATTACTTCGTCGGCGCGGCCTTCGCGCTTCTGGCGGGCGGCATGGCTCATTCGGCCGTGGCGCAGGAGATCAAGATCGGCGAGATCAACAGCTATTCGCTGCTGCCGGCGTTCACCGAGCCCTATCGCAAGGGCTGGCAGCTCGCGGTGGAAGAGATCAACGCGGCCGGCGGCATCAACGGCAAGAAGCTCGTCGTCATCTCCAAGGACGACGGCGGCAAGCCCGCTGACGCACAGACGGCGGCCAACGAGCTCGTATCGAGCGAAGGCGTTGCGATGCTGACGGGCACGTTCCTGTCGAACATCGGTCTTGCGGTCAGCGACTTCGCCAACCAGAAGAAGGTGTTCTTCCTCGCGGCCGAGCCGCTGACGGATGCCGTGACCTGGTCCAAGGGCAACAAGTACACCTTCCGCCTGCGCCCCTCGAACTACATGCAGGCCGCGATGCTGGTGGAAGCCGCCAGCAAGCTGCCGGCCAAGCGCTGGGCGACGATAGCGCCGAACTACGAATACGGCCAGTCGGCGGTCGCGGTGTTCAAGAAGCTGATGTCGGAGAAGCGTCCTGATATCCAGTGGGTCGACGAGCAGTGGCCGCCGCAGGGCAAGATCGATGCGGGTCCGGTGGTGCAGGCGGTTGCCGCCGCCAATCCCGAAGCCATCCTCAACGTCACCTTTGGCGCCGACCTCGTCAAGCTTGTGCGTGAAGGCAACACCCGCGGCCTGTTCAAGGGGCGCGAGGTTGTGTCGTTCCTGACCGGCGAGCCCGAATATCTCGATCCGCTCAAGGAGGAGACGCCGGAGGGTTGGATCGTCACCGGCTATCCCTGGTACTCGATCAAGACGCCCGAGCACGATGCGTTCCTGAAGGCCTATCAGGCCAAGTACAACGACTATCCGCGTCTCGGCTCGATCGTCGGCTACCAGACCATCAAGTCGGCCGCCGCTATTCTCGCGAAGGCCGGTTCGACCGATCCTGAGAAGCTGATTACTGCTGCGGAAGGGCTGTCGATGCCGTCGCCGCTCGGTGAGATTACCTTCCGCAAGATCGATCACCAGTCGACGCTCGGCGCTTACGTCGGCAAGACCGCGCTGAAGGACGGCAAGGGCGTGATGGTGGACTCGTCCTACAAGAAGGGCTCGGACTACCTCCCGAGCGACGCCGAAGTCGAGAAGCTGCGGCCGAAGGATTGATCTCTTCCTTCTCCCTCGCCCCGCTTGCGGGGAGAAGGTCGGGGTGAGGGGGAGCCTCCGCGAGGGAGGTGACAGTAAGCCCTGCGGAGACTCCCCCTCACCCGAATTTGCGCGTTGCGCAAATTCGACCTCTCCCCGCAAGCGGGGAGAGGTGAACCAAGTCTCGCATGCCGCGGCATGCAACACTCAACCCGGACCGCCGATGGCCTTTTATGTCGTACAGTTCCTGACCGGTCTCGCCAGCGCAGCGTCGCTGTTTCTGGTGGCCTCGGGCCTGTCGATCATCTTCGGCGTGACGCGGATCGTGAATTTCGCCCATGGCGCCTTCTACATGATCGGCGCCTACATCGCCTTCACGCTGACGGAGCGGCTGTCGGGCGCGTTCGGCTTCTGGGGCGCGATCGTCATGGCGGCGTTCGCGGTGGCCCTGATCGGCGTCATCGTCGAGATGGTCTTGCTCCGCCGCATCTATCATGCGCCGGAATTGTTCCAGCTGCTCGCGACCTTCGGCCTGACCTTGATGGTCGAGGACCTCGTTGTGCTGATCTGGGGGCCCGACGATCTCGTCGGCCGCCGCGCGCCGGGCTTCAAGGGCGCGATTGATTTCTTCGGCCAGAACATCCCGAGCTACGATCTGTTCCTGATTGCGCTCGGCCCGGTCGTGCTCGGTATCCTCTGGCTGCTATTCCAGCGCACGCGCTGGGGCGTGCTGGTGCGAGCGGCGACGCAGGACCGCGACATGGTTGCAGCGCTCGGCGTCAACCAGAAATGGCTGTTCACATCCGTGTTTGCGGTCGGCGTCTTCCTCGCCGCCCTCGGCGGCGCGCTCCAGATCCCGCGCGACGCCGTGCATCACGCGATGGATCTGCGCATCATCGTCGAAGTCTTCGTCGTGGTCGTGATCGGCGGCCTCGGCAGCATCGTCGGCGCCTTCGTCGCGGCGGTGCTGGTCTCCGAGCTCAACGCCTTCGGCATCCTGATCTTTCCGAAGATCTCCATCATCCTGGTCTTCCTGGTGATGGCGGTGGTGCTGATCGTGCGGCCCTGGGGCCTGTTCGGCAAGCCGGAGGCGGCCGCGCGCAAGACGCCGGGTCTCACCGTCAATCCCTGGCGGCCGCTGACGTCGAACGAGCGGCTCGCCTCGCTGGCAGCGTTGGTCATCGCAGCGACGCTGCCGTTGTTCGCCGGCAATTACGCCCTGACCGTCGGTTCGGAAATCGCGATCTTCGTGATCTTCGCCGTCAGCCTGCACTTCCTGATGTCGGTCGGCGGGCTCGCGTCGTTCGGCCACGCCGCCTATTTCGGCCTCGGCGCCTATGGCGTCGCCTTCCTCGCCAAGATGGCGGGGCTGCCGATGATCGTGTGCCTGTTGCTCGGCCCGCTGCTGGGCTGCATGGGCGCCGCCGTGTTCGGCTTCTTCGCCGTGCAGCTGTCCGGCGTCTATTTCGCCATGCTGACGCTCGCCTTTGCGCAGATCGTCTGGTCGATCGCGTTCCAGTGGGTGAGTGTCACAGGCGGCGACAACGGCATTTTGAGCATCTGGCCGGAAAAATGGGCGGCGAGCCCGTCGCATTTCTATTGGCTGGCGCTCGGCGTCGCGGCACTCGTCACCATCGCGCTGCGGGTCATGGTGTTCTCGCCGTTCGGCTATGCGCTCCGCGCCACGCGCGATTCGGTGTTGCGCAGCGAGGCGGTCGGCATCAACGCCAAGCGCATCCAGTGGACCGCCTTCGTGATCGCAGGCACGACCGCCGGCATTGGCGGTGCGCTGTTCGCCTATCTCAAGGGCAGCGTCTTCCCTGATAATCTCGGCATCTCGCTTTCGGTCGACGCGCTGGTCATGGTGCTGCTCGGCGGCGTCGAGACGGTGTCAGGCGCGGTGATCGGCGCCATCGTCTACAAGGCGCTGAATATCTGGCTGGTCAGCCAGACCGATCTGTCGAAGCTCGTGCTCGGCGGCTTCATCGTGCTGATTGTCGTGGTCTTCCCCAAGGGCATTGTCGGTATGCTCGAGATGCTGGCGCAGCGCCGCAGGAAGTCATCGCCGCCGGGATCCTCCTTGCTCGCCAAGCCGATCGAGTCTGCCGAATGAGCCTCGCACCCCCACTTCTCGCGGTCGAAGGTCTGACCAAATCCTATGGCGGCATCCACGCCGTCCGCGGCGTCTCGTTCTCGCTGCGATCAGGCGAGATCTTGGCGCTGATCGGGCCGAACGGTGCGGGCAAGAGCACCTGCTTCGATATGCTCAACGGCCAGAACAAGCCTGATACCGGCCACGTCCGCCTGCTCGGCGAAGAGACCACCGGCAAGAAGCCGCGCGAGATCTGGCGGCTCGGGGTCGGGCGCACCTTCCAGATCACCGCGACCTTCGCCACCATGACCGTGCGCGAGAACGTGCAGGTCGCGCTGATCTCGCATGGGAAGCAGCTGTTCAATCTCTGGGGCTCGGCGCCGAATGTCGATCGCGGCGAGGCCGGCCGGTTGCTCGAGCTGGTCGGCATGGGTGGCTATGCGGATCGGCCCTGTGGCGAACTCGCCTATGGCGACCTCAAGCGGCTCGAGCTTGCGGTCGCGCTCGCCAACCAGCCGCGACTGTTGTTGATGGACGAGCCGACCGCCGGCATGGCGCCCCGCGAGCGCGTTGACCTGATGCGGCTGACCGCGCAGATCGCGCGGGAGAAATCGATCGGCGTGCTCTTCACCGAGCACGACATGGACGTCGTGTTCGAGCATGCCGATCGCATCATCGTGCTCAATCGTGGCACGCTGATCGCCGAGGGCTCGCCGGCCGAAGTACGCAGCAATCCGCAAGTGCAGGCCGTCTATCTCGGCGAGGGCCTGCTCTACGATGCCGAGCATCGCGAGGGAGCATCGGCATGAAGCTCACGGTGCAGGACCTCAACAGTCACTATGGCCCGGCGCATATCCTGTTCGACATCGGCTTCGAGGTCGGCGAGGGTGAGGTGGTGGCGCTTCTGGGCCGCAACGGCGCCGGCAAGTCGACGACGTTCCGCTCGATCGTCGGGCTCGTGGCGCAGCGAACCGGCCGCATCATGTTCGAGGGCAAGGATGTCTCGGTGCGTCCTACACATGAGATCGTGCGCGACGGCCTCGGTTACGTTCCGGAGGAGCGGCGCATCTTCACCGATCTGACGGTGGAGGAGAACCTCGAAGTCGGCCGTCAGCCGAAGCGGCCGAATGCGCCATACTGGACGCGCGACAAGTTGTTCACGCTGTTTCCAAATCTCGGCGAGATGAAGAATCGTCCCGGCGGGCGCATGAGCGGCGGTGAACAGCAGATGCTCACCATCGCGCGGACGCTGATGGGCAATCCGTCGCTGGTGCTGCTCGACGAGCCCTCGGAAGGCCTGTCGCCGAAGATCGTGGAGCAGATGGTCGATGCCATCCTGACCATGAAGAAGGAGGGCGTCAGCATCGTCGTCTCCGAACAGAATTTGCACTTTGCGCGGCTGATCTCGGATCGCGCCTATATCATCGAGCGTGGCCGCATCTGCTTCGGCGGCACCATGGCCGAGCTTGATGCGCGTCCGGATATCCGCGACGCGCATTTGTCGTTGTGAGGGCAAAGAGAAGGGCAGCGAACGGATGGCGAGAAGTGTTGCGGCGAAGAAGAGCGTCAAGCCGTCCAAATCGTCCTACGTGCTCGACGAGCAGGTCGGCTTCATCCTGCGCCAGGTCTGGCAGCGCCACAGCTCGATCTTCTCGCGCGACATCGGTACCAACCTGACACCGACGCAATGGGCGGCGCTGTCGAAACTCGCCGAGACCGGGCCGTGCTCGCAGAACCAGCTCGGACGACTGACCGCGATGGATGTCGCGACCATCAAGGGCGTAATCGACCGGATGACGGCGCGCGGCCTGACCGAGACCAGCCAGGATCCGGAGGACGGACGGCGCCTGCTGGTGAGCCTGACGCGCGCCGGTCAACAGCTTGCGGAAAAGCTGGCGCCGAACGCGCTCGCCATCACCCGCGAAACGCTGGCGCCGCTCGACGCCAGGGAGCGCGAGACACTGATGGCGCTGTTGAGCAAGCTAAGGTGAATGCGGCCTCGTAGCAACCATTAAAGGCTATGCGGCTTTTTCGGTCCATGGCGTTCCGCGCTGTACGACGGTATTGGCATAGATCAGG